>RFGI01000056.1 GCA_003696725.1 Planctomycetota bacterium | reverse complement strand
GGCGGGTCGGGGGGCGGTCGGCTAGGGTATCGGTCCAGGATCCGATGGGCCGGCCGGCCGACCGGTGCGCGGTGTCGCGCGGGCGGCGATCGGCTGTGGCTGCATCGCCGGAGCCCCGCGTGACCGATCCCGCAACGACCGACGTGACCGCATCGAGCCGACCGGGCGCCGGGGTCGAGGACGGCGTGGCCGTTCGTGTGCTGGCCGATCGAGTCGGCGCGGGCGCGCCGGTGGTCTACCTGCACGGGCTCCTGGGGCTGAAGGAGCATTTCCTGCCCGCCGCCCGGCGCCTTGCCGACCGCGCCGAGTCGTGGCTTGTGCAGGCGCCTCTGTTAGAGCTGCGCGGCGGGTCGTGCTCGGTTCGCGGCGCCGAGCGTCTCGTGGGCGACTTCCTGCGCGAGCACATCGCCGAACCCATGGTGATGGTGGGCAACTCGCTGGGTGGGCACCTGGCGCTGCGGATGGCGCTCGCCGAGCCCGACCGGGTCCGGGCTCTGGTGCTCGCGGGCTCGTCCGGGCTGTTCGAGCGGACCTTCGAGAAGGACGTCCAGCACCGGCCGAGCCGGGAGTGGATCGACCGGAAGATCACGGACCTGTTTTGCGACCCGGCGCGGATGCCGGCGGGCGTCGTGGACCGGGCCTACGCGGAACTGTCCGACCGCAAGGCGGCCCGGGCCCTGGTCCGGCTGTCGCGCACGGCCAAGGCTGACCACATGGGCGACCGCCTGCCGATGATCGCCCAGCCGACGCTTCTCTTGTGGGGCCGGCAGGACACGGTCACCCCCCCGGCCGTCGCCGAGGAGTTCGCGTCGCTGATGCCGGCGGCCCGGATCCGCTGGATCGACCGCTGCGGGCACGCCCCGATGATCGAACGGCCGGAGGAGTTCGCCGCGGGCATCCGCGAGTTCCTCGACGACATCGGGGTCGAGCGCCCGGCCGAGCGCGTCGGGCACGGGGTGGGCTGAGCCGGTGGGCCCGACCGCGGCGATCGGGCTCGGCCTGCGCGGGCTTCTGGCGCGGCGGATCCGGTCCCTCGCCGACGAGGAATCCTGGGGCCGGCGCGCCAGAGCCATCCAGGACGGGCAGCTCGGCTGGATCCTCCGGACCGCGGCCCGGACCGAGTTCGGCCGGGCGCACGGGTTCGAACGCCTCGGGTCGTGGCGCGGCGCGGACCTGCTCAGGGCGTACCAGGCCGAGGTCCCGATCCACACCTACGCCGATCTCAAGCCGTCGCTGGAACGGATGCGCACCGAGGGCGCCCGCGACGTGCTCTGGCCCGGCGTCGTCCGGGACTGGGCCCAGACCTCGGGGACGACCGCGGGGGACAAATACGTCCCCGTCAGCCGCGCCCTCTTGCGTCACAACTCCCGGGCGGCGCTGGACATGTACGCGCACGCGGCGCGCTTCGGCGTGTCGCTCCCGGGCGTCTTCGCGGGGAAGATCCTCTTCCTGGGCGGGTCGTCGGACCTGGCCGTCAACGAGCACGGGGTGCGGACCGGGGATCTCTCCGGCATCGTGACACGCCTGATCCGCTGGCCCTTGACGGCGGTGTGGCTCCCGGGCGCCGACATCGCTCTCGAATCCGACTGGCCTACGAAGATCGAGCGGATGTGCCAGCGCTGCCTGGACGAGGACGTCCGCGTCATCAGCGGGATGCCCTCGTGGGCGCTGGTCCTGTTCGAGCGCGTGCTTCAGCGGGCCCGGGCCGGGGGGCGACGGGCCGGCTGCATCCGCGATGTGTGGCCCAACCTGCGGCTGTTCGTCCACGGCGGCGTCAAGTACGACCCCTTCGAGCGGCGCGTCCGGCAGATGTGGTCCGGCGATCCCGACGGCGACGACATCCCCACACGCCTGGAGGTGTACGCGGCCAGCGAGGCGTTCATCGCGATCCAGGATCGGCGCGGGGACCCGGGGATGCGGCTGAACCTGGACGGTCGCGTGTTCTACGAGTTCGTTCCCGCGGAGGACGCGGGGAACCCCGCGGCGCGGGCGTTGGTGTGCGACGAGGTCGAGCCGGGCCGGCGGTACGTGGTCGTGCTCACAACGTGCGCGGGCCTGTGGCGGTGCGACCTCGGGGACGTGGTGGAGTTCGACACGGTCCCGCCCGAGGGCCCGCCCCGGCTGCGGATCGTCGGCCGGAGCAAGCACTTTATGAACGCGTTCGGGGAGAACGTGATCGCCGAGCACGTGGAGCTCGCCGTCGCCGACGCCGCCCGCCTGACCGGGGCCTCGATCGGGGAGTTCACGGCCGCCCCGGTCTTCCCGGAGGGCGGCCGGCCCGCGCAGATGGAGCTGGTCATCGAGTGGGCCGGGCCCGACGATCCCGCGGCGCGGGCGCGGTTCGCCGACGAGTTCGACCGCGGCGTGCAGGCGCGGAGCAACGACTACGCGGCCAAGCGCGCCGGCGATCTCGGCATGGGCCCCGTGCGGCTGACGACCGTCCCCATGGGCGTCTTCCACCAGTGGCTGGCCTCCGAGGGCAAGCTCGGCGGGCAGCACAAATGCCCACGCTGCGCCATGGACCGGCGCTACGCCGACGCCGTGCTGGCCGTCGCGCCGACCATCATCGCCGACTGAGCCGGGCCACGCCCCGCCGGGCATTATTCTGTCGGCCCCGCGCCGGGCGGTCCGGCGTCTGACCCGCGCCGCATTCCTTCCTCCGCAGAACCCGCCGGGCGCCGTGCCGATTCTCCGTCGAGCGACACGCTGGCTCAACGCACGCCGGAGCCGGTGGCTCCTGGTGGTGTACGCGCTGGCGCTGGTCGCGTCGCACGCCGTGCAGCTCGCGGTCCCCGGCCCGCATTTCGACGGGACTCCCCCCGGCGCCGACCGGGCCCGCGTCGAGGTCCCCCGGTTCTCACGGCGGGGTGAGATCCCGGGCCCGCCCGTGCGTGTGTCGTACCTGGACTGGCGACCCGCGCACCCGAAGGCCGGGGCGGCGCCCGTCATCGCGCTGCACGGCAGCCCCGGCTTCGCGACCAACATGACGCTGATCGGCCCGATGCTCGCCGACGCGGGCCGGCGCGTCATCGCCACGGACCTGCCCGGGTTCGGGGCCTCGACCCGCCTCATCCCCGACTATTCCATCCGGGCGCACGCGCGGTCCACGCTGGCGCTGATGGACGCGCTGGGCATCGAGCGGGCGCACGTCCTGGGCTACTCGATGGGCGGCGGCGTCGCGGTGTGGATGGCCCGGCTCGCCCCCGAGCGCGTCGCCTCGCTGACGCTGGCGTCGTCCATCGGTGCGCAGGAGGTCGAGGGCTCGGGCAACTACTGGTTCGAGCACGCCAAGTATCTGGTGGGGTGGGCGGCACTGGTGGCGGCGCCGGAGTTCGTGCCGCACTTCGGCCTGCTCGGCCCGCGGTGGCTGAGGCACTCCTTCATCCGCAACTTCATGGACACGGACCAGCGGCCGATCGCAGCCCAGATGCGGTCCATCACGACGCCCACGCTGATCGTGCAGGGTCGAGATGATCCTCTGGTCCCGGCCCGCGCCGCGGAACTGCACCACGAGCTGATCCCGACCAGCGCGCTGGTCATGCTGGACATCGGGCACGGCTGGCCGTTCACGCCGCGCCAGGCGTCGCAGGTCGCGGCGCACACGATCCCCTTTCTCGATCGGCACGACGACCCAGCGGCGGCGCCGCTGATCTTCACCGCGGACTTCGACCCGGCCTCGGCGTCGCGGGCCCGGCGGATCGACCTGGGCCCCATCGAGGTGCTCCGGTCGACCCCATGGTGGGTGCTCTTCCTGTTGATCGTGGTGGCCACCTGGATCAGCGAGGACGCGACCGTGATCGCCGTGGGTGTGCTGATCGCGCACGGGCAGATCGACTGGGGCGTGGGGCTGCTGGGCTGCTTCGTGGGGATCGTGCTGGGCGACGGCGGGCTGTGGGCGGTCGGTCGGTTCGCGGGCCGGCGGGCGCTGCGCTGGCGCGTGATCCGGCGGTGGGTGACCGAGGACGCCCTGGAGTCCTGGGGGCGGTGGTTCGATCGGCACACGATCCGCGCGGTGTTCATCGCCCGGGCCGTCCCGGGCCTGCGCCTGCCGACGTATCTGGCGGCCGGGCTCCTGTCGCGCCGGGCGCACGGGTTCTTGTTCTGGGCGGCGCTGGCCGCGTTCATCTGGACGCCGTTCCTGCTGGTGCTGTCGATCACGCTGGGCCCGAGGATCCTGGCGACCGTCGAGCGGTACCTCGGCGGTCCCCTGGGGATCATCGTCAGCGTCGCGGTCCTCCTCGTCGGGTGGCGCGTGATCACCGAGTCCTTCACATGGCTCGGTCGGCGGCGTCTGGCGCGGATGCTCGGCCGGGTCCGACGGTTCGAGTTCTGGCCGCGGTGGGCGATCTACGGGCCGCTTGCGCCGTGGCTCCTCGTCCGGGGGATGCGCTCGGGGGGCGTGATGGCGTTCACCTGCGCCAACCCGGACATCCCGCACGGCGGGGGGGTGGTCGGCGAGAGCAAGGCGGAGATCATCGAGGGACTCCTGCCGCACGCCGGCCCCTGGGTCGCGGCGACGCGGCTGATCGACGCCGGGCCCGACGCCGACGCCCGCGCCGCCGAGGCCGACCGGCTGGTCCGCGAGGATGAGGCCCTGGGCGGGTACCCGGTGGTGCTCAAGCCGGATGAGTCCCAGATGGGCCACGGGTTCAAGGTGATCCGCGACGCCGCCGGCGCCCGCGCGTACTTCGAGGACATGACCCGGCCGGCGCTCTTGCAGGCCTTCCACCCCGGGCCGAAGGAGGCGGGCGTCCTCTGGGTGCGCGACGTGTCGGGCGGGACGCTCGGCGAACGCGGCCGGATCTTCTCCGTGACGCGCAAAGAGTTCCCGGCGATCACCGGCGACGGCCGGCGGACCCTCGAACGGCTGATCTGGACGCACCCGCGCTACCGGTTCCAGGCCGAGGTGTTCCTGACGCGTTTCGCCGACCGGCGCGACGAGGTGCTTCCCGAGGGCCACACGCTCCGACTGGGCGAGGCCGGCAATCACGCCCAGGGGGCGATGTTCCTGGACGGCGCGGACCTCATCACCCCCGCGCTGGAGGCCCGCTTCGACGAGATCGCCCGCGGCTTCACGCGCCGCCGGCGGGCGCCGGGCGAGATCGGCGGGCTGGACTTCGGCCGGTTCGACATCCGTTACGAGTCCGACGAGGCGCTCAAACGCGGCGAGGGGTTCTGCATCGTCGAACTCAACGGCACGATGAGCGAGTCGACGAACATGTACGACCCGCGGCGTTCGGCGCTGTGGTCCTACGGCGTGCTCTTCCGGCAGTGGGCGGCGCTGTACGCCGTCGGGGCGGCGCGCAAACGCGCCGGCGTCCGGCCGGTCTCGCTGATGGACCTGCTGCGCTCGGCGCGGGACCACTTCCGCGGCCGATCGGGCCCCGCGGTGTCGGACTAGTCATCCGCCGGCAGTGGGCCGGCCAGGCGCCAGACGCCCGCCGCGATCGCGCGCACGGCCTCGGGGTACCGCACCGGGTCGAGCGTGTCGGCGGTGTCGCTGGGCTTGTGGTAGTGGGGCGTGCGGAACTCGCTGGTGTCGGTGACCAGGACCGCGGGGACGCCGATGTCCCAGAACGGCGCGTGGTCCGACCGGCGCACATCGGGAAACGCCGAGCCGTCGCCCGGGATGAACGCGATCGTTCGGATCGGGAGCCCGGCGCCGGCCCCGCGCATCGCGTCGGCCAGGCGCTGCGCGAAATCCGCCGAGGCCTGCGTCGCCACCACCGCCAAAAAGTCCCCGACGGTCGGCGGCTCGAACACCCCCGGGATCGCGGGGATCGGGGAGCGCTGCCCGCCGGGCTCGTCGGTGTAGTACCCGAGCATCTCCAGGCTCAGCATCCCGACGACGCGCTCGACGCCGGCCTCGATCCGCGCCCGGGTCCACTGGGCGTGCTCGGTTGAGCCGATCAGGCCGATCTCCTCCAGGTTGAAGAAGACGATCCGCACCGTGCTCCGCATGGGCCGGTCTTTGAGCACCCGCGCCAGTTCGAGCGCCGCGGCGGTCCCCGAGGCGTTGTCGTCGGCGCCGGGCGTCCCGGGGACCGAGTCGAAGTGCGCCCCGACCAGGACGACCTCCTCGGGCGCGGCGCGCCCGGGTATCTCGACGTAGAAGTTCCGCCAGGTGCGCGGCTGAGGATCGGGCACGACGCGCCAGCCGTCGCCGTCGGGGACCCTCGCCACGCCCCCGGTGGTCCAGCGCAGCGGCTGCTCAACAGGTTCATAGCCGAGTTCGCGCAGCCGGGCGAGGACCCACTCCTCGGTGTCCTTGAGAACCTGCTGGTCCGCTGGCGTCGCCCACGCGGTGCGGCTCGGGGGCAGGGCGCGGACCAGATCAAAAAGCCGTGCCGGGTCGACCTCGGCCTCGGGGCCCGCCGGTTCGGCGAGCGCGGGCGGGACCCAGATCAGGGAGGCGGTCAGCAGCGCAAGGGCTCTCATGCCACGACGGTACCGACGCCGGGCTCGGCCCGCCGCAGCGGGATTCGGCAGGGCGCTTGCAGGATCAACAGCGTCTGGGCCCGTCGGCCCGCTCGCGGAAAGGAGCCAGCATGCGCATCGCGCCCGCCGCCGCCACGATTCAACATCCGATAATCGCACGCCAGGCTCGCGCAGACTCCGGGGCCGGTCGGCCTGACGCACCCGAGGCGTCGGCGGCCAAGGCCAGCGCCCAGAGCGCTCGGCTGAAGGCGTCACCGCGAGCGCCGAGGACCCCGGGCGCGGACCTTGCGCCGCTGCTGCGCATCGCTGAGTCGCGGCGGGCGGCGGCGGCTGCGCCCGCGCGCACGGCGGATCCCGGGCCGATGCCGCTGTCGCTGGCGCCTGCTCCGGCGTCCGCAAAGCCCGGCGACCGGACGATCGTTCCCGCCGATACGCCTGCTGTGCCGCCCGTTCCCCAGACGCCAACCGGAGCGGAGTCGCCGCCGACACTGACGCGGGCCGACATCCCGCGGATCGAGGCGGCGTTGGGCGCACGCCTGGGCGATGCGCGCTACGACGCCGCTCTCGACGCCACGGGTGACGGGGTCATCAACGGGATGGACATCACATTCGCCCTGAACAGGCCGGCGCCGACCCCTGTCGATGGGACGCCCGATCCCAAGCCCGGACCCGAGCCGACCCCGGCTCAGGGGCCCACCCCCCGATCGGCCGACGCGATGACGCGGGCCGAGCTCGTCCAGGGCATCCTGCGGACGTTCGGCAGGACCGTCGGCGCCGGCGACCCCGACGCCGTGTACGACCTCTCCGGCGACGGGCGGATCAGTGGGCTGGACCTCTCCTTCGCGTTGAACCGCGCGGCTCGCCCCGCGGCCCCGTCCGAGGGCGCCGACGGCCCCAGGCCCAGCATCCGCGCCATCACCGAGGCCTACGGCGCCCGCGCCGGGCGGCCCGGCTACGCCTCGACGCTTGACCTCAACGGCGACGGAGTCATCGACGGCGCGGACATCACCCGGCTCCTCAACGGCGCGACCGACACCCGGGCCTGACACGCCGCGACCAGCGTCGCCGGCGCGTCCTAGCATTCCCCCGAGCGGGCCCGCCTGACAAGCCCGCGCGACCCCCGGGGCCCGCCTGCGATGACCGTCCGGATGGAGCTGTCCCGCATCCTGATCCGCGAGCTGAACGACTACCAGCTCATCGAGCTGCGCGAGGCGGACGGCGACCGCTCCTTCCCCATCGTCATCGGGCTGCCCGAGGCCCAGGCCATCGAGCGGCGGCTGAAGGGCATCGAGATCAAGCGCCCCCAGACGCACGAGCTGCTCGCGAACGTCATCAAGACGCTCGGCGGCGAACTCGTCTCCATCACCATCAACGACCTGGCCGACGAGACGTTCTTCGCCACGCTCGACGTGCGGATCGAGACGGGGGAGGTCGTGCGGATCGACGCCCGCCCGAGCGACGCGATCGCGCTGGGCGTGGCCCACGACGCGCCGATCTACGTCGAGGAGCATGTGCTCGAGGGGGCGCTGGCCGATGACGACGAGCTCTGACCGCGTCGCCGAGCCGGTCGCACGCGCCGGCCCCCGGCTCAAGGAGCGCCCCGAAGACTTTGTCGTCGAAGAGATCCCCGCGTACGCGCCCGCCGGCTTCGGCGAGCACGCGTATCTGTTTATCGAGAAGCGCGACGCGACGACGTCCGGCGTCGCGCGGGCCCTGGCCAGGATGCTGGGCGTCCCCGAGCGGGAGATCGGGTTCGCGGGCCTCAAGGACCGCCGCGCCGTCACGCGCCAGTGGTTCAGCGTGCGCGACCCCGCCGGCGCGGTCACCGCCCAGCGCGCGCTGGGCCTCGAGGCGCCGATGTTCCGCGTGCTCGAGGCCGACCGGCATGGCAACAAGCTCCGGCGGGGGCATCTGGCCGGCAACCGGTTCGAGGTGACGGTCCGGGGCGTCGGCGTCGCGCGGCTGCCCGACGCGGTGCGGCGGCTCGAGGCGATCCGAGCCGACGGGATCGCCAACGGGTTCGGCTCGCAGCGCTACGGCTCGCGCGGGAACAACCACCGCATCGGGCGGGCGCTGGCCCTGGGCCGCGAGGACGAGGCGCTGCGCCTGCTCGCCGGGCTCACCGAGCCGGGCGACGGGTCGCGCTACGACGCCGAGGCGCGCGGGCTCTTCGACGCCGGTCGCATCGCCGAGGCCCTCGAGGCGTTCCCGAGCGGGTCGGTCGCCGAGCGCCGAGCGCTGGGGGCGTTGGCGCGCGGGGGGACGGCGCGCGACGCGATCCACGCCGTCGGAGCGCTGCAGCGGTCGTACTGGTTCAGCGCCCTCCAATCGGCCGTGTTCGATGACGTTCTGGCGGATCGGCTCGAGCGCCGGGCGCCGTGGGCGCTGGCGCCGGGCGATCTGGCGTTCAAGCACGACACCGGCGCAGTCTTCAGAGTGGACGCGGGCGAGGACGCCCAGACGCTGGCCCGGCGGGTCGCGGCGCTGGAGATCAGCCCGTCGGGGCCGATGTGGGGCCCGGACATGACCCGCGCCGCGGATGAGACCGACCAGGCCGAGCGCGCCGCGCTGGCGCGCGCGGGCCTGTCGCCGGAGGACCTGGCCCGGGCGGCGACCGGCTGGCGGCTGCGCTCGCTCGGCGCCCGCAGAGCGATGCGCGTCCCGGTCGCCGACGCCTGTCTCGACGCCGGCGCCGATGACCGCGGCGAGTTCCTCCGCGCGCGCTTCACCCTGCCGGCGGGGGCGTTCGCCACCGTCGTCGCGGCGGATCTGTTCGGCCTGCCCGACGAGGCGCACCGGCGGAGGGCTTGGTGAGCGCCGGCCCGGGTCCGCTGATCTGCTTCGACCTCGGCGGCGTGCTGGTCCGCATCTGCCGGTCGTGGGAGGAGGGCCTGGCCCGGGCCGGGCTCGACGCGGGACGCGGCTGGTCGCCCGCGGCGTCCGACGGTGAGCACCGCCGGCTCGTCGAGGCGTACACCGTCGGCGCGATCGACGACGCGGCGTTCTTCTCCGGGCTCGAGCGCGCCTCGGGCGGCGCCTACAGCGCCGAGGAGTTCCGCGCGATCCACGCCGCGTGGATCATCGGCGAGTACACCGGCGTCGCGGACGCGCTCCTCGAGCTGCGCGGCGCCGGGCTCACGCTCGCCTGCCTGAGCAACACGAACGATGCGCACTGGCGCACGATGCTCGGCTGGCCGGCGCTGCGCGCCCTGCACCACCGGCACGCCTCGCACCTGATGGGCGTCGCCAAGCCCGACCCGGCGATCTATGACCGGTTCGCCCGCGCGACGGGGGTGGCGCCCGGGCGGATCGTGTTCTTCGATGATCTCGACGAGAACATCGCCGCGGCCCGCGCCGCCGGCTGGGACGCCGTCCGGGTCGACCACACGGGCGACACCGCGGCGCAGATCCTGGGAGCGCTGGCCGAGCGCGGCCGACTTGGGTCGGCCTAGGCCCTGTTTGGCGGATCGCTCAGGTGTCACCCGAGACGGGGACAGCCGGTGGAAAGGCCGTCTCGGCCGTTTTAGATCAACCACAACGGGCGAGACGCCCGTCCCACTGGGCGAGACGCCCGTCCCACTGATCGTCGATCAGAACCTAGTCGATGTCCAGCCGGGTGGTGAGCCGGCCCAGGCCGACGCTCTGGATCACGCCGACCTGCACCGATCGGCCGGCCAGGGCCTGGCCGCCGTCTCGGAAGACGAACCGACGCACGACGGCCGACAGCGGCGCCAGGTCGGACACCGGCGCCTGCCGCCGCTTGAAGCCCGGCGCCTGGGCGAACGCGGTGAGCGTCGCGGGCTCGTGCCCGGTGTTGATCACCAGCAGGGTGACGACCAGGTCGGCCCGGCCGTCGCGACGGCGGACCTCGTAGCTCGGGATCAGCTCCACGCCGGTCAGTCCCAGCTCGATCGGCGCCTCGAGCGTGAGCACCGGGTACGCTTCGCCGGCGACCAGCCGGACCTCGGCCCGCAGGCGATCGGGACCGGCCTGGGCGGACAAGCCGAACGACGCCGACACCGGCAGACGGGCCTCGGCGCCCGGGCTGAGCGTGAAGCGCCGCTCCCGGGGCGTGAACGACCAGCCCTCCGGCCCCACGACCCGCAACGCCCCGGTGACGGCGACCGGCCACGGGTTCGTCAGGCTCAGCGTCAGGTCATGCCTGGCCGCGGTGGACTCGATGTGCTCGGGCGTCACGCGGAAGCCGGCGCGGAACCGCGCGAGCTCCACGTCCACGCCCTCGATGAAGATCGGCGCTTGGGTCAGCCGGATCGAGTGCACGCCGTCGCGCAGCGGCGCGACCGACTCGTTCCCGAAGAGGTCCACCACGCGGATCGCCCCCGGGGCGAGGTACCCGGAGAGGACGGCGTCGGCGGGCTCGGCCCACTCGTTCCACGCCACGATGGCCCCGCCCTGTTCACCGTCCAGGACCAGCGCCACCGCGCCGGCGTGCATCGGCAACGCACCGACGACTCGGCGCCCGCCCAGCTGACGCGTCAGCGTCCGCCACGCCGCCAGGGCGATGTCGGGGTCGGCGCGAACCGTTGCGGCGGGCTCGCCCGACGCAACCGGATCGCCCCGGCGCCAGGACCAGGGCTGCACGAGCGTCACCCGACGGGCGCCGGCCTGCATCGCGCGGACCGCGCGGCGGGCCAGGTCGATCGCCCGCGCCCGCGGCGGGATGCTCGGGTCGGCCTCGATGAGATAGTCCGACTCGGCGAGCGCCGGGTCGGCGGCCGTGAGGTCCACGACGGCCCGGGGCGCCATCGGCGCGGGCCACACCCACGCGACGGCCCCGGCGTCGATCGGCGCATCCGGCGTGAACGTCATCGGCAGCGTCAGCGACACCGCCGGGTTCAGCACGCGCTCGCGGATGGCGCCGGCGGCTGTCTCGAACCGTTCGGCGTCCACGGCGGAGTTGTGGCCCGGCGCCCGCGTCATCGGCCCGAGGCGCCAGCGCCCCACGCGCTGCCCGAAGCGCGACAGCGCCTCATCCAGCCACGGCTCCCACGACCGGTCCGCGTGGGCCAGGGCCTCGACGACTCGGCCGGGCTCGAGCCGCGCCGACCGCGCCAGTCCAGCGGGCAGGGCGTCGAGCCAGACGCCCGCATCCACGCCCGCGGAGAGCAGCGACTCGAGCATCGACGTCAGCGCGCCGATCGACGCCGCCAGATCGTCCTCGGTCTCAACGCCCGCCCACAGCGGGAGGTCCACAGCGCCGGCGCCCGTCGCGGCGATCAGGCTTTGCGTCACTGTCGGCGCCGACGCGCCGTCGGCCAGCGCCACTCCGAACGCGCCGGCGGGCGGGGCGTCTTCGTCAGGGGCCCAGATGAAGGGGCGCGTCGTCTCGCCGATCGCGTCGCCGTCGGCGTAGACCGTCAGCCTCGCCGAGTGCCAGCCGTACGCGGGCAGCGCCGGCCGCCAGTCGGTCGCGACGCCCGGGCGGACCGGGTCGATCACACGCTCGGAGACCGGCCGCCCGTCCGCGTCGAGCACCGTCAGCCGCGCGACGAGTGGGTCGCCCGCGACGTCCTCGACGGACGCGCGGAGGGTCGGCGGGTCGGCGCCCAGGATCACGCCCGTCTCCCCGCCGGCGTCGAGCGAGAGCACCGGCGCCAGGCGGACGGTCACGTCGTCGAACCAGGCGCGGGCCGTCAGGTCGTCCAGCCGATCGTCCGGCGTCAGGCGATCGGCGTCGGGCCGCTGACCCGGCTGGCGCAACTCAAGGTCGATCGTCAGCCACGCCGCCTCGGGCCCGGCGCGCACGCGCACGGCGATCCGGCGCCAGCCCTCGGTCGCGCCGACGACCGGGTCGGCGGCGGCCTCGGCGCCGGGGATCGGCCGGTGCGTGTCCGTCGTCAGCGCGGCGCGCAGCCCCGCCGCGGCTCGGCCGGCGCCCTCGGCGCGCACCCACGCCGACACCTCGTACACGCCCCCCGGGATGACCGGGATCACCCCCGAGACCAGCGTCAGGGCGGCGCTGCCCCCCCGAGCCGGCAGCAGCACGCTCGTCCGGCCAGACCTGGCGTAGGCCGAATCGAACCGGGCGCGGTTCCAAGAGGGGAAGCCGGGCCGCGGGCGGTCCGGCGTGTCCTGCCCGCGGACCCAGAGCATCGGCACGGGGTCCGGGTTGACGCCTTGTTCCTCGAAGTCGAACACCCGGACGAGGCGGCGGGCGGCGGCGGGCTTGTGCGCGGGTTCGAGCCCCCGGATCGACGCCGGGGCGGCCAGACACAACAAGATGGCGAGCGCGCACGATCGCCTGGGCATGGGCTCTCTATCGGCGAGCGCGGCCGGCGCCCTGCACGCACCATGTCACGCGAGGGCGGGCCCTCAGGGCTCGATGACGCGCGACGACGCGAACCCCGGCCCGTAGACCACCGCGTTCTGCAGGAGCCTCGACGCCGCCCGTGTCGCGGCCCGGAAGGTCGGGGGCGCGGCGAACAGAATGATTTGCCCCCGGCCGCGCCGCTCGGCGGTGAGGTACGCCGCGTTGGCGATCCGGCGCGCCGCCTCGGGCCAGAGCAGGCCGCTCATCCGCAGGCGCAGGTCGCGCCCCTCCGGCGCTGCCCCCCAGCCGATCCAGCGGATCCCCGAGGTGGGGTCATCCGCGGCCGGCGTCGCCACGCCCAGACGCACCACCGCGTCCGCGGCGCCGTCGGTCATGAGGATCGGGTCGTCGCCGAAGATCACGGGCACGGCGTCCCCGGCGCCGAAGGTCAGCCAGTGCTCGTCGTCGGCCCGTCCGGCGACGATCGCGCCCTGCGGCATAAAGATCGAACGCCACCGGTCCTCGCGTGTGAGTTCGTCGGCGCTCGCGTCGGGTGGGGCCGCGCCGGCGAAGGGGTCGTCCGAGGCGCCGGCGACCGCCGGGCCGAACAGCGATTCCATGTCGACCGACACCGCCCGCGCCAGCCACTCGCGCAGCAGCTGCACGCGGTACGGCGCCAGATCATCGAGCGTGTCGGGCAGCGTCCGGACCGACGACAGCCCCGCGCTATCTCGCGCCAGCCGGCCCGCTGATGAGCCGACCGCGATGAGCGTCCCGCCCGACTCGACCCATTTCGAGATCGAGCCCAGCGCGTCGTCGGTCAGCGCGTCACCGAACATCTCCGGCAGGATCAGCACGTTGTACCGCCGAAGATCCGCGAAACGCAGGCTCGCGGCGTCGATCAGCGAGGCGCGCAGGCCCAGCACACGGTCGACCGTGAACCACAGGCTCCCGGCGTCGGTGGGGCTCACGCCCGTGCGAGTGGCGATCGCGACCCTTGGCCGATCCAGCAGGACGAAGTGCGACCCGCCGAGATCCGCCAGATCGCCCGGCGCCAGGCCCGAATCAAACCCCGTGGCGCGCAGGCCCAGATCGGCGCACACCGCGCGCAGCGTCTGGACCGTGCCCGCCTCGTTGTGGCGGTTGTCGGCTCGGGCCACGACGACCGACCCGCGCGGGTAGTCCACCCCGTCGAACCGGAACGGCTTGTCCGCCACGCGGGCCCGCACGCCCCGCTGAAGCAATCGGGCGGCGGCGACGACGGCCCGGTCGTCAACACCGGCGATCACAAACCCGACCGACGCGTCGGGGTGGTCCACGCCGCCGGCGACGGGCTCCTCGGCGGGCATGGGCTCGGCGCCCGGGGGCGGATCCTGCGCCAGCTCGTACGCCTCGAGCCCGGAGAGCATCGCCAGGTTCCAGCCGGTGATGTCGTACAGCCGCGATCGACCGAAGCGCAGCAGCTCGCGCCGCTCGGACTCGAGGAACGACTCGGTCATGCGCGGGTCGAACTCCAGCAGCGCCCGGGCCAGGGGCGCCTCGGGCTGGGCCGCGGGGATGAGGGCCGTCCCGGCGGGGAACTCGCGGTCCTCGAAGTCTCGGCCGAGCGTGTCGCGCGCCGCCGGGGCGGTGAAGGGCCGGCGCGCCACCAGCGCCTCGATCCCCTGCCGGCGCAGGAGGTCCAGCAGAGCGTCGCGCCGGCTGGCGTTCTCCGTGGGCGGGATCGCCCAGGTCAGGGGCGCGCCGCCGCGCTCGCCCCCGGCGACGTTGCGGGTGCGCTCTTGCAGGAAGTCGCGCAGGATCGCCTCGCGGTTGGCGGCGAGCGTCCGCACGTTGGCGATCGAGGAGACCGCCTGGTGATGCACGGCCTCGCGGTAGGTCATCACCCGGCCCTCGGGGCGGAGGACGCCGTCCTCGGTCAGGCCCGCCTGCTCGTAGAGGATTCCGACGGCGCCGCGGTACGTCGCCCACGCGTCCGAGTACCCCGGGTACCAGTTCTCGCTCCACTCGCCGGTGTAGTAGCGCCAGCCGTAGCGGTCGAACGCGGCGGCCTGGTCCTTCGAGAACACGTCCAGCCACGCGGCCCGCGACGCGGGGATGTTGGGGTTGATCGGCTCGCGCGCCGGGCTGAAGAGGTACGTGTCCTGCGGGCCCATCTCATGCGCGTCGACGAAGAGCATCGGCCGCCACTGGCTCACCGCGGCGACGCGTCCGCGCGACTCCGGCTGCGTGCCGAAGATCCAGTCGCGGTTGAGGTCGAACATGTAGTGGTTCCCGCGCCCGGCGGGCCAGTAGCCGGTGTGCAGGAGCGAGCGGTCGTCGACGTTCGGCTGGTCGGCGCGGTGCTCGGCGACCATCTGGAGGTAGCGGTCCCGGCCGTCCGGGTTCATCATCGGGTCGATGACCACCACGACCTCGTCGAGCATGGCTCGTGTGGCGTCGTCGTCCGAGGCGATCAGGTGATACGCGACGGCCATCGCGGCGTCGGCGCCGGAGGTCTCGTCGCCGTGGATCGAGTACCCGAGCCACGCCACCGCGGGGGTGGTCCGGACCAGGCGGTCGCCCTCGCGCGTCTGCAGCGTGCGCGGGTCGGCGAGGCGCGCCATCGCGCCCTTGATCGCGTCGAGTCGGCGGATGTTCTCCGGGCTGCTGATCGCCAGATGAATGAGCGATCGGCCCTCGTGGGTGGCGCCGTGCGTAAACAGGGCGGCCCGGTCGGACGACTCGGCCAGGGCCTCGAACACGCGCACGATTTCGGCGTGCCTGGCCGCCCGGTCGCCGGGGCGGTACCCCAGGACCGACTCGGGCGTCGGGATCGCGGGGTCGTACTCGGCGCCGGGGAAGAAGGGCGCGTCGTACGCGAGGTCGGCGGCGATGGTGTCCGAAGGCGGCGCGGGCTGGGCCAGAGCGCCCGAGCCGGTCAGCGCGATCAGGCCGAGCGACACGATAAGAGCGCGGGACAGACGCATGCGGGTGCTCCTCTCTGCGGGCGGTGGGGCGCGGCGATCGGCTCAGAAGATACCGGCCGAGCCGACCGGACGGCGCCGGCGGGGCGGTCGTCGGTACCCTGTTTCGCCGCAGCCGGCCCAGCCACGACCCCGCACGGAGCGCCCGCCCGATGAGCCCCGCCGCCGCGACCGCGACCCGAGCCCCGGCCGTCGGGGTGCGCACGCCGCCGATGTCGATCGACGCCCGGGCCCGGTCGGCGCTGGACGCGGGCGTCGAGGCCCTCCTGGCTAAGCAGCACGACGACGGGCACTGGTGCGCCGAGCTCGAGGGCGACTCGATCCTCAACAGCGAATACCTGCTGATGAAGGCGATCCTGGGCCAGCACGCGCCCGACGCCGCCGAAGGCGCCACCGAGCGCGACCGGGCGCTGCACCGCAAGATCCTCGCGTACCTGCGCATGCTCCAGCGCGCCGACGGATCGTGGGGCCAGTACCCGGGCGCCGCGATGGACCTTTCCGCGACGGTGAAGGGGTACTTCGCCCTGAAGATCTGGGGCGAGGATCCCCAGGCGCCGCACATGCGCCGGGCGCGCCAGCGCATCCTGGAAGCGGGCGGCGCCGAGCGGATCAACACCTTCTCGATGTTCTACCTCGCGTGCCTGGGGCAGGTGTCCTGGGACGCGTGCCCGGCGATCCCGCTACAGATCGCGCTCCTGCCCCGCTGGTTCCCGTTCCATATGGACAAGGTGGCGGCGTGGACGCGCACCATGATCCTGCCTTTGGCGATCTGCTCGGCGTTGCGCCCGGTGCGTCAGATCGACCCACGTCTTGGGATCGATGAACTCTTCGTGGACCCGCGCGCCCGCGGGCGGTTGTGCAAGCCGTGGGACCGGGACAATCCCGTCTCATGGGCCAACACGTTCATCGCCGTGGACACGGCGCTGAAGGTCGCGGACCGGCTGGGGCTGACGCCCATGCGCCGGGCGGCGCTCGAGAGGGCCGAGGCGTGGCTTCTTGAGCGCATGGATCCCGAGACAACAGACGGGCTGGGCGCCATCTTCCCGCCGATGGTGTACATCCAGGTGGCGCTACAGGCGCTGGGCTACGCGCGGGATCACCCGGTGCGCCGCACCGCCGAGTGCGAGCTGGACCGGTTCATCGTCGAAGAGGCCGACCACGCCCGCATCCAGCCGTGCTTCTCACCTGTGTGGGACACGGGGATCGCGCTGTACGCGCTGACCGAAGCCGGGCTGGACGCCGGCGCCGAGCCGCGGCTGGCGCGGACGCTCGAGTGGCTCTGCGATCGCGAGGTGCGCCTCACCGGCGACTGGGTGCGCAATCTCAGGCCGCGGGACCGGTCGATCCGCCTGGGCGTGGACGCGGCGGCGTGGGCCTTCGAGCACCGCAACGACTGGTACCCCGACGTCGACGACACCGCGATGGTCGCCAAGGCCATGCGCCGGGCGGTCCGCCCGATCACTCTCGCCCCGGCGTCGGACCCGTCGATCGCAGAACCAGTGGGACGGGCGTCTGGCCCATCGGTGGCGGCGCGCGCCTTCGACGCCAGCCAGCGCGCCACCCGCTGGATCCTGGCGATGCAGAACGACGACGGCGGGTGGGCCGCCTTCGATCGGACGAAGGACCGCCGATGGCTGGAGGCCGTCCCCTTCGCCGACCACAACGCCATGCAGGACCCGTCGTGCCCGGACATCACCGGTCGCACGATCGAGGCGCTGACGACCTGCGGCGTGCCGCGGGATCACCCCGCTGTGCGCCGCGCCGTCGCATACCTGTGGCGCACGCAGCGGCCCGAGGGCTGGTGGCCCGGGCGGTGGGGGGTCAACGCGGTCTACGGCGTGTGGCAGGCCGTCGGGGGCCTGCACGCGGCCGGCGAATCACGCGACCCGCGCCTGCTCAAGACCACCCGCTGGCTCCGCTCGATCCAGAACGCCGACGGCGGCTTCGGCGAGACCGCGGACTCCTACGAGGACCCTCGGTGGATCGGCGTCGGGCCCTCGACGGCCTCGCAGACCGCGTGGGGCGCCATGGCGCTGATGTATCTGGCCGGGGCGCGGGACCGCGCCGTCGAGCGCGCCATCGCCTGGTTCTGCGATCACCAGCTCAATCAGGACTGCGACGCCGAGCCCCCTGCGCCGCTGGACATCTCGGGCCTCCACCCGGCCCAGATCGCCTGGGCCACTTCAGAGGATCGGCCGCCGGTGGTCGCCAGCCACCCTGTCCCCGAGCCGGCGGGCGCCTGGCGCGAGGCGTGGTTCACCGGGACGGGGTTCCCCAAGGTGTTCTATCTCCGGTACCACCTGTACCGGCACTACTTCCCGGTGATGGCGTTGGCGCGGTTCCTCCGCCTTCGCCACGGCCGGATCGGATCGTAAGATTCAGCGCCGGCGCGACGATCTCGGCGATGCGCGACGCCCGCGCTCAGCCCGTCCAGGCGTTCAGCACCGCGGAGATGTCCGGCCCGTTGACGATCCCGTCGCCGTTGAGGTCCTCGGGGGTCGGGCCGGGGGCGCCCCAGGCGTTCAGGACGGCGGTGATGTCCGCGCCGTTGACCGCGCCGTCACCGTTGAGGTCCGCGGGGCGCCGGAGCGTGAAGGAGAACGGCGCGCCGTCGGCCGACGTCGACCCGTTCCCGTTGCTGGCCGTGACCGTCCAGTGGTACGTCTGGCCGGGCGTCAGCACGCCCGCGGGCACGGTGAACGTCTGCGAGTTGAACGACAGGCCCGTCTGCTCGAACGCGACCTGCGTCAGCGCCGGGTCCAGAGCGATCGTCACGGCGTAGGACGAGGCGAAGTCCGCCCGCTGCCATGTCAGCGTGGGCCCGTCGGGGACGGGGCCGGCGCCGTCGGCGGGCGACAGCAGCGCGAAGGGGTTCGGCGGGAGGAACTGCAAGAGCCACGGCAGGTACGCGTTGACCACCACCCCGCCGCTGACGGATCCGAACAGCGTCGCCGGCCCGATGCAGTTGGCCGTGAAGGTGTTGATCCCCCAGACGTGGAGCACGCCGTCGATCGCGACGAACGCGGGCCCGCCGGAGTCCCCCGGGGCGACGCCTGTCTCGATGTCGTTGCCCAGCGTGCCGCCGCCGAAGCAGTTGGTCCCGCCGGTCGGCCCGTCGAAGTCGTGCTGGAACACCTCGACGGTGAAGCCGGCTTCGTCGTTCATGAAGAACTGCTCGGCGCGGTTGCGCCCCACGCGTTTGGTGTCGGCGTCGCCCAGGGTCGTCGCGCCGACGTCGCCGAAGCCCGTGCGGCCGTACCCGACGAGCGTGATGGTCTCGCCGTTGACGATCTGCCCGACGAAGGGCGGGTACACGGGGATCGACGCCGGGATCGGCTGGTTGAGCGTGATCAGCACCAGGTCGTCGTTGACGGACGGGTTGTTGAAGCCGGTGTAGTCCGGGTGGACGCTGACCGCGGCGACCGCGCCGGGGCCGATGATGGTGGACCCCGCGCCCGCGTCGTTGAACTGGATGACGACGTTGGTCCCGACGTCGTTGATCCCGTCGTCGTTGAAGTCCACGCAGTGCGCCGCTGAGAGGATGTGGAACCGGGAGATGGCGACGCCCGTGCACTGGCCGAGCCCGCCCAGCGTCAGGTGCGCCACGCCCGCCCAGGGCGAATCGGGCGTGTTGGGATCCACCCGGTTCGCGGGGCTGTCGGGGGGGGCGCCGGTCTCGTCGCCGGCCATGAGCGCCGGGATCGGGTCGCGCAGCCACACCGAGGGGTCCGCGATCACCGGCGGGTTGACCGGGCACAGCCGCTGGGACAGTTCGTCCATCGGGACGCCGCTGACGTGGCGCCCGGGCGCCGATGCGTGGGCGGGCTCTGACCGTGGCGGGGGGCCCAGCGCCAGCGTCGACGGCGCGCACGCGGCGCACGCCAGCGCCACCAGCGTCCGCCGTCTGAGCCTGTCTCTCATCACGCTCCGCCTTTTTTTGCTGGGCCGGCCGCCGGCTCGGCGCTCTCCGAGAAAGCCTACGCCACCGGGAGCCATACGCGGCGGGCGCGTCGGCGGGTTCATCCGGCGGGCTGTCACACTGGGCAACGGGCGCCGGTCGGGCGGACGGTTATCCGGCCGGGGACTCGTCCAGGGGCTCGGCGTGGATCGACGCCTCCTCGCCGGCGGCCTTCTTCGCGAGGTACTTCTTGATCCACGTCTCGAACGACCGGCCGTGGGCGGCGTCCTTGCCGGTGAAGACCAACCGATCGATCTCGGCGAACCGGACGGTCACCGGGTCGGCCGCGCCGGGCGTCATCAGGCGGACCAGCGAGCGCTCCAAGTCGGCGCCACGCCGACGATCGAAGATGTACCCGGTGATCTGGCGCCCGTCGGTCGTGGTGACGGTGACGTCCCCGCGGTAGTCGAACGCCTTCTCCAGGGCGTCGAGCAGCGCGTCGCGGTCGTCGCGGTCGGCGGCCAGGCCCTGCAGGCTGGGCGTCTCGGCGGGGGCGGGGGCGGTCTTGGTCTCCTGAGGCATGCCACCGAGGGTAGCGGCCCGCCGCGGCGCGAGGGGTCAGGGCCCGAACGTCCGGCCGGACTCGGCGTCCATCAGACGCCAGCCCGTCCGCTTGCACATCCGGATGAGGACGGGCCAGGCGTTGTCCTCTTCGGTGATCGTCAGCAGCGCCTGCGTGACGGGGTCACGGTCGCCGACGAAGGGCAGCTCGACGCGGAAGCCCGGCCCGTAGGCGACGCCCGGCGTGTCGGGATCCCCGTCCGGGGCGGTGTTGAACGCGGCCAGCCCGCGGAGCACCTCGCGGCGCGTGCCGAGCGAGCCGGACTCGGCCGGGACGAGCACGATCTGGCGGGCGGGGGGCACGGCGGTCGGTCTCCTGCGGGCGTCAGGCGGAGCAGGCTAGCGGGGCCGGGCGGGCGGCGTGCAGGACCGCTCGATCCGGGCCAGTGACTCTGGCGTCATCCAGGGGAGCGATTCGAGCCGGTCGCGCCACGACGCGGGCAGGGGCTCGCCGCGTCGCTCGAAGGGCGGGCGTCGGCGCCAGTATCGCTGCATCCACAGGAACTGCTCGGGCGCCTGCCGCACCAGCGACTCGATCGCCCGCCGCCACCGCGCCGTGATGTAATACAGCGGGTCCGGCCGGTCGGCCCAGTCGTCGGGCCGGATCACGTCGCTGACGACGACACGGAAGCGCACCGGCGCCTCACGGACGCAGATCGCCCCGCCGCAGACGATCGGCGTGTCGTGCTGCATCGCCAGCAGCCCGACGGCTTTGTAGGACGAGGCCAGCCGGTCAAAGAAGGGGACGAAGACGCCGGCCCGGCCCGCGTCCTGATCGGCGGTGAAGGCCACGGGCTCGCCGCGCTCCAGCAGCGCCGGCAGCGACGCCCCGGCGCCGAACTTGTCCACCAGGTCGATGCCCTTGCGCAGCCGCGTCCGCCGGATCCACCGGTCCAGCGCCAGGTTGTCCAGCGGCCGGTACACCGCGTGCAGGGGCAGGCCCAGAGAGCCCAGCCACGCGCCCATCACCTCCCAGTTGCCGCAGTGCCCGGTGACGAGGACGGTGGGGCCGTCGAGGATCGCGGCGACGGCCTGCGGCGCGTCGGGCGGCTCGATCCAGTCGGGCCAGCGGTGATGCCGGTACCGGGCCGGCGGGAAGGACAACTCCTCCGCCAGGAGCGCCAGCCGCCGCCAGGACGCGACGGCGAGCCCGCGGGCGTCCGCCTCGTCGAGATCCGGGAAGCACCACCGGATCTGCTCGACGGCCCGCGCCAGCCGGGCGCGGTTCAGCGGAGACCGGGCGTACAGGGCGCCGGCCGATCCCAGCGCGGGCCGGGCCACGCGCTGCGGCAGGGCGCCCACGGCGGCGCTGGCGCCGGCGACGGCGAGCGCCACGAGCGGGTCGGCAGGGCGCCGGCGCTGGTCGGGTCGGAGGGCCACGCCGTCATCATGGCGGGTGCGCGGGGCGGGCGGGGGATCACTGCACGCCGTGCAGCCCGGTGAGCGTGTACAGGCGGTTCTGGTTGAGGATGGGGATGCTGGCCTTGACGGCGGCGTCGAAGAGCCGGTCGTACTCCTCGACGACCCGGGCCTTGTTGATGTAGTCCTGGATCACCGGCGCCGGAGCGTCCAGGCGTGGTTGCGGCGGGAGGATCGGCCGCTCGCCGAGGACGAGGAAGTCGGTCCGGCCGGTGATGTCGTCGTCGACGACGCCGCCCCACTGGGTGATGACGCCCTTGACGGCCGTCTGCTCGTCGGGGCGGGCGACGCCGTCGCCGTCGGCGTCGAAGTTGCCGAACACCGTGAAGTGGTACACCTTCGACGGGTCGTAGACGGCGTTGGCGAGCACGTCGCCCTCGACCACAGGCGCCGAGCGGCTGTCGCGCACCACGCGGGCGACGGAGGACGCCTCGTTGATCCGGATGATCTCGACGCTGGCCTTGCCCGGCGGGTAGTTGCCGTCCGCGTCCGGGCGGATCGCCGCGGCGTTGGAGTAGACCTCGAAACTCATGCCGAGCACCACGCGGTCGCGCCGGCCCAGGTCGATGAAGACGGCGTTCTCCGCGGGGTCCGCGCCGATGATCCGCCCGTCGACCAGGGCGTACTCGTCCGGCGGCAGGAGGGTCGAATCGACCTGCGCGGCGCGCAGCTGGGTGACCTGCCCCTGGAGGCGCACGGTCTCCTCCTCGAGCTGGGCGATCCGTGACTGGAGGGACGCCTCGCGGTCGGCGGCCTCGCGGCGGATGGTCTCGACCCGGTCGTTGTTCTCGCGGATCGTCGAGTCCACCAGCGTGCGGAACCGGTCCAGCTCGGCCTTGTACCGGCCGATCTGGTCGTTGAGCGCCGCGACGGTCTCGGCGTGCGATTCCTCGAGCGACGCGACGCGCTCCACCTCGGCCTGGAGATCGGCGCGGGCGGCGGCGGCGGCGGCGTTGGCGTCCTCGACCTGCCGCGTCAGGCTCCCGATCCGTTCGTTCTGGGACTGGATGACCTGGACCAGGGCCGCGGTGTCGGCGCCCTCGATGCCCTCGAGCCTCGCCGTAAACCCAGCGGGCATCAGCCCGGGGTCGCCGGCGACGCGGCGCATGGCGTCCTCCCACGAGGCGTGCATGAAGCCGATGACCGGCTGGCGGGCGGCGCGGGCCTGCTCCTGCCAGCGGGCGGCCCAGGGGAGCTCGGTCTGCCCGCCGAGGAACTCGCGCGACCCCTCCTGGGCGGCGAGCAGGTCCTGCTGGGCCCGGCTCATCTGGCCGTAAAAGATCACCGTGGTGACGAAGAAGCCCAGGGCCAGCACGCTGACGATGACCAGCGTGATCAGGAGCCCGGAGCCGCCGCTGCCGCGAGACGCCATATCGAGACACTCCGCATGCCGACCGCGGCGCCGATCGGGAGGGCGCCCGGGTCGGGATGAATCGCCTGATGGGGCGAGGGACCGCCCGCCTCGCCGGAGGGTACGACCGCCGGGGTGAGGGGGTTCCGGAGTCTCCCCCCCGCCAGCCGGGCCGTCAACCGCCCGCCGGCGAGCCCCCGATCAGCCAGCCCTTGAGCAGCCAGGCCAGCCCCAGCAATGAGAGGAAGCTGATGGCGTCGGTGACGGTGGTCAGGAAGATCGTCGAGGCCGTCGCCGGGTCGAACCCCATCCGCTTCATCAGGATGGGCATGACCGCGCCGGTCAGGCAGCCGATCGAGACCGCGCCGGTCATGGCCAGGGCCACGATCAGGCCCAGGCGCCAGTCCGCCTCGATCCACCCGGCGGAGCGCAGGGCGAGCATCAGCCCCGCCACGATCAGCCCGGTGACCGCGCCGCTGACCACGCCGACGATCACCTCGCGGACGACCAGCGGCGCGACCCGCTCGGGCCGGACCTCGCCCAGGACCAACCCGCGAAGGGTGACGGCGAGGCTCTGCTGCCCCGCGTTGCCGGATTGGTTGGCGATCATCCCCATCACCGCGGCCAGCAGCGTGATCGAATCGATGACGCTCGAGAACGCGATCACGATGACGGCCGGGATCTGCGTCGTCGCCAGGTTCACCAGGAGCCACGGCACCCGCCCGCGCAGTTTGATGCGCACCGGGGCGTAGACCGACTCGGTCTTGCCGGCGCCGACCTGCTTGAACGTGTCCTCGGTGTGCTCGGCGCGGATGATGTCGATCACGTCGTCGACGGTCACCACGCCGAGCACCCGGCGGTTCTCGTCCACGACGGGCAGGGCGAAGAAATCGTAGCGGTCGAACGCCCGGGCGACCTCCTCTCGGTCCAGGTCCGGGCGCAGGGCGTCGACCTCGCGGTCCATGATCTCGCCGATGCGCTGGTCGGGGTCGGCGACCAGCAGGGACCGGAGGTCCAGCACGCCCTCGAGCCGGCCCTCGTCGTCGATGCAATAGATCGAGTAGATGTCGCTCCCCTCGAGGCGCGACCGCCGCTGACGGAGGTACGCCAGAGCGTCGGCGACGCGGCTCGACGATCGGAGCTTGAGAAACTCCGTCGTCATGATCCCGCCGGCCGACTCCGGGTCGTACAGGACCAGCTTGCCCAGCGCCGCCGCGGTCTTGCGCGGCAGGGCGCGCAGCACGGCGTCCACCACGTCGCGCGGCAGAGTCTGGAGCAGGTCCGCCGCGTCGTCGGGGTCCATCCGCGCGATCAGCCGCGCGCCCTCGGCCGGGTTCAGGTCCGTCAGGACCGACGCCGCCAGGGGCAGCTCCATGTGCGCCAGGGCGTCGGCGGCGGCGCCCATGGTCATCTCGTCGAGGACCTCGGCCGTCGCCTCGGGTTCGAGCGCCTCGAGCGCGTCGGCGGCGTCGGCGGGCTCGACCTCCTCGAGCTCGCGGGCCAGCTCCGTCGGCGGGGCGTCCTGCTCGATCAGCGCCGCGATCCGCTCGCCGGCGCCCTCGTCCGGGTCCTGGGCCTCGTGGATCACCGTGGCGTCCGCGCCGGGATCGCCGGCGCCCGCCGCGTCCTCTCGGGCTGTGTCGCGCTCGTCCGCCATCGACGCGATGCTACCGGCGCCCCGCGCGATTCACAGGCTCGCTCGGCCGGCCTCGCGGTCCAGCGCGCGCCACGCGCGGTCGATGTGCTCGGCCCGCGTCCACACGCCCCCGACCGCGGCGCGGATCACGAGCCGGGTCTCGCCGGGGCGGTCGCGATCTTCGATGCGCGTGTGGGTGAAGAACGCCTCGCCCGAGGCGTTGACGCGCTCCAGCAGGCGCTCGGTCCGGGCGTCCTCCCCGCGCAGCCGGAAACACACCAGGGCCAGCGAACGGGGGACGGGGACCTCGAAACGCGGGTCGGCGCGCAGGCGCGTCTCCAGATCGGACGCCAGCGAGATCGATCGGCGGATGTGCTCGCGCAGGCCCTCGGCGCCCAGGCCACGGATCACGAACCAGAGCTTGAGCGCCCGGAACCGCCGGCCCAGCGGGACCTGCCAGTCGCGATAGTCGATCACCGCGCCGGCGTCGGACGCCCGGTTGCGCAGGTACTCGGGTGTAATGGAGAGGGCGTCGAGGACGGGCCCGCGGTCGCGCACCCACAGGGCCGAGCAGTCGAACGTCGTCAGCAGCCACTTGTGCGGGTTGAAGTTGAATGAATCGGCGCGCTCGACACCCCCGAGCATCTGGCGGTGCTCGGGGCACACGCACGCGGCGCCGGCCCACGCGGCGTCGACGTGCAGCCACGGACGCGCCGCGCCCGGGCGATCCAGGACGCGGCCGATCTCTTCGACGGGGTCGATCGCGCCCGTCGACGTCGTGCCCAGCGTGGCGCAGACGAAGAAGGGCGTCCGCCCGGCGGCGCGGTCGTCGTCGATGGCGCGGGCCAGCGCCGCCGGGTCCATCGCCAGGGCGTCGTCGGTCTCGATGAGGCGGACCCGCTCGCGGCCGACACCGGCGATCTTCGCTGCCTTGACCACCGACGAGTGCGCCTGCGTGGAGCCGTACGCCGTGAGCCCGGCGTTTCCGTCCATGCGGTCGCGCGCCGCGAGCATGGCGACCAGCACGGCTTCGCTCGCTGTTCCCTGGATCACGCCCCCGCCGACGCCCGACCGCGACGTGAACGGCTCGGGCAGGCCGATCAGGTCCGCGAGCCAGTCGAGGACCCGGGTCTCGATCTCGGTGCACGCGGGGCTGGTCAGCCAGAGCATGCCCTGCACGCCCAGCCCGCTGGAGGCCAGGTCGCCCAGGATCGCCTCGGGCGAGGAGTTCGCCGGGAAGTACCCGAAGAAGGTCGGCGATTGCCAGTGCGTCACGCCCGGCAGGACGACGCGGTCGAGGTCGGCGAGGATCGCGTCCCACGGCTCGGGCCTCTCCGGCGGCGTGTCGGGGAGCATCGCGGCGATCTCTCCCGGTTCGGCGCGCGACAGCACCGGCAGAGACTCCACGCGCTCCATGTAATCGGCGATCCAGTCGATCACTCGCTTGCCGCGCTGACGGAACTCTTCGGGCGTCACGGCGCCGAGCCCCCGGGGTTGGGGAACACCGTCTCCCGCTCGACCCGGCAGATGCGCACGCGGAACCGCGCGTACAGCGACCCCCGCCCGCGGCGCTGGGCGTCGGCGTGCTCGGCGTGGGCCTTCCACGCGGCGATCGCGTCGAGCGACGACCAGTACGAGACGGTGATCCCCAGCCCGCCCTCGCGGGCGCTCTCAACGCCCAGGAACCCAGGCTGGCGGCGCGCCAGATCGACCATGCGCGCGGCGAGCTCGGCGTATCCGTCGCCCGGGCGCTCGTGGCGCACCGACGTGAAGATCACGGCGTAGTACGGCGGCGCCGGCGTCGCCGAGGGCTCGTCGGCGGGCGCGGTCATGCCGGCAGCGCCTCCAACTCGCGGGCCAGGGCCGCTGTGAGCCGCTCGACCGTGGCGGGCGAGAAGTCGAAGGGCAACCCCGCCGCGGCGAAGAGGTCCGGCAACGGCCGCGACCCGCCCAGGGACAG
Source organism: Planctomycetota bacterium (assembly GCA_003696725.1). GTDB lineage: Bacteria > Planctomycetota > Phycisphaerae > Phycisphaerales > UBA1924 > J020. Next base: position 4,646 of record RFGI01000056.1, on the reverse strand, counting down.
AGCGCGCGTATACGCGTCCAGCGCCGCGGGCAGGCCCCGCTCCTTCATCGTCAGCCACAGACCCGCGGCGCCAAGCTGCGCGATGCCGTACTCGATGTAATAGAACGGGGCGCCGAACAGGTGGCTCTGGCGCTGCCACTGCGCGGCGCGCGGTTCCTGTAGCCCGTCCCAGGAGACGGCCCGTCCGAAGCGGTCAGCGATCTCGAGCCACGCCGAGGTCCGCTCGGCGCGCGTGTGCGACGGATGCAGGTACACCCAGTGCTGGAAGGCGTCGATCGTCGCGACCCAGGGCAGGATGCCGACGACGCCCTCGAGTTGCTCCCGCCTGGCGCGGGCCAGGTCGTCCGGGTCGTCGTAGTACTCGTCCCAGAAGTCCATGGACAGGAGCTCCATGCTCATGGACGCGACCTCGGCGAACTCGATCGGGCTGTGGCGGTAGTGCACCAGCGGCTCACCCCGGCACAGCAGCGAGTGGAACGCGTGCCCGGCCTCGTGGATCAGCGTGCGGGCGTCGGCGTGCAGGCCCGCGGCGTTCATGAAGATGAACGGCGTCCGCGTTCGGTCGCGCATGTACTGGTACCCGCCCGGCGCCTTGCCCTTGCGGGCCGCGAGGTCCAGACAGCCCCCGCCGCGGAGCGACTCGAACAGCGCGGCCAGCTCCGGGCTCATCCGGGCGAAGACCCGCGCCGTGCGCTCGACGAGCTCGTCGGCGTCGGCGAACGGGCGCAGCGGCGCCCGCCCAAGGGGGTCGACGGCGAGGTCCCACGGCCGCAGGGGCTCTGCGCCCAAGGCCCCGGCGCGGGCGCGGTCCAGGTCGCGCTGGAGCGGCACGACGCACGACTCGCACGCCCCGTGGTACGCGGCGCAGTCCGCCGGGGTGTAGTCGAACCGTTTGAGCCTGCGGAAGGCGTAGTCCCGGTAGGTCTCGAAGCCCGCGTTGCGTGCGAGTGTATGGCGCAGGGCGATCATCCGGTCGTAGATCGCGTCGATCGCCTCGCGGTCCTGGAGTCGCCGGTCCGCGGTGGCGCGCCAGGCGCGTTCGCGCACGCCGCGGTCCGTTTCTTCGAGGTAGCGGGCCATCTCGGGGAGGGGGCGCTCGGCGCCGTCGAACCGGACGGTCATCGCGCCGACGAGGCGATCGTACTCCTGATCGAGCGTGCCGAGCTCGGTCTCGAGCGGGACGTTCTCGTCGCGGAAGAGCTCCACGTCGACGGCCGTGTCCCGGGCCAAGACGGCGTAGCGCTCGGGGTCGAGCGTGAACCGGCGGTGGAGCTCGTGCTGGCGGCGGTCCAGATCGAACGCCGCCCGTTGGAGCGGCGGCTGGACCTCTTCGAGGTAGCGCGTCCACCGGCCCGCGGCGCCGGGGTCGTCGGTGTGGCGGGTCATCTCGATGTAGAGATCGGCCCGGGCCTCGGAGCACGCGGCGTCGAGCTCGGACCGGTCCTCGAGCCAGCCCTCGAACTCGGCCGGGTCCTCGACAGGCCGGCCGAGCAGCTCGCGCACCAAGGGCTCGACCGTGGGCCAATCGTCAGCGCGCAGCGCCCGCGCACGATCGCGGAAGGAGGTCGGAGTCGGCTCGCTCATGCCGGGCAGGGTACCGCCGGGGCGGTCACCGGCCCGCGCGTTGCTTGGCCAGCTGGTCGAGTTGTTCTTCGACCCGGCGGAAGAACTCGGCGTCGAGGGGCGGGACGCCGAAGTCCGGCGCGCCGTACTCCTCCAGGGAGGTCGCCCGCCGGGCCCACCCGCGCAGCTGTCCGAGCATGGCGCGGGCCCGGCCGACATTGCCGGCGTTGAGGGCGATCTGCATCTTGGAGAGGATCTCGGCGGCGCGGACCTGGGCCTGCTGCACATCCTCGCGGAACCGGACCTGATACTCGTCGGCGTCGGCGCCCACCTCCACCCACGACGAGCAGCCCAGCGCCCGCGCCAGCTCGTCCTTGTTGTCGGCGATGGCGCGGGCCACGCCGAACCGCACCGCGTCGATGGAGTTGAACGTCAGGATCTGCTTCTCGGTGGAGACGATGTACTGCCCGGAGAGATCGTTGCGCCAGGTGACGGCGCCGGTGGAGGGGTCGATGTCGGCGGAGAGGTTGGTCGGGACCTGCATGGCGCGCATGACCAGCGGGTTGTGGTTGCCGCGTTCGCTGATCTGCTCCATCTGGCGCAGGACCATCTCGAGCTCCTCGCCCTCGACGGCTTCGGCGCGTCCGTTGAGCATCCGGTAGCCGGTCGCCGCGCCGATGTTGCCCTCTTTCATCATGTAGATCTCTTCGCACGTCCAGGCCGTCATCGCCGCGGCGCTGATCGCGGATTCGACCCAGGCGACCACGCGGTACTTCGGCTTGATCTTGTGTTCGATGACGTCGGAGAGTTTCTGGACCTCCAAGCCGATCCCGCCCCCGGAGTTGATCTGGAGGACCACGATCTCCGGCTTGTCGTCCTCCAGCAGGTCGATCGAATGCGCCAGGGCCCGGGCGTTCATGAAGGGCCCGACCATCTCCTCGAGGGTGATGAACGCGATCCGGCGGGCGTTCGGATCGGCGGGCGCGGGGCGCGGCGACGCGGTCCGATTCGGGCTGGTCTCGGGCGCGGGCGTCGCGGGCGTGCCGCCGGCGTCTTTGTCCTCGGGGGTCGCGTCCACGTCGCGCTCGATCCGCTCGACGTTGGCCATGAGGACGAACTCCGCGCGCTGGAGCGACCCCACGCGCACGGTGATGTAGAGGTACCCGTCGCCCTCGCGGGTGATCTCGCCCTCCAGGACGCGCCCGTCCTTGAGGTGGACCTTGTCGAGGGCCAGCGCCGGCACGGCCAGGCACGCCGCGGCGATCGCCGCGAGGATCAGCGTTCGGATTCGGTTTACCATCGGTGGCTCCCGGGTCTGGCGAGGAGTTCGGTCAACGGCCTCGGCTGGCGCGCTGGATCTGCTGGCGGAGCTCCTCGATCTGGATGTCGATCGAGGCGCGCTGGGACCCGTCCGGGTCGAGGACCTCCGCGAACGAGGTGAGGATGCCGCGGAGCTGCTTGAGGAGATTGATCTGCCGGCCGAGGCGCGCCGACTCGCTCAGCCGCCGGCCGCCGCGGTCTGAGAGATCGCGCTGGATGCGGTTGATCTGATCCAGGGCGCGGTCGAGCCGGTCGCGCCAGTCCTTGAGGATCTGGCTGCCCCGGCCCTCGATCACCTCGTAGTCGCGCCCGATATTGAGCTCGAACGCCAGGTCGTCCATGGTGTCGACGACGCCTTTGGCGACGCCCAGCCGGAACGCCCAGTCCGCGTCGAGCGTGAGCACGTCGTTGCCCTCGAACGAGAACTCGTCCTCGTTGTCGCCCTCGCCGTCGTCGGTGAGGACGACCCAGCCGTCGCCGTCTTCGGGCCGGGGCTCCCAGGTGATGTACTCGGGCTCGCCGCCGCGGAACCGGACCGCCAGCCACTCCTCCTTGAGCGCCATGGCGCGGATCAGCCTCGGGTCGTACCCGCCGGTGATGGCGAACCCCTCGGCGTGGCCGATGCGGAGCGAGATCTGCTTGAGGTTGACGGTTTCGTCACCGATGTCGAAGTCCGAGAGGTCACCCACCCCCCCGAGCTTGCCGCCGGACGTGAAGTAGATCTCGGGGCTGACCAGGGGCAGGAACGCGGCGCCGGACTGCGCCCGCTCGATCCAGAACACCACACGCCGACCGGCGTCGATCTGCTCCTCGACGATCGGCCCGAGGTCCTCCGCGGCCCACAGGCCGTCGAATCCCGGCGCCGCCGAGCCGGCGTTCATCTTGATGACGATCACATCGGGGTCGTTGGCGACGGCGTCCTCCATCGCCCGCCGCAGGGGTGTGGCCGAGATGTCCTTGCCCAGGTCGCCGCGCAACTCCAGGAGGTAGATGCGCGCGGCGCCGGGCTTGGCGGGCCGGGTGGCGCGCTCGGAGGACTCGGCTTTGGGGCTCGGGGCGGGTGTGCCCGACGACCCGCCGGCCGTGTCCTCGACGACCCCCCGCTCGATCGAGAGCACCTCGTCACGGCGGTAGGTGGTGGGCGCGGAGATCCCGCCGACCATCACCAGGACGCGCACCTCGGTCGCGGTTTCCTCCAGCACCCGGCCGACGATCACCTGGCCGGATTTGAGAATCACGCGGTCCAGCGGCCCGCTCTGGGCGGTCCCGTCCTGAGCGGCTCGGGCGATCGGCGCCAGGCCGACCGGCGACGCCGACAGCCCGATGGCGATCAGGGCGAGGAGGGGAAGCGCAACCCATCGAGAACACCGTCGCATCGGGGCTCCTTTGTCGTTGACGGCTCGGAGGGAAGGCGCGGGCCGGCCCCAGCCCTCCCGGCAAGTATACGGACGGGCGAACCCCCGGTTCTACGTCTGTGTGACGATCTCGATCCTCGGCCCTCGCCGCCTGTCCGGGCCGCATTACACGCTGCCGAGCAACCGGCGGGCGGCCCGGCGGGCCTGGTCCGGTGTGCGGATCTCGCCGGCGAGTTGCCGGTCGTAGAGATCGCGCAGGGCCGAGCCCAGCGCGGGCCCGGGGGTCATGCCCATCGCGATCAGGTCGTCGCCGGTGAGGATCGGCTCGGGCGCCAGACCGATCCCGTCCGTGGCGAGGCGGTCCGCGTCCTCGGCGATCGCACGGGCGCACTCAGGATTTGTGATCTC
>RFGI01000055.1 GCA_003696725.1 Planctomycetota bacterium | reverse complement strand
TACAACTCCGGCGCGAAGCCCCGGCGCATCGTGTTCTCGCACGAGGCCCGGGGCTCGACGAACTGATGCAGGTACTCGGCGCCGCCCGCCTTGCTCCCGACTCCCGACATCCCGAACCCGCCGAAGGGCTGCCGGCCGACCAGGGCCCCGGTGATCCCGCGGTTGAGGTACAGGTTCCCGACGCGGAACTCGCGCTTGGCCCGCGCCAGGTTCGACGGCTTGCGGCTGAAGACGCCCCCGGTGAGTTTGTACGCCGAGTCGTTCGCCAGGCGCAGCCCCTCCTCGAACGACTCCACCGGCGTCACGGCCAGGACCGGCCCGAAGATCTCCTCGCGCATGATCGGTGACTCGTGCGGCGCGTCCGCGAAGACCACCGGCCCGACGTAGGGCTTGCCGACCCGGTCCTCCAGCCCCGCCGGCACGTCCAGCGCGATCGCCAGCCGCGCGTCGCGCTTCCCGATTTCGATATATCGCTCGATCTTGGCCTTCGCCTCGGCGTCGATGACCGGCCCGACGTCCGTGGCGGGGTCGGCGGGATCGCCCACGACGAGGGTGCGGGTCGATTCGACCAGGCGGCGCAGGAACGTGTCGTACGCCGAGCGCACGACGTACACCCGGCTGCACGCCGAGCACTTCTGCCCCTGGAACCCGAACGCCGACTGCCGCACGCCGACGACGGCCTCGTCCAGGTCCGCCGAGGCGTCGACGACGGTCGCGTTCTTGCCCCCCATCTCGCACACGACCTTCTTGACGTGCGTCTGGTCCTCGGGCGTGACGCCCGCGGCGGCGAGGATGTCCAGCCCCACCGCCTTGGACCCGGTGAAGGCGATGATCGCCGTGCGCCGGTCGCGGACCAAAGCGGCGCCGACCGTCTCGCCGGGGCCGGGCAGCAGGTGCAGCGCCTCGCGCGGGGCGCCCGCTTCGTAGAGGATGTCGGCCATGACGCGGGCGATGCCGGGCGTCTGCTCGGCGGGCTTGACGACGGCGGTGTTGCCCGTGACCAGGGCGGCGACCGTCATCCCGCAGCAGATCGCCAGGGGGAAGTTCCAGGGGCTGATGACCACGGCGACGCCGCGCGGCTGATGCCAGACCTCGTCGAGCTCCCCGATGAACCGGCCCAGCCGGGCGCGCTCGAAGAGCGGGACGGCCAGGCGCGCGTAGTACTCGCAGAAGTCGATCGCCTCGCACACGTCGGCGTCGGCCTCGCGCCAGGTCTTGCCGGCCTCGCGGATCATCACTCCCGCCAGGCCGTCGCGCTGGCGCCGCATGATGTCCGCGGCGCGGGTCAGGACCGCCGCCCGCCGGCGCGGGTCTTCGTCGCGCCAGGTCGGGAAGAAGGCCTCGGCGTCGCGCAGGGCCCGGTCGGCGTCCTCGACGGTCGAGTCGCTCGCCACCCTCGGCACGGTGGCGCGGGCAACGGCTTCGCCGAACCGCTCGCGCTGGCCGGCGTCCGCGAAGTCGCGCAGGGGCTCGTTGATGAAGGGGCGCCCGTCGCCGACGCCCTCGACCGCGGGCGTCAGCGCGTGCCGCTCGGGCGCCGGGGTCGCGTCCGTCGGCGGCGCGGCGCCGGTCGGCTCGTGCGGGCTTCGCAGCAGGTCATCGTCGCTGGCGTGGTCCAGGAACCCCGCCTTGAGCCACGACTCGTTGGACGTGTTCTCCAGGAGCCGCCGCACCAGGTACGCCATCCCGGGGATCATCTCGCCGACGGGCACGTACTCGCGCACGCGCAGGCCCATCCGGCCGGCGGCGTCCTTGAGCTGGTCCGCCATGCCGCGGATCATCTGGAGTTCGATCGCCCCGGTCGGCAGGCCGCGTCGCTCCAATCCCGCCAGCGCGAACGCGATCGAGCGGACGTTGTGCGACCCGAGGGCGAGTTTGATCCCCCCGGCGCCGGCGTCGCGCGGGCACGCGTCCATGAGGATGTCCGTCATGCGCTCGTAGCAGGCGTCCGTCTCGCGCTTGACGCCCCACACCGGGCAGGGCCAGCCCATCTCCTCGGCGTGGATGGTCTCGTAGTCCCAGTACGCGCCCTTGACGAGGCGCACGGTGACGGCCCGTCCGGTGCGCTGCGCCCACTCGGCGATCCGCCGGGCGTCGGCGTCGCCCGAGCGCAGGTACGCCTGCACGGCGAGGCCGGCGTGGAAGTCGATCTCCTCGCAGCAGCGCATGAAGAGATCGAGCGTGAAGTCCTTGAGCTCGTGCTGCTCCATGTCGAAGTTGATGAGCGCGCCGACCTCCCGCGCCGCCAGCAGGATCGGCCGCAGCCGGCCCATCAGGTCCGCCATCGAGCCGTCGTAGTCCAGGGGGTCCAGCCGGCCCGAGAGCGAGGAGATCTTGATCGAGATGTTGACGCGCGGGACGGCGCCGATGTGGTCGCGCTCCAGCCGGTCGTTGGCGGGCCATCCGGCGACCTCCCCCGGCAGCCCCCGGACGAGGTCCAGGTATTTGTCGCGGTACCCGTCGGCCTCGGCGTCGGAGATGCACGCCTCGCCCAGGAGGTCCACGCTGAACGCCACGCCGCTGGACCACAGCGCTTCGAGGGAGGGCAGGGCGTCGGCGGCGTCGGTCCCGGCGATGAAGCGCGAGGCCATCGACGTGATCTGCTTGGAGATCTGACCGGCGAGGATGGTCTTGGCCGCCCCGCCCGCTTTGAGGCCCAGCGCCAACCCCGGCGGGGGCGTCACGCCCGGCTGGCTCAGGTAGTCGCGCAGGTGGTCGTACACCTGCTCGGGCGTCGCGAGGGTCGGGAAGGCGTCGACGAAGCGGAAGAGCTGGACCTTGAACTCCCGGTCCTTCATCGCCCAGTCCATGAGCTTGTCCGACCAGAACTGCCGGGAAAGGACGCCGGCCTTGCCCGCACGGGCGCGGGCGAGCATGTCGGCGCCGATCTCGCGGACGCGCGCCTCGTCGGCGCTCGGGGCGGTGGGTGCGGGGGCCGTCGGCGCCGGGCGCCGGGGCGCTTTGCGCGAAAAGATCGCCATGGAACGGTCCTTTCCGTGCGTCCGCGCGTCGGCGGGCGGGGGCGTCATCCTAGCGTCGCGCCGGGGCGCGCCCGGCCGTGTTGAGTCCCGACGCCCTAGCATCGCGGCGATGACGCGGACGCGCGGGCGGGTTCTGGTGGCGATGAGCGGCGGGGTGGACTCCTCCCTCGCCGCGGCGCTCCTGCTGCGCGACGGCTACGACGTGGTCGGCTGCTTCATGCGGCTGGGCTCGCCGGACGAGGACTCAGGTCGGCCGATCGAAGCCGGCGCGACGTGCGGCCCGGAGGGCGCCGGCCCGCGCGCCGCCCGGCCCCGGGCGAGGGGCTGCTGCTCGGTCGGTGACGCCCACGACGCCCGGCTCGTCGCTGCGAAGCTCGGGATCCCGCTGTACGTGATGAACTTCCGCCGGGATTTCGGGCGGATCATGGACTACTTCGTCGCCGAGCACGCCGCCGGCCGCACGCCCAACCCCTGCATCCGCTGCAACGACTGGCTCAAGTTCGGGCGCCTGCACGAGCACGCCGCGCAGATCGGCGCCCGGTTTGTCGCGACCGGTCACCACGCCCGCATCGTCCGCCGCGAGGGTCGGGCCGAGCTGTGGCGCGGCGTGGACGCGGCCAAGGACCAGTCGTACGTGCTGTTCGGGATCCGGCGCGACCGGCTGGCCTCGACCCTGCTCCCGGTTGGCGAGATGACCAAGGCCGACGTCCGGGCCGAGGCCCGGCGTATGGGCCTGCCCACGTTCGACAAGCCGGACTCACAGGAGATCTGCTTCGTGCCGGACGGCGACCACGCGCGGTTCGTCGAGCTGCGCTCACCCGGGCTGCGCCGCCCCGGGCGGGTGATCGACGCCGACGGCCGGCCGATCGGCGAGCACGCCGGGCACCACCGGTTCACGATCGGCCAGCGCCGGGGGCTCGGCGTGGCGGTTGGCCGACCCATCTACGTCGTGGGTAAGGACCCGGCGACCAACACCGTCACCGTCGGCGACCGCGCCGCACTGGCGACGGCCCGGCTGTCCCTGACCGATCTCAACTGGCACATCAGCGACGGCACGATGGACCGGCTCTCGGCCGGCGGGCGGGTCCTCGTGCAGACCCGGGCCCACGGCGCGGCCCACGCGGCCGAGGTGCGCCTGTCGCCGGAGTTCGATCGAGCGACCGTCGTGTTCGACGCCCCGATCGACGGCGCCGCCCCCGGCCAGGCCGCGGTGCTGTACGACCAGGAGCGGCCCGAGCGGGTTCTCGGCGGCGGGTGGATCGTGGGCCGCGGGAACCCCATCGGCGCCGTGTAAATCGCCCCGCGGGGGTCCGGAACGCGGTTTTTTCACAAAGCGAAACTCTCGGCCGATTCGCCGCAATAATACCCCGGGCCGCGGCGCGGACGCCGGGGCGTCTATCCATTGACGCGGAGCGATCGAGATGAAGACGAAGACGATGATGGCGGCGTGCGCGGCGACGGCGGTGGGCTTCGGGCTGGCGGCGGCCGCCCCGTGGACCGCCGACGCCCACCCCGCCCGGGCCGCGATCACGGTCTCGCTGGAGGATGCGATCTCCGGCGACTGGGAGGGCACGCTGACCATCGAAACCCCGCAGGGCTCGTTCGACCTGGACCTGGCGATGTCGCTCGAACTGGACGGGACGGACGTGACCGGCACGTTCACCATCACCGGCCCGGACGGCAACTCGCAGGATGTCGATTTCGAAGGCGAGTACAGCGAGGACGACGGCTCCGTCACCGGCGTCCTGACCAATCCCGACGAGGAGGGCGAGGCCCAGGTCGAGATGAAGGTCGACGGCGACGAGATGACCGGCTCCATCCACGTCGAGGAGGGCGGGGTCGAGCTGGACATGGAGCTCAGCGTCTCTCGGGTCGATTGACCTCTTTCCCCGCTCGACTGAAACCCCCTCGGCTCGATCCGGAAAGACCTCCGGGGCGCCGCGGGCCGTCTCGTGCGGCTGATCCGGCGGGTCCGGTTTTGGAGGAACGCTCATGTGCCTATGCGGGAAATCATCAGTCTCGTCCGCCGCGGCGGGGTTCGTCGTCATCGCGGGTGCGGTCGTCGCGTCGCACAACCAGGACAAGCCGGCGGATTCGTTCGCGCCGTCGCGGATGGTGGCGGTCGATCGGCTCGCCGACGTCTCGGGCGAGTGGGAGGGGACGGTCTCGGGCGAAGCGTTCCCGGAGGATGTGCCGCTGCTGGTCACGCTGATGATGGGCGATGACGGGGAGGTCACCGGCACGTTCGAGATCCCCGACGGGGAGGCGCCCTTCCAGGGGCAGTTCGACGAGGAGTCCGGCGTCCTCACCGGCGCCGTCACCCCGGACGACGGCTCGAACTGGGAGGTCGAGCTCACCCTCGACGGTGACGAACTTTCCGGCGACGCCACCGAGACCAACTCGGGCATCGAGGCGCATATCGATCTCGAGCGCGCCGACGACTGATCGACACTCATCGACTTGATAAACACAGCGGGCCCGATCGCGGGCTCGTTGTGTTATGCGCCTCGCTTCTGTTTGACGGATCACCCGACACCGCCGAGTCACCGCCACGAGCCGTTGGGACGGCCATCTCGGCCCTCATCCCACACGCACCGACGGGCGAGGCGCCCGTCCACCTGTTCCATCGATCTGGACCTAGCGCGCGATCTCGATCGCCCGGGTCTCGCGCAGCACGGTGACCTTGATCTCGCCAGGGAAGGTCATCTCGTCGCTGACGCGGTCGGCGATGGCGCGGGCGATGACGAACGCCTGGTCGTCGCCGACGCGCTTGGCGTCGACCATCACGCGGACCTCGCGGCCGGCCTGGATGGCGAACGCCTCCTGGACGCCCTCGTGGGCCAGGGCGATGTCCTGGAGCTGTTCGAGGCGTTTGATGTACCGTTCGAGGGACTCGCGGCGGGCGCCGGGCCGGGCCCCGGACAGGGCGTCGGCGGCCATGACGATCGGGGTGTAGAAGGACGTCGCGGGGATGTCCCCGTGGTGCCCGCCGATGGCGTTGAGAACCGGCTCCTTCTCCCCGAACTGCTTGGCGAAGTCCATGCCGATCTTGGGGTGCCCGCCCTCGACCTCGTGGTCCATGGCCTTGCCGATGTCGTGCAGGAACCCGCAGCGGCGGGCGATGGCGCCGTTGAGCCCCACGAGGTCCGCCATCATCTGGCTGATGAACGCGACCTCGATCGAGTGCCTGAGCACGTTCTGGCCGTACGACGTGCGGTAGTGCAGCTTGCCCATCGCCTCGGCGATCTTGGCGTGCACCCCGCGGAGGTTGGCCTCGAGCACCGCGTCCTTGCCGTGGCGGACGACGGACTCTTCGATCTCCTTCTGGGTCTGGGCGACGACCTCCTCGATCCGCGCCGGGTGGATCCGGCCGTCGGCGATCAGCCGGGTCATGGCCTCGGCGGCGACCGCCTGACGGACCTTGTCGAAGCACGAGACGACGATCACCCCCGGCGTGTCGTCCACGATGATGTCCACGCCGGTCGCCTTCTCGATCGCACGGATGTTTCGCCCTTCCCGCCCGATGATCCGCCCCTTCATGTCGTCCGAGGGGATCGGGATGCTCCGCACGGTCGCTTCGCTGACCACGTCCGAGGCGTAGCGCTGGATGGCCTGGATCGTGATCTCCCGGGCCCGGTCGCGGGCGGACTCTTCCGCTTCTTCGAGCAGCCGGCGCGTGGTGCGGGCGGCCTCGTCCTTGACCTCCTCCTCGACACGCTCCAGCAGCGCCCGCCGGGCGTCGTCCCGGGTCATCTCCGCGACCCGCGTCAGCTCTTCAGTCGCTCGCTCTATCAGCCCGTCGAGCTCGGCGGCCCGGCCTCGGAGCGCCTCCTCCCGCCGGTCGAGTTCCGCGGCCTGCTTGCTGAGCGCGTCCTCCTTGACGCCGAGCGTCTCGAGCTTCCGGTCCAGGACGTCCTCGCGCTTGGTCAGCCGGCGCTCGACCTCGCGGAGCTCCGCCCTGCCCGCCTCCAGCTCCTTCTCGAACGCCCGGGTCCGCTCCAGGCGGTCCTTCTCGGCCTCGACCCGGATGCGTTCGGCTTCGGTGGCCGCCTCGGCCCGGGCGGCCTCGCGGATGCGGTCGGCCTCGGTGCGGGCGCCCGCCAGGAGCCGGCCGGTGATCAGACGCACGGCCAGCGCCGTCCCCGCCACCCCGACCAGGAGGCCGATCAGCGCGGGCAAGATCCACCCGGAAGCCGATCCCGCCGGCGACTGGGCAAGGGTTGTCTCTGTCAGGACGTGGACCATCGGCTGCCCTTTCATCGCGCGATCGCGCGACGACGCGCAGCAGCCGGGCCCGTCAGCGGGCGGGGCAGGACACGGGTCGAGCGGGGCCGGCCGGTGGGGCCGACGCCCGCGGCGTCAGGACGAACGCGAGCGGCCGAGCCCGCCGTGCAACGGCGTCGCCGACCCCGCGCATGAGCGGGCGGCGGGTCGGGCACAGATCCGAACAGGTCGTGCAGGCATGGGTCAGGTCGAGGAGGAAGAGCCGGGTGGGTCAGGGGTGCGTCGGCGTCGCGTCCGTGGTGAGGATCTATCACGCCCGGGGGCCTTCCCCTCGCGGCGCGCCCCTCCCGACAGCGCCGGCCGATCCGGCGTCGCGGTCAGGGATCAGAACGGGCCCCGTGTCCATCCGCGTGTGGGGCGCCGGGTGCGGTGCGCGCCGCCGGTGGGCGACTCGCGAGCCACATCATAGCCGAGCCGAGGCCTCTCGACGCAACCTGCCGGCGCCGGGCCCTAGGATGGGCCCATGCCCCCGGCCGTCCGCTGGCTCTTGCGCCTGGCGCCCCTCAACCCGATCTGCGTCCGCCTGGTCCAGGGCGGGTCCCGCCGGCTGAGGCACTTCTACATCCGCACGGGGTACCTGGGCGTCCTGACGGCGGCCCTGTTGTGGGCCCTCCTGTTCGGCGCGGGCGGGGGGAGCCTGTCGTACACCGAACTGGCCAACGCCGGGGCGGCGGCCTTCTCCCTGGTGGCGTACCTCCAGATCGGGCTGATCTGCATCCTCTCCCCGGTCTTCATGGCCGGGGCCATCGCCCAGGAGGCCAACCCCCGCACGTGGGACATCCTGCTGACGACCCCTCTCTCGGCGGGGCAGATCGTCCTGGGGAACCTCCTGGGCCGGTTGGTGTTTGTCTTGGCGCTGCTGTTCTCGTCGCTGCCGCTGTTCGCCATCACGCAATATTTCGGCGGGGCGCCGGCGTCGAGCATCTTCGCCTCCTACGCCATCGCGGCGTGCGCGGCGATGCTCGTCGGCGCCATCGCCATCACGCTGTCGGTCAACCGGCTCGCTGGCCGGCGGGCGGTGTTCGCGTTCTACGTCTGCGCGGTGTCGTACATCGCCGTCACCTGGGCGGTGGACCTGTGGCTGCGGTCGCGGGGCTCAGGCGGCGTGACTTGGCTGACGCCGCTCAACCCGTTCCTGGCGCTCGAGGCGCTGCTGGCGCCGTCCGGATACCCGACGCCCGATCCCGCGGTCCTGGGGACGATGGCCTGGCCCGCGAGGCTGTGGTTCGGCTCGCCGGTCCTGTCGTGGTGCCTGGCGTCGGCGGGGCTCTCGGTGCTGATGGTCGCGGCGAGCACGGCGATGGTCCGTCGGATCGCCGCCGCCGGGGGCACGCTGTGGCGCGCCGGCGCGGTCACCGACGCCGCCGGCGACCGCCGCCGGCCCTCGCGGACCGTCTGGCACAACCCGGTCGCCTGGCGCGAGGCGGCGGCCCGGGCGGGATCGGTCCGCAAGATCGCGGCGAGGTGGTCGTTCATCGCCGCGGGATGGGGCTGGGGCGTGCTGATGCTCGGGCTCTACCACGCCGGCGCCTGGACGGCGGCGGACGTGCGCTTCGCCCTGGTCGCGACGGTCTGGGCCGAGATCGCGGTGATCTGCCTGATCGCCATCAACATGGCCTCGACCGCGGTCTCCCGCGAGCGCGAGGACGGGACGCTGGATCTGCTGCTCATCACGCCGATCACCGCCGGCGCGTACCTGGGCGGCAAGCTCCGCGGGCTGATCTCGTTCCTGGCGCCGATGCTCAGCGTGCCGATCGGGACGGTCGTGCTCGCCTCGCTCTACGCGATGACCGACGGGCTGGGCTCGGGCGCCGGGGTGGTGACGGTCCGCGTCGGGGCGGCGATGATGGACCTGCCGCTGGTCCTGCCCGAGGGCGCCCTGGTCGCGCCGCTGACGATCGTGCCCTTCGTGGCGTTCTGCGTGATCGTCGGGCTCCAGTGGTCGCTCAAGAGCAAGGGCACGCTCGCGGCCGTCACACGCACGTTCGCCATGGTCGCGGTGCTGGCGGGCGTGATCGGGGCCTGCGGCTGGCAAGCCGGCCGGGAGATCCCCCTCGTGGGGCCCGCCCTGGCGTGCCTGAACCCCGGGACCGCGGCGTTCGCGCTGATCCGGCCCGAGATCGGCGCCGCCGGCACCCTCGACGCCCCCACCGGCGGGCGCGGGATCGTGCAGCTCTCGCTGCTCATCGGCGCCGGGGCGTCGGCGGTGATCTATGTCCTGGTCATCGCCAGCCTCCGGGCCAGCATGGTGCGCACGTTCGATCAGACCGTCCGCCGGCTCGCCGGGACGCGCTGACGGGCGCGCGGCGCGCTCAATCCTTCTGCCGCCCGGCCATCAGCCGGTCGTACAGATCCAGGTATTCGCCCACCACCCGGCCCGGGGCGAATCGGTCCAACGTCCACGCCCGGCCTGCCCGGCCCATCGCCGCGCGCCGATCGTCGTCCGTCAGGAGCGCCCGGATCGCGTCGGAGAAGGCCTCGGCGGTCCGCTCGACCAGCGCCGCCCCACCGCTCGATTCCAGTTCGGGCCAGGCGTCCACGCCTCGCGTCGTGACGACGGGCGTCCCCGCGGCGAGCGCCTCGAAGTACACGTAGCCGAAGCTCTCCGTCGCCGTGGGCAGCGCGAACACGCTCGCGTGCTCGTACAGCGAGACCTTCTCTCGGCCCCGGACGAGCCCCAGCAGGTGGACGCGGTCCGCCACGCCCAGGCGCTCGGCCAGGCCCCGCAGGTGATCGAGGTACGCGTCCTCGCCCGGGCCGGCGATGAGGGCGTCGGCGTCGATGCCGCTGGCGCGCAGCTTGGCGACGGCCTCGATGAACAGGTCCGGCCCCTTCTGCGGGTGGACCCGGCCCAGGAACAGCGCCGCCGGCCGAGCGTCGGTCACGGCGTCGGGCCACCGCCGACGGGCCGGCCCGGCGCCCGGCAGGTCGGTGTACTCGCCGGCGTCGAAGACCGGCGGGATCACGACCCGGCGGGCCCTCGGCGCCCAGCGCAGGGCCTGGTCCATCTCCGCCCGCGTGGTGCAGTGGAAGGCGTCGGCGCGCTCGATCAAACGCCGGCCGGCCAGGGCGAGGTAGGCGATCTTCTTGGCCCGCCGCTGCCGCATGCACCATTCGTCGAGCATGCCGTGCGCCGTCAGGACGTAGGGGATTCCCAGCCGGCGCGCCGCCCGGGCCACGACCGGGTGCCCGATCTCCCACGTCGAATGCAGGTGAATAACCCCGGCGCCGGCAAGTGCATCGACGGCCTCGGCGGGCACAGCGCCGACGGGCCGGATCGGCCTCGGCAGGCGGACCACGCGCAGCCGGTCGCTCTTGTTGGGCCAGAGCACGCCCGGCTCGTCGCAATCGGCGCTCAGCAGGACCACGTCGCGGCCGGCGTGGGCCACGGCGTCGCACAGGTCCGCGATGGCCCGCACCACGCCCCCGTCGGCTAGACGCATCCGCCCGAACACGTGGACGATGGGCGGGCGCTGAGACTGATCATCGTCGGGCATGGCGAGTCCATCGGCGTCCGCGCGAGCCCGGGCTCGAGCCCATCGGGTGACGCGGCGCGCGGGCGGATCGTATCGGACCCGTCCGGGCCGGTGGCGGGCGCGCCGCCCGGACGCGGCCGGTCCGCCCGGCCCCACGCGGCCCGGGAAAGGGTCGGCTCAGGCCGACCGTCGATACTTCCGATCCGATGGCGGTAGATTCGCCGCCGGCGCCGGGGCCCTGACGACGCCGGGCGTGACGGCGCCGCTGGTCCCAACCCGATCTTCCCGTGACGCGTCCCCCACACTGCCACATCGTGATCGCCGCGGGAAACGAAGGCGACCGACTGCCGGGGCCCGGCCGATGACCTCGGAGGCCCGGCGGCAGATCTCGCGTGTCGCGGCGAACTACGCCCGTCTGGCGATGACGTTCGCCATCGGGGTGGCCCTGACGCGTGTGCAGTTCGCCTGGCTCGGGCCGGACGGGTTCGGGCTCATCGCGCTGCTGGCCTCGGCGATCGGGCTGGGCAGCATGTTCGACGACTTCGGCCGCCAGAGCCTCGTCCGCGAGCTGGCCCAGTGGCACGCGACCGATCGGGAGCGTTTCCTGGACGCCCACCGCGCCGCGTACGTGGTCTCGGCGGCGATGGCCGGCCTGACCGCGGCGACGTTTCTGATCGTGTTCCTCGTCGTCCCGCTCCTGCGGATCGAGCCCGAGATGGCCTGGGCGGCCCGGGTGTTCATCGTCGCGCGCGGCGCGTGGCAGACGTGCATGGCGCTCATGCGCCCCGTCTGTTCGATGTACATCGTCCGCGAGTCCTTCGCGGTCTTCAACACGTTCACCGTCACGCTGCGCGCCAACGAGCTCATCGGCGCCGTGGTCCTCTTCGTCGTGCTCGGGACGGGCGACGCGGCGCGCGGGGTGGCGCTCTTCGGCGTGATCCCCGCGGTCCTGAACCTGGCCGCCCTGACCGCCCTGACGCTCCTGCTCGTGCGGAGCGATCGCGCGCTGGCCCCGGGCTTCCGCGGGGCGAGCCGACGGGCGCTGCGCGACGTCGCGGGGACGTTCGGCTGGAACAGCGGCGTGATCCTCGCCACCAGCATGCACGACCGCGTCTCCGCGATCATCATGAACATCGCCTTCGGCGTGTGGGGCAACGCGGTCTTCGGGCTGGCGTTCCGGCTGGTCGCCTACGCGCGCATGGCCTCGATCGGGATGGTCTTCGGCGTGGACGCGTCCTCGGCGAGGCTGGCCGAGACGGGCCGGGCCGATCGGCTGCGGTCGCTGCTGCGCCACGCGACGCGCGGCCAGGCCGTCGTCATGCTGCCCTTGAGCCTCGTGGTGATCGCCCTGGCCCCGGGGCTCCTGGAGGTGTGGGTCGGCGCCCACGTGGACGACCCCGAAGCCGTGCTCGGCCCCGCGTCGATCCTGGCCCGGATCCTGATGGTCGGGATCGCGGCGCGGGCCATCTCCGACGGCTGGCTCCGCATCCTGTACGGCGCGGGGCACGTGCGCAGCTACGCCAAGATGATCCTTTTCGGCGGCGCCCTGAGCCCCGCGCTGACGATCATCCTTATCGTCGCGCTGCCCGACGGCTGGGCGTTCACCGCGGTCGGGTGGAGCTACGCGGCGCTGATCCTGGCGTTCCACTGCGTCGCGGCGCCGGCGCTGGGGGCCAAGCGTCTGGGGGTCGGGCTCGGCTCGTTCTACGCGCCGCTGCTCATGCCCGCGATCGCCGCGGCGCTGCCCGCGCCGATCCTGCTCGCGCGGCCGTGGCTGGACGAGGCCTTGGGCAGCCGCGCCCTGGGGCTGGCGGCGAGCGGCCTGGCCTACGCGGCGGTGTACGCGGCGCTCGTGCCGATCCTCGTGATGACCGGCGCCGAACGCCGCCGGCTCATCGGGTACGCGCGGGGCCGGATGCGGGCGCGGCGCGATGGGTACACTCCGCCCTGAGCGCCGCGGCGCGATCACAGAGCCATGCCCAGCCCCCGGCACATCCTGCGCGTCGCGTCCACGCGGCTGACCCGCCGCATCGCCCGGCGGTGGGGCGCGGGGTTCCCGATGCACTGCGTGATCGAGCCGGCCAAGTGCGGCGGGACGTGGCTCAGCCAGATGCTCGCCGACTGCCTGCGGTTGCCGCTCCCGAGGCACAGCCTGCTGCCGATCGCCATGCCGGCGGTCCTGCACGGCCACTGGCCCGCCGACCCCCGGCTGCCGAACGTGGTGTACCTGACGCGGGACGGGCGCGACGTCGCCGTGTCATTATATTTTCATATTTTACGCCGGGCCACGACACCCGGCGACCCGGTCGCCGGCCCGCGCCGCCGGCTGCTCGAGCGGCTCGCGGGCCCGGGGGTCGCCATCGACGACGCCCGCGCCATGATGCCGCGCCTGATCGAGTTTGTGCACACCCCGGGCCGCAGCCGGCACGCTGTCTGGGCCGAGCACGTGCGCGGCTGGCGGGCCTGCCCGGGCGTCACGCACACGTCCTACGAGGCCCTCCGCGCCGACACGGCCGGTGAGCTGACCCGGATCCTGCGCGCCCTGACCGGCGCCGACCCCGACCCCTGGCTCGTCGGCGTCACGGTCGAGAAGCACTCGATGCAGCGGCAGACCGGCCGGACCGCCGGCGAGGAGGACCGAACGTCCTTCATCCGAAAGGGCGTGGTCGGCGACTGGAAGAACTACTTCGATCTCGAGTGCCGCCGGCTCTTCGACCGGCTCGCGGGCGACGCCCTGATCGAGTTCGGCTACGAGCCCGACCGGTCCTGGGTCGACCGCGAGACGCCCGCCGACCGCGGGCCCGGCGGCGACGTCAGCGCCGGAGCAGGACCCGCGGCGCCGTCAGCGTCACCGGCTCGGTCCTGAGCGTCCACAGCGCCGCCATCGCGTCGCGCAGGCCGGGCCAGGCGCGCGGGCCGACGAGCTCCCGCATCGCCGCGACGGCCAGGTCCAACCCGCCGCCGCGGTCGCCCCGCGCCCCGGGCGCCGAGAGCCCGAACCCGCCCAGCGACTGCTCGATGAGCTCCTGGATCGATTTCGGGCCCGGGTAGTGCATCACGTCGTAGGCGCCCTCGGCCAGCCCCGCCCGGGCGGCCAGATCGCGGATCGCATCATCGAGACCGCCGATCTCATCGGCCAGGCCCATCTCGATCGCCCGCTGGCCCGCGAAGAGCCGACCCTCGGCCGTCTTGTCGATGTCGATCCCGGGTCGTCCGGCCTGGACCCGGGAGACGAACAGGTCGTACGTCTCGGTCATGCGCTCGCGGATCAGCTCGCGCTGGGAGTCGGTCCACGGCTCGAGGGTGCTCATCAGGCCGGCCGCCGGCCCGCGGTCGCGCGGGACCACGTTCACGCTGAGTTTCTGGTACGCGCCGCCCATGACGAGCTTGCCCCCCACCACGCCGATGGACCCGACGATGCTCGACGGGCACAGGTAGATCTTCTCCCCGCCGACGGCGATGTAGTACCCCCCGCTGGCCGCCATCGAGCCCACGCTCACCCACACGGGCTTGGCCTCGGCGACGCGGCGCAGCCCCAGCCAGATCGACTCGGACGCGATCGCCGACCCGCCCGGGGAGTTGATCCGAACCACCACGCCCTTGATCAGCGGCTCGTCCTCGATCCGCTTGAGCGCCTCGCGGATGGTCAGGCTGCCCACGCTGGCGCCGCCCAAGAGGCCCGCCGGCTGCGACTCGCCGTCGACGATGGGTCCGTCAATGTCAAGCACGGCGATGGTCGGGCGCGTCGGCCCGGTGTCGGGCTCCGAGGCCAGCAGCTGGAAGATGGCGAACGGGTTGGCCAGGGCGTCGGCGCCGGGGCCCGACCGCCCGTCGGGCAGCAGGTTCGAGCGATAGGTGATCGCGCCGCCGTAGGCGTGCTCCAGATGCGCCGGCAGGTCCAGGCGGTCGACCTCCGCGTCGATGAGTCCGGCGTCGATGGCCCGCCGGCCCGAGGCGAAGAACGCCTCCTGCATCGCCCGGTCCAGCCGGCGCTCGGTCAGCCCCCGGCCCGCGAGGATCGGCGCCCGCATGGCGTCGTACAGCGAGTCCAGCAGCTGCGAGATGTTCTCGTCCCACGCCTCGGACGGCGCGCTGCGCCCGAGTTGTTCCTCGGCGCCCTTGTACTTGCCGATCTGCACGTAATCCATCTTCAGGCCGAGCCACGCCAGCGTGTCCGCGAGGAACATCTCCTCGACGTGCAGGCCCGGGAAGGAGACGGCGCCGCCCTCCTGGAGGATGACCTCGTCGCACGCCGCGCCAAGCGCCAGCTCCGCCGGCCCGTAGATCTCGGTGAAGAGGTGGACCGGCTTGCCGGCGTCGCGCACACGCGCCACGGCGCGGGCCATCTCCTCGACCTGCGTCATGGTCAGCGCCGGCTCGCGCAAGCGCAGCAGGAGCGCGTCGACGTCGTCGCGATCGGCCGCGGCGTCGATCCCGGCGACCACGTCCAGGAGCGTCGGCTCGGGCTCGCCCATCAGCCAGCCGAACGGGCTCGGCTTGTCCGCGAGGGCGCCCTCGATCTCGATCCACCCGACCGACGCCTGGGCCGTCGCCTGGCGCGCGGGCGCCCAGGCGCTCAGGATCGAGGCCAACACGATGAGAAACGCGGGCGGACGCATCGGCACGGGGCACACTCCTTCGCACGGGGCCTGGCGCCCGGACCGCGGGCGCGCGGGTCACGTATCGGCACGAACAGCCGCCGATTGTAGGGCCCGGCCGCACGCCGGCGGCGCCCGTCAGCCGTACCCGAGGGCCTCGAGATCATCCTCGTCAAGCCCGAAGTGATGCCCGATCTCGTGCAGCAGGGTGATCTCGATCTCGTCGTACACCGCGTCGTCGGCGTCCGGCTGGCGCCAGCCCCCGGCTGCGCGGACGATCCCCTCGCGGAAGAGGTGGATGACGTCCGTCGGGACGCCCGAGTGCTCGACGGACCGCTCCGTCAGGGCCACCCCGGTGTGCAGGCCGCACAACGGCTCCCCCGACGGCAGCCCCATCGACCGCAGCATCTCAGGCGAAGGCCGATCGTCGACGATCACCGGCGCCTCCTCCAGGAGCTCGCGCAGCGGCGGGGGCAGAGACCCGATCGCCTCCTCCACCAGGGCGTCGAAGCGGGCGCGCTCGGCGTCGGTCATCGCGCCCCACCGGGCAGGCGCACGGCGCCGACGAGATCCATCACCGACGCCACGCCCTGCCGGCGCACCCACCGGCCCAGCCCGCTGAGGATCTTCAGCGGGGCGCGCGGATCGGCGAAGGTCGCCGTCCCCACCTGGACCGCGCTGGCCCCAACGAGGATGAACTCGGCGGCCTGACGCCAGGAGACCACGCCCCCCACCGCGATGATCGGGACCTGCGACTGGCGCGCCGCATGCCTATGGGCCAGGTGCACCAGCCGCACGATGACAGGGTGGACCGCTGGCCCGCTCAGCCCGCCCGTGACGTTGGCCAGCAGCGGCTCTCGGGTCTCCGGATCAACGGCCATCGCGGGGATGGTGTTGGCGATGGTCAACCCGTCGGCGCCGGCGTCGATCGCGGCGCGGGCCAGCGACACGATCGACGCCGCCGGGCCGTCTCCTCCGGCCGCCGGCGGGAGCTTCACGATCAGCTTGGTCCGCGCCAGCGCGGGGCGCAGCGCCGCGACGAGCCGGCCCAGGGCGTCGGGCGCCTCGCCGAACACCGACCCGTCGGCGACGTTCGGGCACGAGACGTTGACCTCCACCGCGGGGACGGTGTCGATCGCGTCGAACATCCGCGCCACCCGCGCGTATTCCTCGGCCGAGTGCCCCGCGATCGAGCCGATCACCGTGGCGGGCGCCGCGGACAGGCGCGGAGCGATCTCGTCGCGGAACCGGTCGGCGCCGACGTTGGCCAGCCCGATCGCGTTGAGCATCCCGCCGGGAACCTCGGCGACGCGCCACGTTTCATTGCCGGCCCGAGGCTCGGCGGTGATGGACTTGGTGACGACGCCCCCGACGCGGCGCAGGTCGATCGCGTCGGCCAGTTCGTCGGCGTACCCGGCCGTCCCCGCGGCCAGGAGGACGGGGCTGCGCAGCCGGAGGCCGGCCAGGTCCACCGCCAATCTCTCGTCGTCCGCGGGGCGGGTCATCGTCGAGAGGATAGAACACAGCCCCGAGGCGGGGGGTCGCGCCGGGCCGCGATCTCCACATCGACGGGATCGCTCACACCCGTGGGCGCTGCTCGTCGGCGCCCAATCCCGATGGCGCGGCCCCTATGCTGGTCGAAGAGGCCGACGACGCCGAGGAGCCACGATGGACACCGAGACCCGCATCGCCCAGTTCGAGAACATGTGCCGGGCCGACCCGACCAACGACATGGCCCACTTCAGCCTGGGCGGGGCCTACGCCCAGGCCGGCCGACACGACGACGCGGCCCGCGCCTACCTCCGTTGTGTGGAGCTCAATCCCGGGTTCAGCAAGGCGTATCAGCTCGCCGCGGCGAGCCTGATCGAAACGGGCGACCTGGACCGCGCCGCCGACACCCTGACGCGCGGCTACACCGTCGCCGCCGAGCGTGGGGATCAGATGCCGCGCCACGCGATGGCCGACCTGCTGCGTCAGATCGGCCGGCCCGTGCCGGAGGTCGAGAGCGCCGCCGATCCGGCCGCGCCCGAGGGCTCGTTCGTCTGCCAGCGCACCGGCCGGCCCGGGACGAAGCTCCCGAGGCCGCCCCTGCCCGGGCCCGTCGGCGAGTGGATCTACGAGCACATCTCCGCCGAGACGTGGCGCGAATGGATCGGCCAGGGGACCAAGGTCATCAACGAACTCCGCCTGGACCTCTCCCGCCCGGAAGACGCGGCGGCGTACGACCAGCACATGCGCGAGTTTCTGGGGATCGATGAGGGCGCCCTCAGGGCCTGATCACCGCAGCATCCCTCGCTGACGCAGATCATCGAGCAATAGCTGCTCGATCGGCGTGTCGGTGCGCACCAGCAGGTGCGTCATGTCACGGGCGGCGCAGTACGCGGCGAGCCCGTTGCAGAACGATTCGAGCCGTCGCCTGTACTGAGCCAGCAGCGCCGCGGTCACGGTCACCTCGGCGTCGGCGCCCGTCTCGACGTCGGTCAGCCGCAGATCCCCGGCGATGACGCCGCCCGCGGCGCGCTCCGGGTCGATCTCGTCCGGCGCCAGGATCTGCAGGCAGTACACGTCCCAGTCGCGCCCGCCGGCGAGGTACCGCAGCCCGCCCTCGTAGCCCTCGTGGAACAGGAAGTCGCTCAGCAGCACGGCCACGCCCTTGCCGGTGCGCGAGGCGGCGATGAGGCGCATGGCCTCGTCGAACGTCTCGGCGCGAGGCCCGCGGCGTGGGTCGGCGCCGTCGGCGTCGTTCCCCGGCGGCAGCCCCAGGATGAACTGCCCGAGCGTCTGCACGTGGCGCCGGCCGCGACGCTCGCCCAGCCGGCGGAGCCGACCATCCCCGAAGACCGTCATCGACACGCGGTTGTTGGCCACCAGCCCGAGGTACCCGAGGGCCATCGCCAGGCGCTGGGCGAAGGTGAACTTGTCGGGCTCGCCGGCGCGCATGGACGCCGACGCGTCCAGGATCAGGTGCAGCCCCAGGTCCTCTTCCTCGAGGAAGATTTTGATGAACAGGCGGTCCAGCCGGGCGAAGACGTTCCAGTCGATATGCCGCAGGTCGTCGCCGGGGACGTACGGGCGGTAGTCCTCGAACTCGACGCTGCGCCCGCGTTTTTTGGAGCGGCGCTCGCCGGGGAGCCGGCCGGGGAAGGCCTTGCGGCTCAGGAGATCGAGCCGATCGAGCCGGTGCATCGTGCCGGGGGCGATCAGGTCCTCGATCGTGCGCGGGGCGTCGCCCGACGTGCCGGCGATCATAGATCGATCATACGCGGTTGACCCGTTCCGATCCGCCCGCGGCCGCACCGTCAGTCCGCGTAGTCCCAGACCGTCACGGGCACGCGCTGCACGCCCCAGCGCAGGGCCTCGTTGTGCGAGGGGAACAGGACGTCCAGCCGGTCGCCCTTGATGGCGCCGCCGCGGTCCAGCACGGGGACGACGCGGCCGGCGTCGTAGCCGGGGATCGACAGCATCGTGCCCATGGGCATCACGCCGGTGTCCGCGGCGACCAGCCTCATGCCGTTGGTCCAGATGGAGTTGGCGCTCGCGGTGATCCCGTCGGCGTGCTCGCCGCAGGAACGGTGGTCCGGGCTGTAGGCCGTCACGGTCATCCACACGGTGCGGACCGGGCGAACGGGCCGGCCGTTGAAGTACCGGACGCCCTCAACGGTAGGCTCGGCCTCGATGATTTCACTCACAGGCAGGGGCTCAGGCTGGGGCGCCGCCTGCACGGGCGTCTCGACCATCGCCAGGGGCGCGACGGCGCGGTGCGTTTTGGCGCTGATGGCCGAGGCCGCCACCACCGCGGCGACGGCGGCGAAGATCACCGCCTGACCGGGGGTCGCGCCGAAGGGGAATCTGGTCTTCATCTTGTGTGGCCCACCGTGTCTTGACTTGCGCCGCCCGGGTCGCGCCACCACACGCCAGCCCGAGCGTTGGGCCAAAGGTACCCCGCCGTCACCGACGCGCCCCGCTCGCTGCGGGACATGCAAACATGCGGACGACGCCGCACCGGCCTGGCCCCACTCGGCAAGCGCGGGAAGTCCAAGAATCAGGACAACTTGCGGCTTGATCGCCCAGTCGGGGCATGGGCCCTAGGGGGCGGGCGGCTCGATGGGCTCGACGACCGCCACGTGCCGGAACTCCGCGGCGTCCTCGGGGTCGATAAAGCCGGCCTCGCGGCGGACGGCGCCGGCGGTGGCCACCGCCACGCCCTCGAGGAGGGCGGCCTTCCAGTCGCCCGTCCTGATCCACCCGGCCAGCAACCCCGCGACCAGACAGTCCCCGCACCCCACGGTGGAGACGATCCGTCCGGGGTGGACGCCCACGCGGGCCCGATAAGCGATCGATTCGCCGAGGAGGACGGCGCCGTCGGCGCCCATCGTCGCCACCACGTGCCGGACCCGGCCCTGGCTGCGCCGGGTCAGCGACGACGCCGCCGCGATGACCTCCTCCTCGGTCTGGGTCGGGGCGTCGGCCATCGCGGCCAGCTCCTCGCGGTTGAGCTTCATGAGCCACGCGCCCTGGTCGTGCAGCTCGTCGAGTCCGGCGAGCGAGGTGTCGACCACCACGTCGGCGCCGCGCTCGGCGCACCGCTCGATCAGGTGAGCGAACGCCGACGACGACACGCCCGGCGGGAGCGATCCCGCGAAGACCATGATCGCCTCCTCCCGCGCCAACAGCGCCAGTTTCGAGGCGATCCGCCCGACGTCCTCCGACTGGATCTCGAAGCCGTCCTCGCGGATGTGCGTCTCGGTGTCGTTGACGGGGTCGACGATGGTGACGTTGTCGCGTGTCCGGCCGCGCACCACGAGCAGCTGGCACACGACGCGCCCGGCGCCGACCTCCTCCAGGTGCTCCTCGAACATGGCCAGCTCGCCCCGCCCGATGAAGCCCGTCGCGATGGACCGGACGCCGAGGATCGCCAGCACCCGGGATGCGTTGACGCCCTTGCCCGCCGGGTACAGGGCCACCCGCCGGCCGCGGATGTGCGAGCCGACGGCGAAGTTCGGCGCCTCGAGCACCCGGTCCACGGCCGGGTTGAGCGTGACGGTGACGATGCGGCGCTCGGCCATGCCGGCACGATACCGGCGCCAACCGGTACGCTGCCCCGTCTCGGACCCGGCGCGGCGATGACCCTCCATCTCACCGAAATCGTGATCACCGCCCTGGTGGGCCTGGCCGCCGGGACGCTCGGCGGGATGCTGGGCATCGGGGGCTCGATCATCATGATCCCGGCGTTGGCCCTGCTGTTCCCCGGGCGCGGGCCCGACGCGCAGCACCTCTTCCAAGCCGCGGCGATGGCCGTCAACGTCGCGGTCTCGCTGCCGGCGGCGATCCGTCACGCCCGCGCCGGCGCCGTCCGTCGCGCCGTCCTGATGTGGCTGCTCCCGGCGGGGCTGGCCTTCATCCTCTTGGGGGTGTGGCTCTCGAACCAGCTGGATGGGGGCACGCTGCGGCGGATCTTCGCGGCGTTTCTCCTGTACCTCGCCGCGCAGGAGATCGTGCGCGTGTACCGCAAGAGCCCGGACCACAACGAGGCGGCGGCGCGGGTCACGCCGGCGCGGGCGGGGACCGTCGGCGCGGTGCTCGGATCGGCGGCGGGGCTGCTGGGGATCGGCGGCGGGATCCTCGCGGTCCCGCTGGCGCAGCGGCTGTGCCGACTCCCCTTGAGGCAGGCCATCGCCGCCAGCAGCGCGACGATGTGCATGACCGCGGGCGTCGGCGCCGCCGTCAAGATCGGCACCCTCCCCATGCACCACCAGGCCCCGGCCGACGCCCTGATCCTCGCGGCGGCGCTCTCCCCGACCGCGATCGCCGGCGCGTGGGTCGGTGCGAGCCTGACCCACCGGATGCCGATCCACGCCATGCGGGGGGCGCTGGCGGTGCTGCTCCTGCTGGCGGCCTGGCGGATGAGCGGGCTCTAGAGGCACGCCCCATAACCGGCGCGGTGTCGCCGGGGGTCAACCCGCGTGGGCCGGCCGCCGCCGGCGGATGTGGCGTCGCGTCAACATGCCGATGAAGCGGCCCGCCGCGGCGGTCGATGTTCGACGCCGATGACCCAGCGTGACCCCGACGCCGACCCGCCCCGCGAGCCCATCCGCGTCAGGCCCGTCTCCGGGCGTGATCCTGTCCGGCCGGCCTCGACCCGGGCCGGGCTCAGCGCGGACGTCGCCACCGCCAGCCTGCTAGAGGTCCTGCACGAACTGAACAACATGCTCGACGGCGCGGCACGGTCGCTGTCGCTGGCCCGGCGGAGCCTGGGCGAACTGGCCCTGGCGCCGGGCCTGGACCCGGGCGTCATGAGCCGCCTGGACACCGCATCGGCCGCCCTCGGACAGATGGCCGATCTCCTGCACGCGGCGCTGCGGCCCGGGGCTGGGGATGTCCTGGCGGCCGCGCCCGACGCCCCCCTCATCGAGATCATCACCCACGCCCTGGACGTGCACCGCCCCCTCGCCGAGGAGCACCGCGTCGAGCTGCTCGCGGAGGTCTCGCCGAGGTTGGTTCTCGCCGGCGCGGGACCGATCTATCCGGCGCTTGCGAACGTCATCCGCAACGCGATCGACGCGATCGCCGCGTCGAAGGTCGGCGGCCGGGTCGAGGTCGTCGCCGAGCTAGTCACCGGCGAGTCCGGCGAGCCGCACGTCTGGCTGGACATCGTCGACGACGGGCCGGGCCCGACCGAGGCCGCCCGACGCCGCGCCACGGACCCGGGGTTCACAGAACGCCGGGACGGGTTCGGCATCGGCCTGTCTCTGGCCCGGCGGATCGTGCGCGACCTGGGCGGGGCGCTCACCTTCGACGCCCGCTCCCCCGACGACCCGGTGCGCCCCGGGGGCCGCGGCGCCCACGTGCGCATCCGCTACCCGTTGCCGTCATGAGCGACCCGGCGCGCAGCCCCGCAGACCGCCGGCCGCACGTGCTGGTGGTGGACGACGACCCGATCGTGGCGGACTCGCTCGCGGAGTTCCTGGATCGTGAGGGCTGCCGGGCCTCGACGTGCGCCACCGGCGCCGAGGCCCTCAACGCCGTGCGCGACGCCGCCGATCGCGACCCGGTCCGGGTGGCGATCTGCGATCTCTCGCTGCCCGATCAGTCCGGGCTGGACACGCTCGACGCGATCGCCGAGGCCTCGCCCGAGACCGTCGTCGTCATCCTCACGGGGTACGGCACGATCCAGTCGGCGGTGACGGCGATCAAGCGGGGCGCCGCGGACTACCTCACCAAACCCGTCATCGACGACGAGCTCCGGATGTGCCTCGAGAAGGCCCTCCGCCAGCAAGCCCTCCGCGCCGAGAACCACGCCCTCAAGACCCAGCTCGACGAACGTTTCGGCCTGGACAACATCGTCGGCCACGACCACCGGATGCTGCGCATCTACGACCTGATCGAGGCCGTCGCCCCCTCGCGCACCACGGTGCTGATGACCGGCGAGAGCGGCGTGGGCAAGAGCCTGGTCGCCCGCGCCATCCACCGCCGCAGCCCCCGCCGGGACAAGCCCTTCGTCGAGATCGCCTGCGGGTCGATCCCCGAGACGCTGCTGGAATCGGAGCTGTTCGGGCACGTCAAGGGCGCCTTCACCGGGGCCCACGCCGACAAGCGCGGCAAGTTCCTCGCCGCCGACGGCGGGACGATCTTCCTCGACGAGATCAACTCCGCGTCGGCCGCGATGCAGCTCAAGCTCCTGCGCGTGCTCCAGGAGCGGACCTTCGAGCCGGTCGGCTCGACACGGACCGTCGAGGTCGACGCCCGAGTGGTCCTGGCGAGCAACCAGCCGCTGGAGGACCTCGTCGCCGCGGGCGAGTTCCGGCAGGACCTGTACTACCGCGTCAACGTGGTGCGGATCGACGTGCCGCCCCTGCGCGACCGGCCCGGCGACATCGCGCCCCTCGCCGAGCACTTCATCCGCGAGCACGCCCGCGAGGCCGGCAAGCAGGTGACGGGCCTGACCGACGAGGCGCTCGACGCCCTGCGCCGCTACCCCTGGCCCGGGAACGTGCGCGAGCTCTCCAACGCGATCGAGCGGGCGGTGGTCCTGTCGCGCACGCCCACACTCGCGGTTGACGATCTGCCCCGGGCCGTCGCCGACAACGCCCCGCCCGGGGCCCTGCTCTCGGCGACCGAAGCGTTGATCGATGACGCGACCGCGCCGTGGCGCCCGGTCCCCCTCGCCGAGGCGCTCCTCGAGCCCGAGCGGCGGATCATCCTCAAGGCCCTGCGCGCCAACGGCTGGAACCGCCAGGAGACCGCCCGGCAGCTCTCCATCAACCGAACCACGCTCTACAAGAAGATGAAGCAGCTCGGTTTGGACAAGCTCGCCGGGTGAACGGCGCTCACCCGCCGGCGGGCAGCGCCGTGGGCGCCTCGCCCAGGTAGAGCAGGACGCGGTCGACGATCCGGCGGACGACGGGCCCGGCCGTCCATGAGCCGTAGTGCTGTCTCTTGGCCGCCAGCGCCGGGCCGGGGTCGTCGATCACCACGAGCACCACGAGGCGCGGGCGGGACGCCGGCGCTCCCGCGATGAACGACGTGATGTACTGCCCCTCGACGTAGCCCTTGCCGTCGGGCCGCGGGATGTTGGCCGTCCCGGACTTGCCGAACATGGGATAGGCCGGCGGGCGCTCGAATCGCCCGGCGCCGGTCATCCGGCGGTCCATGGCCTCGGCGACGCCGCGCATCGCGTCGCGCGCCGCCAGCGCCACCGGCGCGGGGAAGACGCGGTGGACCACCCCGGCGTCGGGGTCGGCGACCGAGGCCGTCAGGCGCAGCCCCGGGAGCGTCCCGGCCAGGTCCCCCGACCGTGCGAACGCGCAGAACGCCCGCGCCATCTGCACCGGGGTGACGGCGACCTCGTACCCCATCGCCACGCTCGTCTGGGTGTAGTCCGACCAGTCGGCCGCGCCCGTGACGATGCCGGACGCTTCGCCGGGCAGACCCAGCCCCGTGGGCCGACCGAACCCGAGCTTGATCACCGCGCGGCGCAGCTGCCCGTGCGAGAGCCGGGCGGCGCCCTGGGCCATCCCGATGTTCGACGAATGCAGCAGGACCTCGCGCCAGGTCTGCCGATCGCGCGGCGTGACGTCCTCCAGAGGCCGGCCGTATGGCGTGCGCCAGCGGCCGCGGTGGGTGTCGACCGTGTCGCCGGGCCGCATCAGCCCGCGCTCGGTCACCGCCGACCAGACAAACGGCTTAAACGTCGAGCCCGGCTCGTAGACGTCCTCGACGCAGCGGATGCGGCGCAGCGCCGGCCGGTCCGCGGGCTGGTGGCCGCCGTCGATGAGGAGGAACCTCGGGCCTCGGCCCGTATCGTGGTCGATCAGCGCGGCGTCGAACGCGACGGCGTCCGGCGGGCGGCGCACGAGATCGGCCAGAGCCAGCACGTCCCCGGTCGCCGGGTCCACCACGACCACACGCCCCCCGGCGGCGTCGGCTTCCCCGATCCCGCGGGTCAGCTCCTCCACGGCGATGGCCTGAATCGTGAGATCCACGCTCAGCCGGACGTCGCCCCCCGGCGCGGGCGGCCTGTACGAGCCCACCTCGACCCACAGGGGCCGGCCGCGGGCGTCGCGTGTGTACCGCAGCGACCCGGGCGCCGGCGCGAGCCGGTCGTCGAACGCGAGTTCGGCGCCGGTGAGCCCGCGCCCCTCGGCGCCGACCAGCCCGACCACGGGCGCAAGGTCCGGCGTCGCCGCGACACGGCGCACCGGCACGCGCTCCAGATGCACGCCGGGGATCGAGAGCCGGCGCACGGCTTCGAGCCGCGAATCGTCCAGAGGCCCCCCGATGGACACGTAGCGGATCGGTCCCTCGCCGAGCTCGGCCCGCCGAGCGTTGCGGACCACACGCTCGATGATGCGTTCGCCGATCCGCTCGGCCGGCGCGCCGAGGGCCTCGGCCAGCCGGGCGATCGCGGCGTCCGGCGGCGAGGGGAAGCGGGTCGGGTCGACGAACGGGCGCCAGCCGAACGCCGTGGTGGCGATGGGCCGGCCGAGCCGGTCGAGGATGTCGCCACGAGGCGCGGGCTCGGCGCGGCTGGACTGCCCGTCGGTCAGGAATGGCCGGAGCCGGTCGCCCGGCGCCGCCTGGAGCTGCACCACCCGGGCGATGACGACGACGGCCAGCGCCGTCATCCCCAGCGCCACGGCGAGCCCCACGCCCCGGATTCTCGCGTGCGGGCCCCCGGTCATTCCACCACCATCCCCGGGACCGCCGCGTCGCGCAGGCGCGCGAACTCCGGCCCCGCCGGCCCGATGACGCGGTTGGGGGCGAGCGCCGGCGCCGTCAATCCCGCCCGGGCGGCGGCGGCCCGCACGCGCGGCAGCGCCGCCCGATGCATGATCTCGGCCCTGAGGGTCAGCACGACCCGCTGACGCTCGGCGATCAGGTCGTGCAACCGTGCAAGCTCGTTCGCCGCGGCGAGCCGACGCTGACGAGCCGAGAGCACGCCCAGCCCCATTGCCAGGCACACCGCGAGCACGAACGCCAGCTTCACGGCGACGGCTCGGCTTTGGGCGATGGTCGGCGGGCGGGCCATCAACGGTCCGGCAGGCGGATCACGACGCCCACCGGCGCCACGTCCGGGTCCGTCAGGACGCCCGGGTTGAGCGCCAGGATCTCACCCAGGCGGCGCACCGTGCCGAGCTCCCGCTGGGCGATCTCGCCGAGTGTGTCGCCGGGCTTGATGGTGTACGTGCGCTGCGGCGCGTCGGCCGGCGCGGACCCGCTCCGCGGCGCGGGCGTCGTACGCGGCCGAGGTGAGCCCTCGAGCGCCGACCGCGGCGGGATGCGCAGCCGAACGCCCGCCCTGAGCGTGTCGGGATCGGGCACACGGTCGGCGTTGAACGCGGCGAGCCGGGCGGCGAGCGCCCCGTCGCCGTAGTGCTCCTGCGCGATCGCCCAGAGGCTTTCGCCCTCGCGCACCGAATGCCAGACGACGGTCGCCGGCGCGGGCTCCCGCTTCGGCTCGGAGGTCGCAGCGACGGCGGGCGCCGGCAGCGTGTCCACCTCGCCGGCAAGGGTCAGCCCGGTGAACCGTTCCCGCAGCCGGTCGAGGATGGTCGGCGCCGGCGGTGGTGTTCCGCCCCCTTCGATCGGGCCCGCGGGCTCGTTCCCAGTGGGCGCGGGCTCGGGCTCAGCCGGCAGCGCCGCTGCGGCGACCGGCTCGGGGAGCGCCGCGATCGGGCCGGCCCAGTCGCCCGCGTCGGCGATCGAGGTCTCGAGGTTCGCCGACCGGACGCTGGAGAGGTGATCGGAGATCGCGACGGCGACAAGCAGGACGAGGGCAAAGCCGACGATCAGCGAAATCTTCTGTTCTCGAGTCATCGGGGCTGCGTCCGTGCAGAGGGCCCGGGCCGGCGGGCCCGCCTAGGAAGATGGAAGCCGGATCGCCCGCAGCCGAGCCGACCGGGCCCGCGGGTTTCGATCCAGCTCGCCCGCGCCGGGGCGTATGGGTTTGCGTGTCAGGGCGTCGGCGAGGCCCGCCCGGGCGAGATCCGCGAAGGCGCGCTTGACGGGGCGGTCCTCCAGCGAGTGGAAGGCGATCACGGCGACCCGGGCGCCGGGCGCCAGCCAGGACCGGCCGGGGGATCGTGCGGCGCGTCCGACGGCGCCGACGAACCGTTCCACGCTCCCGATCTCGTCGTTGACTGCGATGCGCAACGCCTGGAAGGTCCTGGTCGCGGGGTCGATCCGTTCACCCGGCCGGCGCGGGCCGACAGCCTGCCGGACCAGCTCCGCCAGCCGGCCGGTGGTCAGTATCGGCGCGTCGGCCCGGGCGGCGACAAGTTTCGCCGCGATCCGCCCGGCGCGCCGCTCCTCGCCGAAGCGGCGGATCAGGTCGGCCAGTTCCGCCTCCGGCAGACGGGCGACCAGGTCGGCGGCCGTCTCAGGCGCAGAGGGGTCCAGCCGCATGTCCAAGGGCCCGTCCCTTGAAAAGCTGAACCCACGCGCCGGGTCGTCGACTTGGGAAGAGGCGAACCCCAGGTCCGCGAGCACCAGGTCGGCGGCAAGCCCCCGGTCGGTCAACCGCCGCGGCAGGTCGGCCAGGTTGCCGTGGATCGTCTCGATCGTCGGCGGCGCCGGCAGGGCCCGCAGCCGGGCCTCGGCGGCGCGAAGATTGGACGGGTCGAGATCGTTGATGACGATCCGGCCGGTCGGGCCGATCCGGGCCGCGATCCGCTCGGCGTGCCCGCCCAAACCGACGGTGGCGTCGACGGCGGTCTCGCCGGCTCCGGGCGCGAGCAGCGCCAGCGCCTCGTCGAGCAGGACCGGATCGTGACGCGGCGCGCTCATCGGCGCCACCGTACCACGCGCCGGCGTCGGTCAGCGCCGAGACCCGCGCGCCCCCGGCGCTTCTTCGATCGCCGCCAGGAACGCCTCGGCGAGCCGACCCTTCACCTCCGGGAACGGGGGACACCCGCCGCCGAGCTCGCGCGACAGGCTGGTCACGGGCCGGCCGGCCAGGCCGCACGGCACGATCAGCCCGAAGTGGTCGAGGTTGGTCGTCACGTTCAGGGCCAGCCCGTGGCTGGTGACCCACCGCTGGACGCGCACGCCGAGGGCGCAGATCTTCGCCCCGCCCGCCGGCCCCGGGCAGCCGGGCTCGGCGCGGGTCTGGTCACCCCCCACCCACACCCCGGTGGCGCAGGCGTCGCGGTGGGCGGCCACGCCGAAGGATCGGCACGTCTGGATGACAACCTCTTCGAGGAACCGCAGGTAGCCGTGCAGGTTCAGGCCCAGGACGTTCAGGTCCAGGATCGGGTAGGCGACGAGCTGCCCCGGCCCGTGGTAGGTGATGTCCCCGCCGCGATCGGTCCGGCGGACCTCGACGCCCTCGCGGGCCAGCGCCTCGGGCGAGGCCAGGAGGTGCTTGCGCGCATCGGGCCGGCGGCTGACGGTGATCACCGGCGGGTCATGCTCCAGGAGAAACAGTCGCCCGACCGCGCCGCCCGCGTCGCGCGCGGCTTGGACCCCCGCGACGGCGTCGCGCTGGAGCGCCAACCCCTCGTCGTACGTGACGCGCCCGGCGTCCACGATCTCGAGCCGGGCGGGTTCAGCGCGGGTGTGCGTCGCGGGCGGCATCGGGGGATCGTAGGGACACGCCCGCGGGCTCAGCGGGGCAGGACGTGCGCCGAGAACCGCCGCTCGACGCAGGCGGCGGCCTCGTGGTAGACCTCGGTGACTTTGGCCGCGGCGCCCTCCCACGTCAGCCCGCGGACCTCCATGGCGCCGTGCTCCCGGAGCGTCCGCGACAGGGGCGGGTGACGCAGCACCGCGATAATCTTGTTGGCCATCTCGTCGATGTCCCAGAAGTCGACCTTGAGCGCGTGCGTGAGCACCTCCGCGACGCCCGACTGCTTGGAGATGATCACCGGCACGTCGTTGCTGATCGCCTCGAGCGGCGCGATCCCGAAGGGCTCCGACACGCTGGGCATCACGTAGCAGTCGGCCATCCGGTAGACCCGGCGCACGGCCTCGCCGCGCAGGAACCCCGCGAACAGCACCCGGTGCCCGATGCCCAGGGCGGCGGCCTGCTCGATCATCGACCGCGCCATGTCGCCCGACCCCGCGACCACGAACTTGACGTTGGGGACCTTCTCCAGCACACGCTTGGCCGCGGCGACGAAGTACTCCGGGCCCTTCTGCATGGTGATCCGCCCGAGGAAAAGCACGATCTTGTCCTTCGGGCCGATGGCCTGCTCGGGGCGCGGCTCGTACCCCTCCCAGGCGACGCCGTTGTAGACCACGCGGATCTTGTCCGGCGCCACGCCGTAGCGGTGGATGCAGATCTTCCGCGTCAGGTGCGACACGGCGATCACCCGCACTGCGGCGTGCATCCCCCGCCGCTCGATGTCGTAGACCCGCTGGTCGACGTGCTCGCCGGAGCGGTCGAACTCGGTCGAGTGGATGTGGGCGACCAGCGGCCTGCCCGTGGCGCGGGCCAGGGCCATCCCGGCGGGGTAGGTCATCCAGTCGTGGGCGTGGATGACGTCGAAGCGCTCACGCCGGCACAGCGCCAACGCCATCGCCGCGTAGCGCTGCACGTCGGCCAACATGTCCCCGCCGTAGTCTTCGCGGCGCCCGAGCCACGCGCCGGCCAGCGTCGGGTCCACGCCGACGGCGGCGAGGATCTCCGCGGTGATCTCCACGCCGCTGAGCCGCAGGGCCTCGATCTCGCGCAGCCACCGCTCCTCAACGGTCAGCCCGTCGACCGGCGCAGCGCCGGGCGAGCCCGCGCCGTACGGCGACATGTACCCCGTCCCCGCCGGGACGCCGACGAACCGGGTGCGCGCGAACCCCTCGACACGGCTGGCGAGGACAGCCGCCGGGCTGGCCCCGGCGTCCGCGATCGGGGCGCCTTGGTGATCCGCGCCGTTGCGTTCGAGACTCGTCGGCGCGACGCCCGGCGCCAGCACGCGGACATGGCTCGCCGTGTCGCCCTCGACCGGTTTGGGCAGCACGAACAGGATCTCGTGCCCCATCGCGTCGAGCGCGCGCGTCAGCCCGTGGCACGCCGTGCCCAGCCCGCCGCTGATAAACGGCGGGAACTCCCACCCCAGCATCAGCACGCGCAGCCTGTCTGCCCGACCGACCACGACCCGGCCCGATCCTCTCGTCAATGGTTGCCCGTCGATCGCCTTTGCCCACCGGACCCGGACGGCGCCGCGCTCGACGCTGAGCGATCATACTCACCACCCGCCCGGACGCGAGGGCCGCCCGCGGCTCGTACGATCGGGCCCGTGCCGACCGCCCGACAGTCCGACGCCCCATGGACGACCCGCCGGCTGTTGGGGTGGATCGCGCCGGCGCTGACGCGCGCCGGCGTGGACTCGCCGCGGGTCTGCGCCGAGCTGCTGGTCGCGCACGTCATCGGGTGTGACCGGCTGCGCCTCTACGCCGACCCCGACCGCCCGGCGACGCCCGACGAGCGGGAGCGGCTGCGCGGGCTCGTCGCCCGCGCCCTCGAGCACGAGCCCGTGCAGCGCCTGGTCGGCGAGGCGTGGTTCTTCTCCAAGCCGTACATCGTCGATCGACGCGTGCTGATCCCCCGCCCGGAGACGGAGCTCCTCGTCGAGCTGCTGCTCCAGGCCGCCCGCGACCGCGCGGACCTCGCCGCCGGCGCCGTCGCGGACCTGGGCACGGGGTCGGGGTGCGTGATCATCTCGGCCCTGTCGGGGCTGCCGGGGGCTCGGGGGATCGGCGTGGACCTCTCGCCGGGGGCGCTGGAGGTCGCTCGGCAAAACGCCCAGCGGCACGGCGTCTCGGACCGGTTGGATCTCGTCGAGGGCGACCTCTACAACGGGCTCGACACCCACCCCGCGGGCCAGCGATTGGCCGCGATCCTGAGCAATCCGCCGTATGTGTCAGACGCCGAGTTCGAGACGCTCGACCCACACGTGAAGCAGGAACCCGCGTTGGCGCTGCGCGGCGGGCCCGACGGGCTTGACGTCATCCGCCGGGTGATCGCGGGGGCCGGCGAGCGGCTGGCGCCCGGGGGGCTCCTCATCATGGAGTTCGGCGCCTCGCAGGCCGACGCCGTCCTCGCCCTGGCCCACTCGGCGCCGGGGCTGGCGTCGCCCCGAATCGAGCGTGACTTCGAGGGTCGGCCCAGGGCCCTGGTCGCGACACGGGCGTAGGAGCCTCTACGCCGCGTACGCCGCGGCGACCTTGGCCAGCGCCTCGCCGACGATCGCCACCTGCCGATCGGTCAGCCCCGGGTGGACCGGCACGCACAAGAGCGTCCGCGCCAGCCGGTCCGCCACGGGAAGGTCGGCCTGCGGCAGGTCGCCGAACGCCGGCTGCCGGTGCGTCGAGCGCGGGTAGTGGACCGCGCACTGCACGCCCTCGGCCCGCAGAGCCTCGGCGAACCGGTCCCGGTCGACCCGGAACGCCCCTGCCTCGAGCCGGACCGCGTAGAGGTGGTAGACGTGCTCGCCGCCCAGCGGCGCCCGCGGCGCGATGAGGCCGGGGATCGGTTCGATCGCCCGGTCCAGCGCCCGAGCGTTGGCCCGGCGGCGCTCGGTGGCTTCGCCGAGCCGGTCCAGCTGCGAGAGCCCGATCGCCGCCTCGACGTCCGTCATCCGGTAGTTGAAGCCGATCGACTCGTGGAGGTACTTCCGCGTCTCGCCGTGGCTGCGCAGGCGGCGGACGGCCCGGTCCAGGTCCGCGTCGTTGGTGGTGACCATGCCGCCCTCGCCGGTGGTGATGTTCTTGGTGGGATAGAAGGAATAAGTGACGGCGTCGCCGAACGCGCCGACCCCCTCGCCGCGCCACGTCGCCAGGTGCGCCTGGGCCGCGTCATAGATCACACGGAGCCCACGCCTGGCGGCGAGGGCCTGGACGGCGTCGATGTTCGCGGGGGCGCCGTAGAGATGCGTGACCGCGATCGCGGTGGTGTTCGGCGTGATCCGCCGCTCGGCGTCGGCGGGGTCGAGGGTGTATGTCTCGGGGTCGGCGTCGCAGAAAACCGGGCGAGCGCCGCGGGCGACGATCATCGACGCGGTGGCGATGTACGTCCAGGCCGGGCAGAGGACGTCGTCGCCCGGCTCGATGAGCGGGTGGTAGGCGAGACTCAGGGCGCACGTGCCGTTGGCGCAGGCGGCCGCGTGGGCCGCGCCCGTCATCGCCGCGAACCGCTCCTCGAACGCGGCGGCCCGCCCGCCTTGGGCGAGCATCCCCGATCGCAGGACGGCGACGGCGGCGTCCACGTCCGCGTCGGTGATCTCGACGCGGACCATGGGGACGGGCTCGGCGGATACGGGCGTCCCGCCCTCGAGAGCGAGCAGGTCTGACGCGGCGGTGGGCATGGTCGGCGGGTCTCCGGGAGCCGGGCGGGGTCGTGCGCAAGCCGGGATCGATCGTACCGCCCCGCCCGAGCGGTGCGATAACACGTCCGGGCGCTCTCTGACCCGGTGCTCGCGTCGCCCAGCCCGCACAACCGGCGTCGATCGGCCCGCTCGCCGGGCGCCCCGGGCTTGCCCGCCCAAGTCGGCCGCCCGACGCCCCGATAGTCGAGGGTCGCAAGGAGGCGTCAGACATGGGAATCTCGCGCGAGTCGCTCGGCCACATCCGATCCATCCTCCGCAAGCTCGACGATTCCATCGACGACGCGCGCGAGCGGCGCCTCGCCGAGGCGCACGAGCGGCACGCCCGCCATGAGACCGCGAGGCCGCGGTCCCAGGACGAGCCCGCCCGGCTGCGGGACGAGGACCTGGACCGCCGGATCGGTTGAAGACCCGCGATCCTCGACAGGCGCTCCGGCCGGCGGAGCGCATCACGACCCGACGGCGCGTGGGCCGGAGGCAACACCGGGAGGCCGACATGCTGTTCCGCTCCAGGCGGGCCCGCGCCGAGGACCCGGACCCCGCCCAGGTCGCCAAGCGGGCGATGGCCGACGGGGTCACGGACCTCGCCGCCGGGTCCGAGCCCCTCGCCACGCTCGAGGTCCTCAACCAGACGGCGATCGCGACGGTCACGGTCGGCGAGCTCACCGGGCCCCTCGCCCGCCGGCTCATCAACGACCTGCTGACCGAGTTCGCCGAGGCGCACGTCCGGCACTTCGTCTTCGACCTGCAGAACGTCACCTACATGGACTCGGCGTGCATCGGGGCGATGGTCGAGATGCTGACCCGGCTGCAGGGCGCCGGCGGCCGGATCGCCCTGGTCAACGCCGGGCAGAGCGTCTCGTACCTCTTCAAGCTGACCCGGCTGGACCGGCTCTTCCCCATCTGCAAGGACGTGATGCAGGCCATCGCCGCGGTCGAGCGGCGCTAGCGCCGCCCTCGCCGCGCTTGCTCGCTCGGGCGCCCGGGCTACCATGTGGGCCGATCCTTGGGGATTGGTGTAACGGTAGCACGACTGACTCTGGATCAGTTAGTCCAGGTTCGAATCCTGGATCCCCAGTTGCCCCATCGGCGTGAGACTGGCGCGCCCCGCGCACCGCCCCACACAGCAACAAAAAAACGACCCGCCCGGCGGATCGCCGAGCGGGTCGTTATCAGTGCCGAGTCGCGGCGTGTCGCGGCTGCGACGCGCGGCGATCAGTTTCCGGGATCAGCTCTCGCCGTCGTACCACGCGGCTCTGTAGAGCGTGTTGGCGAACGTCTGGGAGGTCACGGTCGAGTTATCGATCCCGACCGCGAAGAGCCTGAGGAAGCGGTTGCTGCGCCTGTCCCCGTCCTGCTGGTTCGTCGTCTCGTCGGTCTCGTCGACGAAGAGGTTGTCGGGCACGGGCTGCGGGGTCTCGCCGCCGGCGTTGGCGCCGCCGAACGGCGTGTAGGTCAGCGAGGCAGGATTAGGCTCGTTGACCTGGTCGACGTGGCCGTCGGTGAACCCGACGTTGCCGGTCCAGGTGCGAGACGAACCGCCGAAGCGGAGCGAGTCGGACTGCGACCCGGCGGGACCGGGGACCAGGACCCACTCGTCGCTCTCGGGGTGCTCGCCGCCCAGGAACTGATCGACATTCCCGCCGCCGGGGTTGACGCCCGTCGGGGGCTCATCGGTGTAGACCGGGCCGCGCGTGGAGATCACCGACGTGTTCGAGTTGTACGACGCGCCCCAGCTGAACACCCGGCGTCCGGCCAGCGGGGTGTGGGCGTAGCTGTTGTTGCCCTCGATGGTGAGCGAGAACCCCCCGCTGTTGGGGTCGATGGCGCCGTCAGTCTCGCCGTCTTCGGACGCGTAGTTGCCCAGCTGGCCGCCGGCGGAGAGCGGGGTGCCCTTGAAGCGGGGGTCCCACTGCGCCAGGGCCGGCTCGTTGACGATGTCGTCGTCGTCGGAGTTGAAGCCGAACCGGTAGTCCTCGTCGACCATGATGTTCGCGTTGGGCTCGGCGGGGCTGACCACCACGTCGGTGTTGATGTTCTGATTCCAGATGAGGATCGAGATCCACGCCCCGGTCCGGTTCTTCAGCCCGACCTGCTCGTCTTCCTGGTCGGGGTTCTCGATGAGGTTGCGGCCCTCGGTGGCGCCCTTGCGGTCGATCCGGGAAGGCAGCGGGTATTGGTCGCGGTTGCCCTGCGCGAACGAGGACAGGCCGGTCAGGATCTGGCGCTGGTTGGCGCCGTCCTTGATCAGGTTCGCCTGCCGCTTGGCCCGGCCCAGGGCCGGCAGCAGGATGCCGATGAGCAGCGCGATGATCGAGATCACCACGAGCAGCTCGATGAGCGTGAAGCCCTTCTGCTTCGTCTTCATGTCTGTGAGTCTCCTGAGAGGACTGCGCCGGCCGGCCTCTGCGGGCGTGTCGCCCGTGACGCCGACAGGCAGGATTCGGTTCACCATGCACGCGCTCGATTCACACTCAGCGGTCGGCCGGCGCTTGGGCGCCTGCCGTGAGGGGTGATCTCGCGCTTGCCACATCGCGCCCGGACTGGACACACGTCCGCCGGGCTGTGCCGACCACGGGCCCAGGCGGCCCCGCAGGACGCAGCCGTCTGACCGGTGCGGCGTCGGGATGTCGGCGCTGGTGAGGATCCCGATCAGTCGAATCAGGATCGGCGGGAACCCCGCCTATGAGTGCGGTGTGCTGGCCCACGCGTCGGGCCGGCCGCAGGATCCTCCGAGCGCCACGCGCACGTGCGTCGCCTGTATGCTACGGGCTTCTCTCCGCACGTCAAACTCGGCCGGTTCCGGGTCCACGAGATCGGGCCCAAGAACAGGACGAACACCCCTCTAGAGCTGGAGCTATTCATGTCCCCGATCCTCGATCGGCTCAGCACGCTGGGCCTGTCCCTCCCCGAGGCGCCCAAGCCCGTCGCCGCGTACGTCCCGGCGGTGCTCGCCGACCGGTTGCTGTTCGTGAGCGGGCAGCTGCCCTTCCGCGACGGCGCCTTGATGGCGACCGGCCGGGTCCCCGCCGACGTCACGATCGAAGCGGCCACGTCGTGCGCCCGCCAGTGTGTGCTCAACGGGTTGGCCGTCGCCGCCGACGCCCTGGGCGACCTGGACCGCGTCGAGCGCGTGGTGCGTGTGGGCTGCTTCGTGGCATGCGAGCCGGGCTTCGGCGATCAGCCCAAGGTCGCCAACGGCGCCAGCGAGCTCCTCCAGGAGATCTTCGGCGAGTCGGGCCGGCACGCGCGGGCCGCCGTCGGCTCGGTGGCCCTGCCGCTCAACGCGCCGATCGAGGTCGAGTTCCTGTTCAAGATCGCCGGCTGAGCGCCCGGCGCGTGCGGGACGCCCGCGCCGCGGCCGTCGTCACAGCCACAGCTGGATGATGTTGATGACGAGGCTGACGATGAACAGGATGATCAGCCCCTGCACGAGCGGGTGCCCGGCGATGGAGATCTGAGGCCGGGTCTTGTCCTCGGGGATCTCGCCCTGGGCGGTCTGCTCGGCCTGGGCGAGCGTGGTCAGGTCCTGCACCTCGACCGTCGGGCGGGCGATGACGGGCGGCTCGCCCCGGCGCACCGCGCGGAGATCGGTCAGCAGGTCCGTGCAGTCGCGGTAGCGCTCGCGCGGGTCCTTGGCCATCATCTTGTCGATGACCTGGCCGATCCCGGGTCCCAGCTTGGGATTGACGTGGTCTGCGGGGACGAGCTCGGCCTTGAGATGCTTGTGCATCACCGACGAGGGGCTCTTGCCGTCGAACGGCACGGCCCCGGTGACCATGTGGTACAGCGTGGCGCCGAGCGAATAGATGTCCGCCTGGGGGCCGACGTCCTTGACCCCGCGGATCTGCTCCGGGCTGATGTAGTACGGCGTGCCGTAGGCCTTGCCCTCCTCGGCCTCGGCGGCTTCCTTGTCCGACATGGCCCGCGCCAGGCCCATATCCGCCAGCTTGGCCACGCCCTGCGGCGTGAGCATGATGTTCTTGGGCTTGACGTCCCGGTGGATCAGCCCCTTGGCGTGGGCATGCTCGAGGGCCTCGGCGACCTGGATGATGATGTCCAGCGCCTCGTCTTCTTTGAAGCGCTTGTGCCGGACGATCTGGTCGTAGACTGTCGTCCCCTCCACGTACTCCATCACGAAGTAGTGGAACTCGCCGGCCTGGCCCACGTCGTAGGCCTGGACGATGTTGGGATGGTTCAGCTGCGCGGCGATCCGGCCCTCGGCGTAGAACCTGGCGATGAACTCCGCGTTCTGGGAGAACTTCCGCGGCAGGACCTTGATGGCGACCATCCGGTCCAGGCTCAGCTGCTTGGCCTTGTACACCGAGGCCATGGCCCCCGCCCCGAGCTTGCCCAGGATGCGGTACCCGGGGATCTGCTGCCCGCTGCGCTCGGCCTCGAGCTGGGACTTGAGGCGGGCCAGCTGCCGCTCGGTGATGAAGTCGCTCTCGATGAGGATCTGGGCGAGGGACTTCTGCCCGGCGTCGGCGGCGCTGCGGCGGCTCTCGACGGCGCGCTGCACCTCCTCGTTGGTCGCCAGGCCCTGCTCGACGACCAGCCGGCCGAGGATCGTGTCCAGGCTCGACCCGGACTTGGTCCCGCCCGAGCCCGACGAGGACTCG
Organism: Planctomycetota bacterium; assembly: GCA_003696725.1. Taxonomy (GTDB): domain Bacteria; phylum Planctomycetota; class Phycisphaerae; order Phycisphaerales; family UBA1924; genus J020. Next base: position 17,623 of record RFGI01000055.1, on the reverse strand, counting down.
CCCGAGCGCGGCACGGGCACGGGCGTCTCGTCCGGCATCTGGATGCGATCGGGGTCGCTCGGGCCGGGTTGAGGCGCGTGTTCGCTCATGGACCTCGCCGTCGGCGCCGACCCGGCGCTGTCAGCGGCCGGCAGGCTAGAGCCACCCCCCGACCCGGTCAACGGGTCGTGCGGGGCGGTCGGCGTGGGTCGGGCCGTAGGATACGCCATGATCATCGCGCTCACCGGCGCCGGCGGCTTCATCGGGGCCGCCGTCGCGCACCGGCTGGCTCGCGCCGGTCACCGCGTCACCGCCCTGGTGCGGGCGGCTTCGGCGCGGGCCCACATCGAGCCGGCCGTCACACGATTCGTCACCGGGGACCAGGCGGATCCCGCCGTCTGGCCGGATCTGCTCGCCGACGCCGACGCCCTGGTCCACAACTCGTTCGACTGGGGCGCCCTGGGCTCGGGCGATCTGGCCGCCCACCTCCGGTCGAATCTGGACGGTTCGCTCCTGCTGCTGGACGCCGCCCACCGCGCCGGCGTCGGCCGGGTGGTCTACATGTCCAGCGTCGCCGTCCACCACGCCATGAGCGACCGCTGGGCGGGCGTCGTCGACGAGGACCACCCTCTCCGCCCGCGGGGGCTGTACGGCGCGTGCAAGGCCGCCGTCGAGGCCCACCTCTGGTCGGCCCACCACTCATGGGGCATGCACACCGTGTCGCTCAGGCCCAGCGCCGTCTACGGCGTCGAGCCAGTCCGCCTCGAACGCAGCCACGGCTACAAGCAGATCATGACCCTCCTGCGGGGCGGCGACGTGACGCCCGAAAACTTCCCCGGGGGCGGTAAATGGGTCCATGTCGATGACGTCGCCGTGGCAACGCTCGCGGCCGTCGAGTGCGACGACGCCGCCGGCCGGGCCTTCAACCTCGCCGACTGCTACGCCAAGTTCACACTGCTGGGGCGGTTCGCCGCCGAGGCCCTCGGCTTGCCCGAGCGCCGGGTGACGCTCGACGGCTCGCCCGGCGCCCGCAACCGGTTCGACACGACGGCCTGCCGGGAGATCCTGGGCGTGCCGCTGGATCGCGGGACCGAGGGCCTGCGCGAGCACGTCCGCCGGCTGGCGGAGGTCGTCCAGCAGACGGGGGCGGGGTCCGATCACACTCGGGCCAGCGACGCCGAGGATTCCGCGTGAATCGGCGCCCGGCGCCGCCGCGGAGCGAATACGCTGTAGGGAGTAGGCATCAGGAGAGACACGCCGGTCGAGCACGCCCGGCGCCGGCTTGAGAGGATCGACACGATGAGACCGACCCGCCACGGTTTGTCCCTGTTCGCCCCGACGCTGCTGATCGGCGCCCTGGTCGCCGCCGCGCCCGCCCGCCCGGCCGCCGCCCAGGACGCGCCCGCGTCGCCGCCGCCGGTCCGGGTCGAGCCGGGCGACCACGTCGACCTGGGGACGCTCGACCACCTCGAGACCAAGCCCGCGGAGGTCCGGCTGGTCAACACGGGCGACAAGCCCCTGCGGTTTTCGCGTGCGATGGGCTCCTGCTCGTGCATCAAGGGCACGGTGACGACCGAGCCGGTCGCCCCGGGTGAGGCCGCCACCGTCAAGCTCACCATGCAGGGCATCATCACCAAAGGCGTGCAGCACAAGGAGCTGTACGTCTTCGCCGACGGCTACCCGGTCCCCGTCAAGATCGCCGTCGAGGCGAGGATCAACGAGGAAACGCCCCCGCCCGCGGCCGTCGCGGTCGAGCCGGCCCAGGTCGACCTCGGCTGGATCGCGCCCGAGACGCCGACGGAAACCATCGTCCGGCTGGTCAACCGCGGTGAACCCGGCGAGACGCCGGTGCAGTTCGCGCGGGTGTCGGTGACGTGCTCGTGCGTCAAGGCGGAGCTCTTAGACACGCTCGCCGGCCCGGGCCAGGCCGCGCGTCTCAAGCTCACCGTCACCGCCAAAGACATCGGCCCGTTGAGCCAGAAGGTCGTGGTCTGGCCCATGGGGGCGGCCCGTCCCATCGAGATCCCGGTCAAGGCCGACGTCTCGCACGCCGTCAAGGCCGACCCGTTCTTCATCAACCTGGTGGCGCCGCCGGCGGGCCAGACGGAGATCCCGCGGTCCGGGTCGATCACGCTCGAGAGCCGCGACGGCCGGCCCTTCCGCGTGCTCTCGGCGGGCGGGACGGCGCCGACGCTCGCGACGGGCGACGCCGACGAGCCCGCCCTCAAACACACCGTGCTGTGGGACTTCACCGAGACGCCCGACGACGACATCGAGCCCTGGTGGCTCATCGTCACCGATCACCCCGGCGCCCGGGTCCTCGACATCCGCGTGCTCACGCCGCTGATCGTCCAGAGCATGGTCCAGAACCAGGGCCCGTGGACGCTCGGGCCGGACCGCATCGTCGTCGGCAGCCTCGCGCCCGGCGGGGTGTACGAGCGGGAGATCCTGCTGCACCAGGTCCGCAACAAGAACGTGCAGGGGGTCTCGGTCGATTCGCCGCTGCTCAGCGCCGAGATCACGGGGGTCAAGCGATCCTCCAACGGCTACACCGGGACGCTGCGCCTGACCGCGTCCGGCGAGGCGCGCGGGCTGATCCGCACCGTCCTGCGTGTCACCATGGACGGCGTCGAGCAGACGTCCTACCTCTTCGTCCGCATCGATTGACGCCCCACACGCCCACGACAGGGACCGCCGAAGATGACCACCGCCCCGACCATCGCCGCACCGATGCGCGCCGCCGGCGCGAGCCGGACGCTCCTGGCTGACACGCTCCTGTACGTCGCGCTGCTGGCCGTCGTCGGCGCCCTGGGCACGGCGGCGGTGCTCAAATCGATCGCGGCGAGTGAGGACCTGCTGCACTACCTCGCCGCCGCGGGCGAGTTCCTGGTCATCGGGCTGCTCATCTTCTTCCACCGGCGCTGGTGGGCGTGGGTCGGGGTCGGCGCGCTCTTCGCCGCGTTCGCGGGGTACACGGCGTTTCTGGTGGCGCGAGGCGAATCGTCGTGCGGCTGCTTCGGGGACGTCCAGACGCCGCCGACCTTCACGCTGTCTTTGGACATCGGGCTGGCGATCCTCGCCGGGCTGGTCGCGGCGACGCGGGCCGGATCGGCGTCGATCGTGGGAGGTGTCTTGACGCTCGCGGGCGTGGCCGCCGCGGTCGGCGCGGGATTCGGCGTGCTGACCCACGACCCCCTCCCGACGGAGTACAAGGGCGACCGAGCCGCGGTCCTGCTGACGGCCCCGACGCTGGCCGAGGCCGCCCACGCGGACCTGACCGGACCGGACACGCTCGTGTACCTCTACGACCCGGGCACGGCCGAGACAGACGAGACGCTGGCGCTGCTCCGCGCCGACGCCAAGCAACACGCCGACGACGCCACGCTCCGGGTGGTGCTGATGCCTGTGGACCAGGCCGAGGCCGAGGCCGGCGTCCCCGCGTGGGCGTGGGAGCGGCTGCCGGCGGCGATCCTGTACCGCGGCGGGCGGGCCGTCCAGCGCTACGTCGCCCAGACCCTGCCCGACCCGCAGACGCTCCGCGCCCAGCGGCCCGTCGGCCCCATCGCGCAGGTCCTCTCGCTGCCCGAGCACGCGGACATCCTCTACGCCGAGGGCGACCTGCCCGTCTACCTCGTGTACGTCTACAACCCGGATTGCCCGATCTGCCTGCAGCACCTAGCCGTCTTCGACGAGTACAGCGACGAGTGGCCCGACGACCCGTACGCGGTCGTAACGCCGGTGTCGATGCACGAGATCGAGGACCGGCTCGGGATCCAGATCTGGGCCTGGCCAGGCATCCCGACGACCTACGTGGTGCGCGGCGGGCGCGTGGTGGGCCAGACCGCGGGGCCCGAGCTCATCCCCAACCCGTATCAGATCCGCCAAGACCTGGCCATGGGCCGGCCCCTGCGTCTGCCCGAGCCCGGCGGCGACGGCCACGCGCACTGACCCGGCTCGAACAACCGGCGCCCCTCAGCCGAGGTTCATGGTCATCAGGAACTCGGCGTTGGTCTTGGTCTTGCTCAGCCGGCTCTTCATGAGCTCCATCGCCTCGACCACGTTCATGTCGCTGAGCACCTTGCGCAGGCGGTAGACGAGCTCGAGCTCCTTCGGGTCCAGCAGCAGCTCCTCGCGGCGGGTGCCGGAGGCGGAGATGTCGATCGCCGGCCAGATGCGTTTCTCGACGAGCTTGCGGTCCAGGTGCAGCTCGCTGTTGCCGGTGCCCTTGAACTCCTCGAAGATCACCTCGTCGGCCTTGGAGCCGGTGTCGACCAGGGCCGTCGCGAGGATGGTGAGCGAGCCGCCGTTCTCGATCGCGCGGGCGGCGCCGAAGAACTTCTTGGGCCGTTGCAACGCCCCGGAGTCGATCCCGCCGGTCATGATCTTGCCGGAGTGCGGCATCTCGTTGTTGTAGGCCCGCGCCAGCCGCGTGATCGAGTCCAGCAGGATCACCACGTCCCCGCCGAACTCCACCATGCGCTTGGCCTTTTCGATGACCATCTCGGCGACCTGCACATGCCGGCTGGAGCGCTCGTCGAAGGTGCTGGCGACAACCTCCACCGCGTCGGGCGTGTTGCGGCGGAAGTCGGTCACCTCCTCCGGACGCTCGTCGATCAGCAGCACGATCACGTGCACGTCGGGGTAGTTCTGGCTGATCGCCCGCGTCATCTTCTGCAGGAGGACGGTCTTGCCCGTCCGCGGCGGGGCCACGATCAGCCCGCGCTGCCCTTTCCCGATCGGCGCGACGAGGTCCACCACGCGCATCTCGATCTGGTCCGGGGTCGTCTCCAGGACGAACCGCTCCTCGGGGTGCAGGGGCGTCAGGTCCTCGAACGTCGCGAGGTTGGCCACGTCGGCCGGGTCGTGCCCGTTGACCTCGTCCACGTCCACCAGCGCGAAGAACTGCTGCCCCTCGCGCGGGGCGTAGACCGGCCCGCGGACGATCATCCCCTTCCGGAGCTTCAGCCGGCGGATGATCGACGGCGCCACGTACACGTCGTCCGGGCCGGAGAGGTACGACGCCTCCGGCGAGCGCAGGAACCCGAACCCCTCGGGCAGGACCTCGAGCGTGCCCTCGGCGGTGACGACCTCGCCGGCCTCGGCCTTGGCCTTGCTGATCCGGAAGACCAGGTCCGACTTGTGCAGCTGGTGAAAGTCCTCCAGCCCGGCGGCCTCGGCGAGCCCGTGCAGCTCCTCGAGCGTCGCCTTCTGGAGATCGGCGACGTGCGTGGTCGGGGCGCCCTTCTTGCCTTTGGCCGAGGCCCGGGCCTGGCGGATCTGCTCGGCCGCCTGCCGCAACTCCTCGTCGGTGGGCACCGAACCCGCCGGCAGCGTCATGCCGCCGGGCGAACCAGGTCGCTTCTTCCGCTTGTTCTTCCGGCGCTTGCCCCGGGGCCCCTGCTGCGCCGTGGGTTGGGATTGGCCCTGCGGCGCAGAGGCGGGCGGCCGGCTCGGCTGGCTGCCGGCGGGAGAGCCGCCGCCGGCCTCACCGCCGGAGACCGATGGCTCGGTGGCCGGGCTCGGCGACGTGGCGCCGGGGGCGCTCGTCGAGGCCTTCTTCTTGCGTCTGCGTGTGGGCTTGGCGGCGCCGGCGGCTTCTTCGGACGCCGCCACCGCGGTCGATGACTTGGCCATGCTGTGCTCTTGATCGAGTTCTGCGAGGGAACGGTGAACAGTCGAGTCGTGACGACCGGCGTGCCGGTGGGGACGGCGGGTCATGCGCCGGGGCCGCTAACCCTTCCGGGGGCGTTGCCAGGGGCGCCGGACGGGCGCCGGGGCGCCCCATGTGCAGACCCGGCGGCGATCCGGCCTCAAGCCGACCGCCCGCGTCGAGCCGCGAGTGGGTGACATCGTGCCTACGGGGCCCCCGGGATCGCTCAGCCGGTCCCGACGCCGCGTCGATCGGGCCTCTGGACGTTCTGGATCTGGTCGAACACCCGGCGGACCTGCCGACAGAGGTCATCGGCTGAGCCGGTGTTGGTCACCACATAATGGGCCTTGTGCCGCTTGATTTCAAGTGGGGCCTGGGCCGCCTGTCGCCGATCGAGCTCCTCGGCCGACCAGCCCCGATCCCGCGCCACCCGCCTGAGCCGGTCGGCCACCGGCGCATCGACGAACACGATCGCGTCGCACAGGCTGTCCAGCCCGGCCTCGATCAAGAGCGGCGCGTCGATCACCACGCCTGGGGCCCCGGCCTGCTTGGCCCGCTCGATGGTCTCGCTCCGCCGGGCCGCCAACAGCGGGTGGATGAGCGATTCGAGCCGGCGGCGTTCGGCGGGGTCCTCGAAAACGATCCCCGCGACCACGTCCCGATCCACCCGGCCCGCGTGATCCAGCACACGGTCCCCCCACCAGCGGACCAGCGTGTCCGCGACGGCGGGGTCGTCCAGCAAGGCTTTGGCCCTCGAGTCCGAGTCGATGACCACGCACCCGATCCGCTCCAGGCAGCGAGCGGCGGCGGACTTGCCGGCGCCTACCCCGCCGACCAGCCCGATCACCGGGGTCCAGCGCCCGCCTGTCGCGGCAGTGACGGACGGCTCGGTCATCGCCGAAACCGTAGCAGATCGGTGGGGCCACATCCGCCAGTGAACGACATCGGCGGACCCGCGCGGACCCACCGATGGTCTGTGGATCCTGAAAGACTCAGTTGAGCCGACTCAGAAGGGGAACGGGAGCGGCAGCGGGAACGGCGCCGGCAGCGTCAGCACCACGTTGGTGGTCGCCCCGGACGACACGGCCACGAACGTCGATGTGCTCGTGTCAAAGTCGGTCGCGCTCACCGCGTACACGTCGGCCGGCAGCGACAGCGAGAAACCCGAGGCGCCGTTGGAGATCGTGGATGCCACGAACGCGCCTGTCTGCGCGTCGGTCACGGTCACCAGTGCGAAGACCGTGTCGCCGCTCTTGACCACGACACCCGAGAGCGTCCCGTTGTCCCCGGCTGTGGCGGTCGTCGCCGTCAGTCCGATCGCCGCCAGCACCGTCAGAAATGCGGCATACACCCCAATCCTGATCCGTGTCATGTCAGTCTTCTCCTTCACGGCCGCTCGATGACACCTGACGCCCAAGGGTCGACCGCCAAACGGGCCCGCGGCCTGCCGCCTCGTTATGCGGTTATCGCCCTGTCGAAATCTTCCTCCGGATCGGCGCCGTCGGCTACGAGGATCGTGCTCGAACGCGTCGACGCACGGTCCTCGGCGTCATTTTGGCAGCAGGCCGGAGCCCCCGGCGTCAAACCGGCGCCCGGCGACGGCCGTCGCGACGCGACGACGCCGGCCGGAGCCCGTCGGCGGATATGGCGCGCGGCTTGCAAATCCGTCACCCGTCGCGGCCGGCGCGATCGGCGGAGCCACCGACGGGCGCTCGGGCCGCGCGTGAGCAACGCAATCGCACCGTCAGTCACAGGAGGCACAGTCATGCTTACTCGAATCCGTCAGCGTCCCATGGATCCGTTCACCAGCCTGACCCGCGACCTGGACCGCGTCTTCGGCGCCATGCTGCCGGTGACGCTCAGGCCGGACTGGACTGAGAACGCCCCGGCCCGCGTCGTGGCCCCGGCGGCCAACCTCACGGAGAAGGACGATTCGTTCGTTCTGGATCTGGACCTGCCCGGCGTGACGCTGGACGACCTGGAGGTGCTCGCCGAGGCCGACTCCATCACCATCCGCGGCCGGCGCACCTTCGAGCAGGAGAGCGAGAACGACACCGTCCATCTCAGTGAGCGCTACACCGGCTCCTTCGAGCGGTCGTTCACCCTCCCGACCGAGATCAACCCGGACAAGATCGACGCCGGGTTCGCCGACGGCGTGCTGCACGTTGTGATGCCCAAGGCCGAGACACCGACCCGGGCCCGCCGCATCGCCGTCCGGCCCGCGAAAGCGACCAAGTGAACCCGTCATGACCCGAGCCGGTCGGAGTGCGCACGATCAACGCACGCACAGTCGAACGGCGCGTCGTGCGGACCCTCGGCGAGCCCCGTCCGAGGCCGCGCCGCGCCGATCGGGGCGCTCGCGACCGACCCCCCTCGGCGCGAGCCGCTCTTTATTTGGGCAACCCGACCGGCGCAACACCCGCAATACAGCGCGGGGGGTAAGGCCGGCGTCCGTGGCCCGCGACGAGCGGCGGCGCCGCGAGACGACATGACATGATTTGTATCCCGCTCACACCGGCCCCCGATGTCAGCGGCCGACACCAATCGAACAGAACCGGTGAATCGCCGTAACTCATCTTGGAACAACAGGAGAACCTCACCCATGAACAATCGCATCCGGAACCGAGTCCTTCTCACGGGCGCCGGTCTGGCCGCCGCGGCGCTGATCACGGCGCCGGCGCTGCTGTCGGCCGCGCCCGAGCCGCTGCGGTCGCCCGAGGCGCAGCGCGCCATGGATGTGGCCGAGGCGCTCTCGACGGCCTTCGCCAACGTGGCCCTGGCCGCCGAGCCCAGCGTCGTCAGCATCCGAACCACCGATGAGGTCGTCACGCACAGCCCGCGGATGATGTTCCCCGAACTGCCCGAGCCGTTCCGCCGATTCTTCGGGGACGATCCGTTCCTCCCGTTCGGCGCCCCTGACGGGCAGCCCCAGCACCAGTTCCGGCGTGGGCAGGGATCGGGGTTCGTGTACTCGGACGCGGGCTACATCGTGACCAACAACCACGTCGTGGCCGGCGCCGACGAGATCACCGTCGCCTTCGCCGACGGGCGTGAGTACCCCGCGACCCTGGTCGGGACCGACCCGCAGACGGACATCGCGGTGCTCCGCGTCGAAGCGGGCGACCTGACGCCCCTGCCGCTGGGCGACTCCGACGCCCTGCGCCCCGGGCAGTGGGTGATCGCGGCGGGCAGCCCGTTCGGCCTGTCCAGCACGATCACCACCGGCGTCATCAGCGCCACCGGGCGCCAGTCCGTGGGCATCAATGACTACGAGGACTTCATCCAGACCGACGCCGCCATCAACCCCGGCAACTCCGGCGGCCCGCTCCTGGACATCCGCGGCCGGGTCATCGGCGTCAACAGCGCCATCGCCTCACGCAGCGGCGGGAACAACGGCGTGGGCTTCGCCATCCCCGTCAATCTCGTCAAGAACGTCGCCGACACCCTCATCGCCCAGGGCCACGTCACCCGCGGCATGATCGGCGTCCGCATCCAGAACCTCACGCGGGAGCTGGCCCAGTCCTTCAACTACGACGGCGTGGAGGGCGCGCTCGTCGCCGAGGTCCTGCCCGACAGCCCGGCCATGCAGGCTGGGTTCGAGCCGGGCGACATCATCACCCGGGTCAACGGCGAGCCCGTCCGCACCGCCGCGGAGCTGCGCCTGCGCGTCGCCGAGTTTGAGCCCGGCCAGACCCTCCGCGTGAAGGTCTTCCGCGACGGCGAGTGGCTCACCCTGCGGCCGACGATCGCTCCCAACACCGAGGCGTCCCCGCTCGCCGACGCCTCGGCCTCCGGCGCGCTCAATGAGACCCTCGGCGCCCAGTTCGTGACGCTCACCCCCGAGTTCGCCAGGAGCGCCGGCGTCAGCGCCGAGCTCAAGGGCGTCTTCGTTCAGTCGGTCGAGCCGATGAGCCTCGCGGCCCGGGTCGGGCTGCGCCCCGGCGACGTCATCACGACCGTCAACGGCGAGCCCGTCGAGACCGCCGCCGAGCTCAACGACGCCCTCACCCCGGCGAACCTGCGCGACGGCGTGCGGCTAACCGTGCGGTCCAGCGCCGGCGCCCGCTTCGTCTTCCTCCAGGTCGCCGGCTGACAAGCGGGCCGGTGCGCCCGCGACACGCTCGCTGGGTGGGGCGGGAGCCGCCCGCCCCATCCCCGGCAAGACCGCGATGATGGGCCGAGCGCCCGGGCCAGCGACCCGGGCCCGGCCCTTTTTCGTGCCTGTTGGTCGATCGCAGCCAAGCCGGGGCGCGGTATACTCAGGCCCGACGCGGGTGTAGTTCAGTGGTAGAACGTCAGCTTCCCAAGCTGAATGTCGCCGGTTCGAGTCCGGTCACCCGCTGTGAATGAATCGGTTCTCGACCCCACGGACCACGGGCTGAATGGGCGGGCGACGACAGCGCGGCGGCGTCGCCTTGGGGTGTTCGGAGGCGCCGGCGGCGTCTCGGGTTGCAGAGATTGCGCTTGCTTCCCGCGTCGTTCTCGGGTATAGGTTTGGTGGCCGGTTCTGAGCCCGCCGGCATAAGGGGTGAAGAGGCTCGTCAGTGATCGTCCGGCCGGGCCTCGGACATCCGCTCGAACGAGCGACGCCGTGCCGCCCGGCGCCCGAGGGAGGAACCACAGCATGTGTCAATCACGATTGTTCTGCGCGGTGGGTGTGTCCGCGCTCTTGGCGAGCGCCGCCGCGGCGGCGCCGCTCATCGGGAGCGGGTCCAACCTGCCGATCCCCAGCCCAAACCCGGGCGCGCCACCGGCGCAGTTCCGCACGCCCACCACCGTCACCGGCGGCTGGACGGGCGCCTGGACCGCCCCGGCGGCCGCCTCCTGGGTGGGGACGTTCTCCGTCGTCGGCCCGATCCCCTCGAGCGTGTCCAACCCCGCGGGCACATCGGTCTACGATTTCTCGACGCTCCCGCTGGGCGTGTTGCCGGTGGGCACGTACTTCCGCTTCGGCGACCTCGACGGCGGCTCGGTCACCAACGAGACCTACACACTCACCGCGTTCGACTCCAGCGGCGCCATCACCACGCCGTGGCTCGACGACGTGCTCGGCGTCACCGGCACGGGCACCGGCTCGAGCGGCGCCATCCTCCCCGGCAACATGCCCGGCTGGTCCTTCAACAGCACCACCGGCGCCTACTTCTTCGACGGCTCCACGGTGACCGGCGGCAACCCGAGCCTCGGCGTGTGGCTCCAGAGCAACACCTCGATCCTCCAGCTCGAGATCATCCGCACATCAAACTTCGCGAACTTCGCGCTGGCCGCCCCGCTCGCGATCCCCGCGCCCGGCGCCGTGACCCTGGCGGGCCTGGCGGGCCTCGCCCTGCGCCGCCGCCGGCGTTGAGTGTCGCGCACGCCGCCATTTGACCGCGATGAGCGAGAGATTCGGCGCTCCTCCCGGGACCGGGGGGACGCCGATTTTTTTGTTCTCACCCGTCCGGATCCGCACCCCTCGCGCGGCGCTGACCCCACGGTGGGTCGGGGGGGGATAGAATCCGCTTGATCTGAGTCCCGGCGTCGGCGCGCCTGCGCCTCGAAGGAGCCGCCCATGATCCGCCTGGTGAGCCTGTTCTTCGTCGGCGCCGGCTGCGCCGCGGTGCTCGCCCTTGCGCTCGGCGCCGGCGACGCCCCGGAGCGCCCCCGCCCCATGACCGACACCGACCTGCCCCGGTATTCGAAGTCCGGTCACGACGTCACCCCGCTCACCGACGCCCAGGTCTCGCAACTGGCCGCGTCGCTGGACCCCGAGGAAGCCCGCGTCATCCTCAACCAGGGCACCGAGCCCGCGTTCTGCGGCGACCTGCTCGACAACAAACGCGAGGGCGTCTACGTCTGCCGGTTGTGCGGCCTGCCGCTGTTCGCGTCGAGCGACAAGTTCGACTCGGGCACGGGCTGGCCGTCGTTCTTCCAGCCGGTCGACCCCGACCACGTCGCGACGCGCGAGGACCGGGCCTACGGCATGGTCCGAACGGAGATTCTCTGCGCCCGCTGCGGCGCCCACCTCGGGCACGTCTTCGACGACGGGCCGCGCCCGACGGGCCTGCGGTTCTGCCTCAACTCCGTCTCGCTGGACTTCATCGAGCAGGGCGCCGATATCCCAGCGCGCTCGCGCCCGGTCCCGGCGCAGACGGCGTACTTCGCCGGCGGTTGCTTCTGGGGGATCGAGGACCGCTTCCAGCACACGCCGGGCGTGATCGACGCCGTCAGCGGGTACCAGGGCGGCCGGGTCCCCAACCCGACCTACCGCCAGGTGTGCTTCGAGAACACGGGCCACGCCGAGTCCGTGCGCGTCACGTACGACCCGGCCCGTGTGACGTACCGTGATCTGCTCGAACGGTTCTTCGAGATGCACGACCCGACACAGCTCAACCGCCAGGGCCCCGACGTGGGCGACCAGTACCGCAGCGCGATCTTCGTTGTCGGGGACGAGCAGCGGCGCCAAGCTGAGGCGTACATCGCCGAGCTCGAAGCGTCCGGTCGGTTTGCGCGGCCGATCGTGACACAGATCGCCGACGCCCAGCCGTTCTACGAAGCCGAGGCCTACCACCAGGACTACAACCTCAAGCACGGTCGGTCTTGCGGCGTGCAGCCGTGACCGCTCACGCGGCCGCGGTCAGCCCCCGGCCAGCGCCGCGATCGCGATCTGCAGCCCGTTCCACGCGGCGCCTTTGAGGAGCTGGTCCCCCGCGGCGAGGAGCGACCAGACAACGTGGGCGCCGTCCGCGGGCGCCGTCGGGTCCGCGGGCCTCAGGCGCCCGACGAGGACGGCGCACCGCCCGGCCGCGTCCAGGGAGCCCGGCGCCGGCGACCGCGCCTCGACAACATCGATCGCCGGCGACCCCGACACCGCTGAGTCAATGTCAGGCCATGTCACTGGCGTCTCGAGCTCCAGCCGCAGCGCCACCGTGTGCGTCCGGAAGACCGGCACGCGCAGGCAGCACGCCTCGACGGCCGGCGCCGGATCGCCCCAGATCCTGCGGCTCTCGCGCGCGATCTTGACCTCCTCAGCGCTGGCGCGGGCGCCGGGCTCGACGGGCGATTCGTGCGGGAAGACGTTGAACGCCGCGGGGACCGGGAAGACGCCGGGCGCGGGCGCCCGGCCGGCGAGCGCCATTCGGGTCTCCTGTTCGAGGCTCTCCAGGGCGGTGAGCCCTGCGCCGGACGCGGCCTGATAGCTCGTCACACCCATCGAGCGCAGACCGAACCGCCGGCGGATCGGGTCCGCCGCGACCAGGGCGATCGTGGTCGTGCAGTTCGGAGACGCGATCAGCCGGACGCCGGCCGCGGCGTCGGCATTGATCTCGGGGATCACCAGCGGGACGCGCGGGTCTTGCCGAAAGGCCGAGGAATGATCGACGACCAGCGCGCCGTGATCGACGATCGCCGGCGCCAGGTCGCGCGCCACGCCCGCGCCAACCGCCAGCACCACCGCGTCGCACGCCTCGATCCGGGCCGCTTCGGCGCGCTCGATGGTGATCGAGTCGGCGCCCATCGGGACCGAGACGCCCGCCGTGCGCTCGGACGCAAAGGCCCTGACGTCCGCCGCCGCGACGCCGGCCTCGGCGAGCAGCGCCAGCGTCTCCAGCCCCACCGCGCCGGTCGCGCCGACCACGGCGATCGTGCGCCCCGCCAGCCCCTCACGCAGGCGGGCCCGCTGTTCGGGGGTCATCCGCGCCCCGTCGCGCACGCCGTAGCGCAGACCGATCCCGCCCGCCGGCGTCACCGCGTCTGCCCCGAGCCGAGGACCACCCACCGCTGCGTGGTCAGTTCCTCCAGGCCCATGGGCCCGTAGGCGTGGATCTTGCTCGTGGAGATGCCGATCTCGGCGCCCAGGCCGAGCTGGAACCCGTCGTTGAACCGCGTCGAGGCGTTGACCAGCGTGCACGACGCGTCCACCCGGTTGACAAAATCCTCCGCCGCGGCGGCGTCCTCGGTGATGATCGCCTCGGTGTGACGCGAGCCGTAGCGGGCGATGTGCTCGACGGCCCCATCCAGCCCCGCCACGACGCGCACGGCCAGCGTCAGGTCGAGGAACTCCCGCCCCCAGTCGCGCTCGTCGGCCGGCGTCACCGCGGGCGAGGCGCCGGCGAGCTCCACCACGCGCCGATCGCCCCGGATCGTGAACCCGTCCTGCTCGGCGCGGCGCGCCAGCCGGGGGACCAGCGCCCCCGCGATCGGCTCGTCGATCAGGGCGCACTCGACGGCGTTGCACGTCGCCGGCGCTGAGGTCTTGGCCGTCGCGATGACGTCGAGCGCCATCGCCTGATCGGCCGCGGCGTGGGCGAAGACGTGGCACACCCCGTGGAAGTGCTGCACCGTCGGGACGCGGGCGTGCTCGTGAACAAAGCGGATCAGGGCCTCGCCCCCGCGCGGGATGGCCAGGTCGACCACGCCCTCGAGAGCCAGCAGCGCCCGGATCGCGTCGCGGTCGGAGGTGGTCACCAGCGTCATCGCCGCGGCCTCGTCCGCGCCGGCGCCGATCGCGCGGAGCGACTCACGCACGCACCGGGCCAGCGCCTCGTTGGACCGGGCCGCCTCACGCCCGCCCTTGAGGATGCAGGCGTTGCCGGCCTTGAAGCATAGAGAAAACGCGTCCACCGTCACCCCGGGCCGGGACTCGTAGATCATCATCACCACACCGAGCGGCGCCCGGACCTTCCGAACCCGTAGCCCGGCGGGCGTGGTGGTCTCGCGCGTCACGGCGCCGATCGGGTCGGGGAGGGCCGCCACCTGTTGGACGCCCTCGGCGAGGGCCGCGATCGACTCTGGCGACAGGGCGAGCCGGCGGATCTTGGCGTCGCCGATCCCCGCGGCCCGCGCGTCGGCGACGTCCCGCGCGTTGGCGTGCAGAATCTCGTCGCGCGACGACTCGAGCCGGCCGGCGAGGGCCTCCAGCGCCGCGTTGCGCGCCCGGGTCGGCAGCGACCCGACCCACCGAGACGCACGCTGCGCCGCCCGCGCCGCATCGAGCACGTCCCTGATCGCGTCGTTCGTCACTGCGGCGCACCCCGTTCGTCGGCGCCCCGGGCGATCGCCAGGTCGTCGCGGTGGACGACCTCGTCGGTGTAGGCGTACCCCAGGATCGCTTCGATCTCATCGGTCCGCCGGCCGGCGATCCGCCTGATCTCCGCGGAGGTGTAGGACGCCAGGCCCCGACCGACGGCCTCGCCCCCGGGGCCGAGGATCTCGACAACGGCGCCCTGCTCGAACTCCCCGTCGACCGCGACCACACCCCGCGGCAGCAGGCTCGCCCCACGCCGCAGCAGGGCGTCGGCGGCGCCCCCGTCGATGTGGAGCCGCCCGCGTGGCCGGACCGTCGCCCCGATCCAGGCCTTGCGCGCCGCCGGGCCGGCCACGATCGGGTCGATCCGTGTGCCGACGGCTTCGCGGTTGAGCACGGCGGCGATCACGCCCTCGCGCCGGCCGGGCGCGATCCAGACGCGCACGCCGTGCCGACGGGCCGTCTGGGCGGCGTCGAGTTTGGCCCGCATCCCGCCCACGCCGGTCGCGCTGCGGCCGGGCCTGAGCCACGGCTCGGCCTGCCGCGGGTCCACGATCTCGGGCGCCACCCGGCCCTCGCGGTCCAGCACCCCGTCCACCGACGAGAGCATGATCAGCGCCTCGGCGCCGAGCGCCACGGCCACCAGCGCCGCCAACCGGTCGTTGTCCCCCACCGTGATCTCGTCGTACACCACGCTGTCGTTCTCGTTGACGATCGGTGTGACGCCGGCGCGTAGGAGCCGGTCGAGCGTGTGCCGGGCGTTGAGGAACCGGGCGCGGTGCTCGAGATCGTCCGCGGTCAGCAGCACCTGGGCGACGGGCCCGGCCCCGGCGGCGTCGAACGCCTCGCCCCACAACGCCATCAGCCGCTGCTGCCCCACCGCGGCGGCCGCTTGGCGGTCGAGCACGCGTCGCGGCGGCGCGGCGAAGCCCATCGGGCCCAGGCCGCACGCGATCGCCCCGCTGGACACCAGCGCGGTTCGCCAGCCTGACCGGGCCGCCCGGGCCGCCTCGCGCGCCAGACGGTCGAAGACGGCGCCGTCCGGGGACGCGCCGGGCGCCAGGACCGCGCTCCCGATCTTGACCACCACGGTCTGCACAGCGCCGGTAGCGTACCGACCGCGCAGCGCTGGCAGGCGCACAAAAACCGCCGGGGTCGGCCGGCGGTCGGTGGATTCAGGATGCGCGATGGCCGATCAGCGACGGCGGCGCAGCGCGACCAGCCCGGCCACGCCGAAGAGCGCGACCGAGCCCGGCGACGGGATCAGGTTGATGAAGAATGACGAGTTGACCGTCGCCTGATCGCCCGCGGTCAGCGAGAACGCGTGATTGATGCCGAACAGGTCGCCGACGGCGATCGGCCCGCCCGGGATCTTGCCCCACACGGCGCCGGTGAAGTCGATGCCGGACGGCGGGGCGTTGAGGGAGAACGGGTCGATGAAGAGCTGCTGCTGGCTAACGCCGTTAATCACCGCGTCGTAGATCGAACCACCGGCCAGCGCGGCCATGACGCCACCGTCCGTGCCGGTGTCGAGCAGCGTGATGGTCGACGCGCCGTTGAGTGTCGTGACCCCGGCGCCGAGGCTCGACACAGCGCCGACGTTGAACGTGAAGTTCGCGGTGGCGCCCAGGAGGTTCGTGAACCCCGCCACCCCGCTGATCGACAGCGCCGGACCCCCACCGGTCAGAGCCGCGAAGCTCGGGACGACGCCGGCGATCGGGTCCTCGTTGATCGCGAGGTTCCAGTCCAGACCCCAGCCCAGGTCCGCCCGCTGCATCGAGCCCGACCACTGGATCGAGCCGTCGGCGTTGGCCGAGACGGTCCCGACCAGGTTGCTGTCGAGCGTCAGTGTGCCGACCTCCGACCCGACGGTGATCACCACCGCGCGGGCGCTCGTGACGCACGTCAAACCAGCGATGACGACGCCGGCCAGACCAGCGAATCGTGTGCTCATGACGTCTCTTCCCATCCCGCCGACGGCGACGCCGGCGCCTCTCCTCGGATTTCCGCCACCGACCCACTCGAAACGCCCCCGAGAGCCCGGCTTCGCCCCGATTATGGGCATCCGTGAGCCCGATGCAAGACCCAACCTGCCCGTTGAACGAACACCTTCAAAGGTCGCGGCGGGTCCGACTCAGGGCGCGCAGAATACCCCCCGGCCGATAGCCCAAGTTGTTTACCCCTATTCGGCTCGACTGTGCGGCGCTGACGTGTCCCATCATGGGCCGCGTCACGCCGACCCCGCCCCGAAGCCATACTCTCGGTCGACCTGAGCCAGAGGAGGCCCGCCGTGCGAACGACCGCCCATCTCGCCGTTGCCGCTCTCGCCGCCGTGATCACGGGATGCGCCAGCACCGCCCCGCCCGTCGGCGTCGAGCTCGACGCCCTCACCGAGCAGGTCAACGAGACCGTGTCCCAGTTCCGCCAGCGCGACCCCGGCATGGAACGGTTCTTCGAACGGTCGTACGGCTGGGCGGTTTTCCCGAAGGTGGCCAAGGGCGCCGCGGGCGTCGGGGGCGCCAACGGCCGCGGGCTGGTCATCGAGCAGGGCGATGTCGTCGGCTACACCACGGTCAGCCAGGCGACCATCGGCCTGCAGCTGGGCGGGCAGACCTACCGCGAGATCATCTTCTTCCAGACCCGCCCCGACCTGGAGCACTTCAAGGCCGGCCGGTTCGAGTTCGACGCCCAGGCCTCGGCCGTCGCCGCCCGCGCCGGCGCCAGCGCCGACGCCAACTACGCCCGCGGGGTGGCCGTCTTCACCATGACCCGCGCGGGCCTCATGTACGAGGCGTCCATCGGCGGGCAGAAGTTCACCTACGAGACCCTGCACGAGGAGTGACGCGCGTCGTCCGCGGAGCAGACCGCGCCGCGCGTTTCCGCTCGGCCTCTTTGTACTTCTGGAACGCGGCGTGAGCGTCTCGCGGCGGGACCGGGCCCCAGTCGTTGAGGATGTACGCCAGGTCGATCCCGTTGACCGACCCGTCGCCGTC
>RFGI01000054.1 GCA_003696725.1 Planctomycetota bacterium | reverse complement strand
GTCGGGCCCTGCGGGCGCGCCGCGCGATCGCCGCGGCCCGTCGGGCGGCGCCGGGGCCGACGGCGCGGGTGAGCCGAGCGCTGGCCCGCCGAGTCACGAACGGATGGGCCGCCGCGTGACCGTCCTTGCGCCAGACCGCATCTCGGCGCGGACGCCCCAGTACGGGTCGGCCACGATCCGGGCGCTGGCGACGGCGACCCCCTCGGTGCGGCGGACTCAGGACGAACTGACCAGAGAGCTCGCCGACCTCTGGGGGCTTCGCGGCGCGGCGCTGGCGCGCTGGCGGCGCATCGCGCGGGGGACGGGGATCCGGTCCCGGGCCGCGGTGCTGCCCGTCGGCCAGACGCCCCGGCTGACCACGGGCCAGCGCATGCGGCTGTACGAGTCGCACGCGCCGAGCCTGGCGGCGGCGCCGGCGCGGGCGGCGCTGCGCTGCGCGGGCGTCGAGCCGGGCCGCGTCACCGACCTCATCGTGGTGACCTGCACGGGGTTCAGCGCGCCGGGCGTGGATCTGGCGCTCGCGGATCGGCTGGGCCTGGCGCCGACGGTCCGCCGGCAGGTGATCGGGTTCATGGGGTGCTTCGGCGCGATCACGGGGCTGCGGGCCGCCGCGGGTGTGTGCGCGGCCGAGCCCACCGCCGTGACGCTGGTGGTGTGCGCGGAGTTGTGTTCGCTGCACCTGCGTCAGGCGGACGACGCGGCGAACCTGGTCGCGTCGGCGTTGTTCTCAGACGGCGCCGCGGCCGTGGTCGTCACGGGGGCGTGCTGGTCGGGCGCCGGGCCTGACCACGCGAGCGCCGGCGTGGCGGGGCTGGCGATCGACGGGCTGGGGCGGTCCGTCGTGGCGCCGGGCACGGCCGGGGCGATGTCCTGGCGGATCACCGACGCGGGGTTCGCGATGACGCTGTCGGAGGACGTGCCGGCGATCCTGGGCGAGTCCATGCGGGAACTCGTGGGGACCGATCGCGCGGGCGCGCTGGCGGTCCACCCGGGGGGGCCGGCGATCCTCGACGCTGTTGAGCGCGCCGTCGGGCACGGGCGCGACCTCGACGACGCGCGCGGGGTGCTCCGCGACCACGGGAACATGTCCTCGCCCAGCGTGCTGTTTGTGCTGGAACGGTTGGCGGCCCGTCAGCGCGTGGACCGCGCCACCCTGGCCGCGTTCGGGCCGGGGCTCAGCCTCGAGACAATCTCGTTGTGTCGCCGGTGAGCCGCCGGTTCAGCGGCGCCGGCGGCGGGCGGCGAGAACGCCGATCCCAACCAGGCCCAGCCCGCCCGCGGTGGGCAGCGGCGCGACGGCCGGTTCGGGCACACTCTCGAGTTCCGGGTCGAAGAACGACGCCGGATCCGTCATGGGGTCGTAGGGATAGGTGACGGCGCTGAACCCTCCGACGGGCTCGCCGTCGGTGGAACGCAGCACACCGGTGTCAGAGAAATCCACCTCGCCAGGCGACGCGGCCGCGATCGACCCGAAGACCAGCGCGAACGCCCCACCCACCATCAAGACTGACTGCCGCATCGCTCTCACTCTCCCCTTCGAGCCCCGCCCGACGTCCGCGGGCAGGGCGATCCTAGCGTCCGAGAACCAGGATGCAACCCGGT
Source organism: Planctomycetota bacterium (assembly GCA_003696725.1). GTDB lineage: Bacteria > Planctomycetota > Phycisphaerae > Phycisphaerales > UBA1924 > J020. Next base: position 11,591 of record RFGI01000054.1, on the reverse strand, counting down.
CCCCGGCCAGCGACGGCCCTGTGCGTCGAGGGGCTCTCGTCACCACCCCTGAATATGGCACAGACCGCACAATCCGCAAGCCCTTTTCCCGAATCGCCTCGCCCGTGCGTGTCCCTCACCCGCCCTGTGCGGGCCGATCGACCCCGACCGCGGCCGGGAAGACGAGGCTGAAATCGCTACCCCTGCCGGGCGCCGAGTGGACGCCGATCCGGCCGCGGTGCTCGGCCATGATCCGGGCGGTGATGGCCAGGCCCAGCCCCGCGCCGCCGGCCCGCATGGACACATAGGGCTTGAAGATCTCCCGCAGCCGATCTTCCCGGACGCCCGGCCCGGTGTCGATCACATGGAGCACCACGACCGGCTCGCCGGCCTCGACCCGCCGCTCGACCCGGAGGATGAGCTCTTTGCGCCGACCGTCTGGGGGGTCGTGCTCGCGCATCACCTGCACAGCATTGAGCATGAGGTTCAAAGCCGCCTGCTTGGCCCGGCGAGGGTCGGCCAGGGCCAACGCGGGCGCCGGCGCGGCCTCGATGCGCAGGTGCGCCCCGGCGTCGGCGGCCTGGGGCGCGAAGAAATCGCCCAGCTCCTCCGCGATGGCGTTCAGATCGGTGGGCGTCGGCTCGACGTGCAGGGCGCCCGCGAACTCGAGGAAGTCCTCCAGCACCGCCCGGAGCCGGTCCGCCTCGCGGCTCAGGGTGTCGGCGCGTTTGACAAGCCGGGCGCGCTCGGCCTGGTCGGCGTCGAGCTCAGCGACCCCCTCACGGATCAGCTGCGCGTTGAGCCCGATCGTCGAGAGCGGGTTCTTGATCTCGTGGGCCAGCCCGCCCGTCATGGCGCCCAGCTGGGCGAGGCGCTCCGACTCGTGCTGGCGGCGCTCGGCCCGGCGGGCCCGCGCGACGAGCCTGTTCGTCAGCAGCACCACCGCCGGCGCCCCCAGCGCCAGCGCCGCAAGGAAGCCCAGGATGAACCACGTCACCATCGCGGCGGTCGTCCCCGGCCAAGGCCCACCGGGCCGTGGGCGCCAGAGATTACCGCCGGGGGCTCCGCGCCACGCCCGGCTTGGCTTTGACGACGACCTCGGCGCCCTCCTCGACGCGCGTCGCCCGCGTCGCTTGCCAGCCCTTGTCGCCCAGCTCGGCGTCGTAGGTCACGGCGGCGCCGTCCTTCAGGACACGGTACCCCTCTCCGGAGATCTTGGAGTAGTGCACGAAGATGTCCTGCCCGTCCGGCCCGACGATGAAGCCGTACCCCTTGCGCGGATCGAACCACTTGACGACGCCCTGGGCGTTCTCGATCCGCTTCGGTGATTCGTCTGACATGTGTGCGCCCCGGTGCTCGGTCCACCCGGGCTGCGCCCCCGCGCCGCCCCACGCCGACGGTCGGCCGCCCTCTCGAGCGGCGCCGCGCGGCGCGACCGGATCGCGGCCCGAACCCGCGCGCCGCCCCGAGCGCCGCGTACGTCCGAGAATAGCAGCCTCCGATCGACGTGATCGCCGATCGGAGGCCATCCGGTCGATTCAAAAATACCGCGGCGGGCCCCCAGCGTCAATACTCTGCCGGGCGGTTGGGTCAGGCCGACGAGCCCGGCTTAGCTCGCGGCCTCGGCCGGGGCCTGCTCCGCGGCCTGTTCGAGCAGGATCGCCTTGCGGCTGAGCTTGATCCGGCCCTGGTCATCCACATTGATCACCTTGACGGTGACCTCGTCGCCGACCTTGACCACGTCCGTGACCGACTTGACGTACCCGTCGGCGAGCTCGGAGATGTGGCACATGCCGTCGGTCCCCGGCGCGACCTCGATGAACGCGCCGAAGTCCTTGACCGACACCACCTTACCCGTGTACACCGCCCCCACCTTGACCTCCGCGCCCAGGGCCTCGATCTCCGCCCGGGCGCCTTCCAGCGCCGGTCCGTTGGGACCCGCGACGGTGACGGCGCCGTCGTCCTCCACGTCGATGGTGACGCCCCACCGCTCCTGGATGGCGCGGATCGTCTTGCCGCCCGGGCCGATGAGCTTGCCGATCTTCTCGGGGTCGATGCGGAGGGTCTCCAGCCGCGGCGCGTAGGGGCTGATCTGATCGCGGGGGGCGGCGATGACCGCCTCCATCTTCTCGATGATCTCGATGCGGGCGCGGCGAGCCCGCTCGAAGATCTCGCGGATCTCGTCGACGCCCAGACCGCGGGCCTTGAGGTCCAGCTGCACGCCGGTGATCCCCTCACGCGAGCCGGAGACCTTGAAGTCCATGTCCCCGAAGAAGTCCTCCTCACCGATGATGTCGGTGACGTGGACGACCTTGCCGGAGTCGTCGCTGAACCGGCCGACGCTGATGCCGGCGACGGTGGCGCGGATCGGCACGCCGGCGTCCATCAGCGCCAGGCACCCGCCGCACACCGACGCCATGGACGACGAGCCGTTGGACTCGGTGATGTCGCTGACCAGCCGGACGGTGTAGGGGAAATCGTCGATCGCCGGGAAGACGCCCAGGAGGGAGCGCTCGGCGAGGGCGCCGTGCCCGATCTCGCGCCGCCCCGGGCCCATGATCCGCCGGGCCTCGCCCACGCAGAAGGGCGGGAAGTTGTAGTGGAGCATGAACTTCTTGGCGTACTCGGGCGTCAGGCCGTCGACGATCTGCTCGTCGCGGCCGGTCCCGAGGGTGCAGGAGACGAGCGACTGGGTCTCGCCGCGCTGGAAGAACGCCGACCCGTGCGTGCGTTCGAAGACGCCGACCTCCATCTCCAGCGGGCGGATGTCGTCGTAGCCCCGGCCGTCGGCGCGCAGGCCCTCCTCGACCAGCAGCCGACGGGTGATCTTCTTCTCGAGCGTGCGGAAGGCCTCCTTGGCCATCGACCGCCGCTTGACCGACTCCTTCCACTGGGCCACGGTCCCGTCGAGTTTCTCGGGGAAGTGCTCGTCGAGCAGGGCGGCCCGGATCTCGTCGACGCGGGCGCTGCGGGCCTCCTTCCCGGGGATCTTCCGGGCTTCGGTCAGGTCCGCCTCGCAGCGCGATCGGACCTCCGCGACGATGTCCTCGTCGGGCAGGACGAGCTCGCCGGGGTTCTTCTCGACGCCGGCCTGGTCGACGAGTTCACCGATCAGCCCGAGGATGTCGCGGATGTGCTCCTGGCCGAACGCGATCGCGTCGACCATGGCGTCCTCGGGGAGTTCGGCGGCGCCGACCTCGATCATGTTCAGGCCGTCGGCGTGCCCCGAGAGAACGAGGTCGAAGTCCGAGTAGGCCAGCTGCGAGACCGTCGGGTTGATGACGAACTCGGGCCCGTCGTCGGTGAAGATGCGCCCGACGCGGACGGTCGCGATGGGGCCCTCGAAGGGCGCGTCGGAGATGGCCAGCGCCGCCGACGCCGCCGTCCCGGCGAGGACGTCGGTGTCGTTCTCGCCGTCGTGGCTCATGACCCAGCACTGGATCTGGATCTCCTCGATGAACCCCTCGGGGAAGAGCGGCCTGATCGGGCGGTCGATCATCCGCATGGTGAGGATCTCTTTCTCGTTGGGCGGTCCCTCGCGCTTCCTGAACCCGCCGGGGAACTTGCCGGCGGCGCTGGTGCGCTCGCGGTAGTCCACCTGCATGGGGAAGAAGTCGAGCCCCTCGCGGGCCGGGGCGCGGACCACGGTCGCCAGGACCGTGCTCCCGCCGTAGGTCGCCAGGACCGCGCTGGAGGCCAGCTTCGCGACCTTGCCTGTTTCGAGGACCAGCGTCCGACCGCCGACCTCACGCTCCACTCGCACATGCGCCATGGTGATGGCTCCTGCTGTTGCGCGCCCCGCGCGGCGTGGCCCGGACGGCGTGCGGGCACGGGCGGGGCGCTCGGTCGGGCCGACCCGTGGTCGGAGGCGGTTGGCAGGAGGCCTGAGGCAGTCGTGCGCCGGGCGTCATCGCCGGGCCGGACTGCCCCGGGCCTCGTGCCGCCGCGTCCATCGGCGGGCGAGCCCTGTTGTGTCGCCGTCGTTTCTTACACCACACCCCGATCGGCCGGATCCGCGGCCGGGGGTGAAATCGTCGTCACTTGCGCAGACCCAGCCGCTGGATCAGCGACCGGTAGCGGTCCACATCGGTCCGGGCGAGGTACCGCAGCAGGCGGTTGCGCCGGCCGACCATCTTCAGGAGCCCGCGGCGGCTGCTGAAATCGTGCTTATGGTCTTTGAGGTGGTCGGCGATCTGGTTGATCCGCGCCGTCAGAAGGCTGACCTGCACCTCGACCGAGCCGGTGTCCGTCTCGTGACGCCGGCTCTCGCCGACGATCCTCGACCGTTCTGCCAATTCAAGGGCCATCGAAGACTCCGGGGATCGGCTCTGCGGGGCGGCTCCCCGCCGGCCGGACCCATCCAGGGCCGGTAGAGCCGAGCGGCGGAGTCTACCGGGCCCGGGCCGGGCTTTCAACCGTCGCGGTCCCCGCCCCGCCGATCAGCCGACCCGCCCGGTAGGCTACCGGCGCCGATGGAGCTCTCCAGACGAGTCCGCTCGCTCCCCGCGTCATCGACGCTCGCGGTGCTGGCCCGGGCTCGGGCCCTGCGCGACCGGGGCGCGGACGTGCTGGCCTTCGCCGCCGGCGAGCCCGACTTTGTCACGCCCGAGCCGATCTGCGACGCCGCGATCGAGGCGCTCAAGGCCGGTCTCACCCACTACGCCCCGGTCCCCGGCGACCCCGACGCCCGGGCCGCGATCGCCGAGAAGCTCTCAACGGAGAACGCCATCCCCGGCGTGACCGGCGACCACGTGGTCATCACCACCGGCGGCAAGCACGCGCTGTACCTGGCGCTGCAGTGCCTCTTGGACCCGGCCGCGCCGGGCGCCGACCCCCCGGAGGCCCTGCTGCCCACGCCGGCGTGGGTCTCGTACGCGCCGCAGATCCGCCTGGCGGGCGGGAAGGTCGTCGAGGTTCCCACATCGGCCGAGACCGGGTTTGTGATGACGCCCGACGACCTGCTCGCCGCGGTCACGCCCAGGACGCGCGTCCTGATCTTCAATTCGCCGTCGAACCCGTGCGGGGTGACGTACACGCCGGCGCAGGTCGAGGCCCTGGCCGACGCGATCGCCCACGCCGCCGAATCCACCGCGCCGGGGCTCGTCGTCCTCGCCGACGAGATCTACGAGAAGCTCATCTTCGCGGGCGCCGAGCACCGCTCGCTGGGTTCGTTCGCGCCCATCGCCCAGCGCGTCGTGACCGTCGGCGGGCTGTCCAAGGCGTACGCGATGACCGGCTGGCGTGTGGGGTATCTCGCCGGGTCGGGCGAGCCCGGGGCGCGTCTGGCCGCCGCCGTCGCCCGCATGCAGAGCCAGACCACGACCAGCCTGCCGGCGTTTATCTACCCGGCGATCCGCGTGGCCCTGATGGACTGCGCCGCCGATGTCGAAGCCATGCGCGCCGCGTTCGAGGCCCGGGCCCGGATCATCCACGGCCGGATCCGCGCCATGCCCGGGCTGGTGTGCCCCGAGCCGACGGGCGCGTTCTATGTCTTCCCCGATGTCTCGGCGCACTTCGGGAAGGTCTCCGCGGGCGGGACGCGGATCGAAACGCCGCTGGATTTCGCCGAGGCTCTCCTCGAGGAACACCTGGTGGCGTGCGTGCCGGGGGAGGATTTCCTCGGCGCCGGTCGCCGGTGCGTGCGGCTGAGCTTCGCCTGCTCGGAAGAACAGATCCACGCGGGGATGGACCGCCTGGAGGCGTTCCTCGCCGGGCTCCGCTAGACCGGCCCGCCCCGTGCGGGCGTCACCCCACAAGACCGGGTCGGCCCCAACCCGCCTCGTCGTACGGCTCGTACGCGTCGGTGGGCGTCTCGTCCCACTCGGCCTGGGCGCCGGCGGCGCGGAGAGCGGGCCACTCGGTGAGGAACCAGCAGGCCATGAGGATGTGCCAGAACGCCCACGCGTAGGTGGGGAAGAAGATGGTCCCGCTCGCGAACCCGTGCAGGTACATGAAGCCGAAGAACGCCGCGAGATAGGCCACCAGCAACGGGTCCAGACCCGTCCGGGCCCGCTCGCGCCAGACCCTGAACGCCGACCACAGCGCCACCCCCATCAGGACGAACATCGGCGCGGCGTACGAGACGCCCCCGAAGTACAGCAACTGCAAGAACGCGTTGTGGGTGTGCGCGCCGACGTCGGTGTCGGTCAGCAAAGATTCTCCGTGCGTCGTCATGAGCCCGGTGAGCGGCCGCTGGGCGATGACGGAGAGATACTCGCCGGCGATGTCGAAGCGGGCCGACTTGAGCGATGTGAACCTCTCGAACCGGGTGCGCTCCAGCGAGCCCTGGACGATGACGACCCCGGCCAGGACCGTGCCCGCCCCGACGAGCATCAGGATCGGGCGGCGAAACGCCCTGAAGAAGAGGGGCATCGCCGGGAGCACCAGCGCGGCCATGCTGGACCGGCTCCCGGTCAGCAGGGTGAGGATGGACGCCAGCCCGATGAACACCATGCCGAGCTGCTTGGCGCGCGAGCGCTCGGCGCCGACGACGAAGTACATGACCAGGGTCGCGGCCATCGCGAACACGATGCCGATCTGGTTCGAGATCACGCCGAACGGCTCGAACCTGGCGCCCCGGCGGAGGGCGCCCTGCGGGTCCATCACCAGGTCGACCAGCGACATGAAGGTCACGATGATCGCGCCGGCCGCCAGCGGCTTGAGCACCCGGACGATCGAAGCCTGGTCCACCATCGTCCGGGACACGCCGATCGCGGCGAGGACCAGGAACAGCCACTGCATCTGCCGGGCCATCGCCAGCATGCGATCGCTCACCGTCATGATGTACGCGAACCCGAGCACCGCCAGCAAGACGTGCCCGTACACCCACGGCGACGGCTTGCGCTTGGGGTACGGGTCGAGGTGCGCCGCGACGGCGATCAACAGGAAGTACAAGAAGCCCGTCGATTTGGTGAACGACCGCGCCGCCCCGAGCTCCGTGAACCGCCCCGTCGCCATCCAGGGCACGAGCAGCGCCAGCAGCAGCGGCAGCCGCCATCGCGCCGGCGTGACCACGAACCCAACGATCACGACGACCGGCCCCAGCAGCAGGACGGGGAGCGGGATCCCCTCGAAGTAGAGTTTGATGAGATCCATCGCCGTCCGCTCTTACGCTCGCTGTATCGTTCGGGCGTCGGGCGGGCCGCTCTCCCGCCGGCCGGGATTCGGTCGCCGGCGTCCCGCCCGCGCGTCCCCGACAGGTCGTATGGCCGCCGACGCCGGCGAGTTCGCCGGAGTGTCCCATCGGCGAGTTCTCGGCGTCTATCGAGCCGAACACCGACCCTCGAACGCCGGGCCCCGGCTGGACCGGCCGGGAGCCCATCGGGCCCCCCACACCGGCCGGGGAGGTCACCGCGGCGATCGGCCCTCCGGCGCCCCCACCGCCGGCGCCGCGTGCGTCACCGCCCAGGGCTCGGGAATCTCAGGCAGCCCCAGCGACCGCCGCAAGGCGTTCTGCCGTTGCAAACCGTCGCCGGCGCCGCCGATGATCTCGAACGTCACCGCCCCAGTCGCCGACCCGGCCCAGACGAACGTCGGGAGTGTCTGCGGCAGGCCGTTGGCGTCGGGGTCCGGCGAGGCGATCACCACCCACACGTCGCCCTGGGCGGGGTCGGAGGCGTCCACGCCGTGGTGCGTGAAGACGTAATCAGCGAGCCGGTGCGCCACGACGCCCGCCGGCAGCGCCGCCGCGGCGGCCCTGGCCGCCTTCTGCTGGTCGGGCCACGCGAGCCGACCGATCGACGCCAGGTCCGACCCGGCCACGAGGACGCCCCCGGGCATCGTCGCCGACCCCGAGACCACGAGATCAACCGGCGACAGCGCGCCGTCGGCGACGAGGGTCAGCGCGTGGCCCGGCGGCGAGCCCGACCGCATCGCCGTGACTAGGGCCCCCGTGACGCGCTGCGCCTGGGTCTGTGTCCCTGCGCCGGGCGGGCCCGGCAGTTGGACGGAGCCGTTGACCGCCGCCGCCACCATCCAGTACACGACCGCCGCGCCGCCCCCGACCGCGATCACCGGCGGCAGCAGGCCCGCGATCGCGGCCCGCCACCACGGCACACGCTGGGCTTCCTTGAGCATCATCACGGCGCTGATCGCCGTCCAGACCCAGCCGATCGGCGACAGGTAGGGGCCGATCATGGGGACGGCCGTGATGGCCCCCGCCCCGGTCGCGTAGGAGACCGCCTTGATCGAGCGGCCGGCGCCGAACCTCGGACCGCCCCATCCCAGTGACATCAAGCCGTGCGCGACCAGCCCCCAGACGAGCACCGCGAGCGCCGTCCCGGTCGCGAGACCGAACGCCCAGACCATCACCGCGACGACCACGCCGGCCATGCCGGTCCCGGCGGCCATCAGGAGAACGATCGCCATCGTCGGGAGGGCGAACGCCACCGGCGTCGCCGCGGCGAACCACACCGCCGTCCCCACGCGCCCCGTGCGCGACGTCGCCCGCATCAGCCGCCGGGGCCAGAAGAGCGCCATCGCGACGGTCTTGAACCACGCGGCGAAGACCCGGACGCCGCGCCGCTCCTCCCACGGGTTCTTCTGATTGATCGGCTCGGTCGCGTCCTCCGCGACGCCCGAGGCGGGCGCGAGCGTCATCTCGTCCATGTCGCACGGGGCGCCGCAGGAGACGCACGCGAACGTGGCCGGCTCGAGATGGCCCTTCGGCCCCGTGCCGTAGTAGCCCTGCCCGCAGGCCGGGCACGAGAACCGGACCGCCCCGGGTTTGAACTCGTAGTCGCTCGGCGCGAAGGCCGACCCGCACTCCGGGCACACCCGGTCGCGGATCCCCCACAGCGGATACTCGCAGCGCTGGCAACGCACGCGCGCCCTCCTGCACCCCGCCGCGCTGGGCAGGGCGCGGGCAGAGTGTACGCCCCTGTGCGCCGAGCCGGTCCGAGAAGCGACCACGCGCCTCAACCCGCGCCGCGGGGTTGGCGCCTCGGCGACGCGGTTCAGTGAAAACGCGGACCGGCCGATGAGGGCGCCGCGCGTGAGCGTCGCGGCCGGGTGGAGGAGCCGGCCGCGCGCCGCGCGCCGACGACCGCGCCCCGCTCCTCCACACGCCCCGACGGAGCCCCTGCCATGCCGCAGCCCGACGCGCCGAGCGACCCCATCCGTTCCGAGTTCGCCGACGACCCGGACATGGCCGAGCTCATCGAGATGTTCCTCGACGAGATGCCCGCGCGCGTCGACGCCCTGGGCGAGTGCCTGCGCGAGGAGCGGCTCACCGAGCTGCAGACGATCGCCCATCAACTCAAGGGCGCCGGCGCCGGCTACGGGTTCGAGCCCGTGTCGATCTCCGCGGCCTCCCTGGAAGGGTCGCTCAAGGCCCACTCGGACCTCGAGCGCATCCGGGCCGACGTCGACGACCTGATCTCGATCTGCCGCCGGCTCTCCCGCTGATCGCCCACCGCCCGAGGCGCCCCCCGCGTGGAACGCATCGACGATCAACCCACCGTGCTGCTGATCGACGACTCGCCGGAGATCCTCCGGCTGCTCGAGGTGCGCCTGCGCAACGAGGACTTCGCGCTGGTCACGGCCCAGGCCGCCGTCGACGGGCTGCGCATCGCCCGCGAGCGCCGGCCGGCGCTGATCCTGCTGGACCTGGACATGCCGGTTATGGACGGGTTCGAGGCCCTGCGGCACCTCAAGGAAGACCCGCGGACCGTCTCCATCCCGGTCATCGTCATCTCCGGATCGGACGACACCGACGACAAGGTCGCCGGGTTCGACCTGGGCGCGATCGACTATGTCTGCAAGCCGTTCAACATGCCCGAGCTCCGCGCCCGGGTGCGCTCGGCGCTCAAGATCCACGAGCTCATGCGGATGCTCGAGCAGCGCGCCCAGATCGACGGGCTGACCGGGCTGTGGAACCGCGCGTACTTCGACGAACGCCTGGTCGAGGAGATCGCCCACCACCAGCGCCACGGCCGGCCCTTCAGCCTGGTCCTCGCCGACCTCGATCACTTCAAGAGCCTCAACGACACGCACGGCCACCCCGCCGGCGACGCCGTCCTCCAGGGCTTCGCGCGACTCCTGGAATCGAGCGTCCGCGCCCAGGACGTCGCCTGCCGGTATGGCGGGGAGGAGTTCGTCATCCTCCTGCGGGACACCAAGGCCGAGCAGGCCCGCGCCCTGGTCGAGCGGGTCCGCGCCGGGCTCGAGGCCCTCCGCTGGCCGCGCCACCCCGAGCGCCGGGTCACCGGCTCGTTCGGGATCTGCGACGCCCCGGCGGGCGACGCGGGCTCCCCGGCCGCGTGGCTCCAGTCCGCCGACGACGCCCTGTACCAGGCCAAGCGCGCCGGCCGCAACCGTGTCGTGATCTTTGACCCCGCCGCCACCAACGACGCGGCCGACACCCAGCCCGCGCCCGTCCGCAAGGCCGGCTGACCCGACCGGCCCCGGCCGTCAGCCGACCGTCGGCAGCCACGCCGCCAGGAGATCACGCGCCGCGGCCAGGTCGCGCAGGTCGATCGTTTCCGTCACCGTGTGGATGTACCGCGTCCCGACGACCACGCCCGCGGCGCGGGCCCCGGCCCGGGCCTGCTGGCCCGCGGCGCCGTCCTGACCGCCCCGCGGCAGGATCGTCCGCTGCACCGCGATCCCGTTCTTGCCCGCGACGGCTTCGAGTTCCTCGATCAGCCGGTGGTCGGCGATGAAGGACGCGTCCATCATGTGCAGCCCGGCGCCGGCGCCCTGGACCGTCACGGCCTCCTCCGCCGGGGCGCCCGGCGTATCGCACGCCAGGGTCACGTCCAGCCCGATGGCGATGTCCGGCTCGACGCCGAAGGACGCCGTCCGCGCCCCGCGCAGCCCCACCTCCTCCTGCACCGTGAACGCCACGGTGACCTCGCACGAGTGCCCGGCGCCGGACCCTTCAAGAGCCCGGACGGCTTCGATCCCCAGCCAGCACGCCACGCGGTTGTCCAGCGCCTTGGACACCGCCTTGTCGCCCATGACCACGAACGGCTCGTCCAGCGTCACCATGTCCCCGACGCGGACCATCTCCCGGGCGCGCTCGCCGGGCAGGCCCAGGTCGACGAAGAATTCGCTGATCTCGGGGATCTTCTTCCTGTCCTCCTCCGACGCGATGTGCACGGGCTTGCCGGCGGGGTTCATGACGCCCGGCAGGTCGCCGTGGTCGGCCGTCGAGACCCTCACCCGCCGGCTGAAGAGGTTGCGCATGTCGAACCCCCCGGCCGGGTTGACGCGCACAAAGCCCTTCTCGTCGACGTGCTTCACGTAGAACCCGATCTCGTCCATATGGCACAGCAGCAGGACGCGCGTCGCGCCCTCACCTGACGAGGCCGGTCCGCCCCCGGGGCGAGGCCGCCGCGTGCAGATCAGGGACCCCATCGGGTCGGTGCGGGTTTCGTCGAACAGGCCGGCGATCTCCTGTTCGATGAGGGCGCGGACGCGCTCCTCGCGCCCCGGGATGCCGGGAGTCTCGCACAGGCGTTTGAGCAGATCGGTGTTCATGTTGGGGGTGTCTCCTAGAATCCGGCCCAGAGGAGGAGGGAGGACCGCCCGCTCACCATGCCCGCGCCGAGCCCGCTCCGCAACCTGCACGCCCAGGCCGAGGCCGAGTTCGCGCCGCACCCGCCGGCCGG
>RFGI01000053.1 GCA_003696725.1 Planctomycetota bacterium | reverse complement strand
TCCTCGGCGATGATCTCCCGCATCTTCTCCTCGATCTTCGGAAAGTCATCGGAGGAGAGGGACTCGCCCTCGGGGAAGGCGATGTCGTAGTAGAAGCCGTGGTCCACCGGCGGGCCGTAGACCAGCTGGGCGCCCGGGTAGAAGTGCTGGATGGCCTCGGCCATGACGTGGGCCGCCGAGTGCCGGATGAGGAAGAGCGCGTCGGGATCGACTTCCCGGGTGGCGCGGCTCTGCGAGCCGTGATCGACGGGCGAGACGCCCGACCCACCGCCACCGGTCCGACGGCCCGTGGTCACACGGGGCTTGGCCGTGACGATCTCGACCCGGCAGTCGCGGTCCAGGGGCCGGTGCAGGTCGACGAGCTCGCCGTCGACTCGCGCGCCGAGGGCGGCCTTGGCCAGGCCCGGGCCGATGGCGGCGGCGACGTCCGCGGCGGTGAAGGGGGCGTCGAACTCCTTGACGGAGCCGTCTGGGAGGGTCACTCGTGGCATGGTCGTGCTCTCGCAGAGGGGACGATACACACCCGGGCGCCGCGGCGGGCCGGCGGCGGTTGACGGGCCGGGCGGCCGCGCTCAGGATGTGGCGTCGCCCGTGGCGCAGGACCACACGATGCGGCGGTCGCACCCGCCGGGGCGTCGAGCGAGGGTGGACCCCGCCGGTGCGCTGCCCCTACTGCGGCCAAGACGACGACCGCGTGATCGACTCGCGCCTGAGCGAGGGCGGGCTGGCGATCCGACGCCGGCGCCAGTGCAACGCCTGCGGCCGGCGGACCACCACCTACGAGCGCACCGAGGGCGGCGTCCGGCTGACGGTCATCAAACGCGACGGCGCCCGGTCGGCGTTCGACTCGGACAAGATCCGCCGCTCCATCGAGCTGGCCTGCGGCAAGCGCCCCGTGCCCGAGGAGGCCCGCCGGCGCCTGGCCGAGCGCGTCGAGGAGAGCCTGCACCGGGACTTCGACAGCGAGGTCGAGTCGATCGAGATCGGCCGGCGCGTGGCCTCCGGGCTCCGCGATCTGGACGAGATCGCCTACATCCGCTACGCCAGCGAGTACGAGCAGTTCCGCAGCGTGGGCGACATCCTGGACATGGCCCAGCAGCTGGCCGGGCGTGTCCGCGACGTGCGGGAACAGCAGCGGCTCTTCGACGAACACCCGGCCGGCGGTGGTTGATCGACACGGGCCAGCATGGGCCGGGATCGCGGCGGTGTGGTCGCTGGGCGTCGTCGGTTGCGCGGGGCCCGCGGCGACCACGCCCGGTGTGTCGCTCGAGCCCCCCGGCGGCGTCGGGCCAGCCCCGATTGCAGACGCGGCGCCCGAGACGCCGGCCAGCGATGCGCAGCCGGTCCCGCCAGCGTCCATCGTGCCCCGCAACGAGCGCGCGGCTGAGCCCGCCGACGCGCCCACACCCGGTGCGCCGGGCGCCCGGGCGGACGGTCGGCCGGCGTGGTGGCTCGACGAACCGCTGCGGCAGGGCGGCGAGGTGGTCGTCAGCGCCGAGGCGCTGGGCGCGGACCTGCGCAGCGCCCGCCGGGCCGCGGTCGACGCGGGGCTCGAACGGTTGGCGCGGGAGCTGGGCGCCGAGCCCGCGACGTGGGAGATCCGGGCCGCGACGGTCCGGCCGCTGCGCGCCATCCGGGCGCCGGGCGAGGTCAACCGCTTCGCGGGATACGTGCTGATCGCCGGGACGCCCTGACAGGCGCACAAGAATCGGCCGGGCCCCGGGGGTGCGGGGCGCCGGCCGGGATGGGGAGGCGTTCAGGGCTTGCCGGGTGTCTCAGAGGCGGGCCAGTAGGAACCGGCGGATGAGGTCCGCGATGAGCACGCCGTCTTCCTCGAGCGCGAAATGCCCGGTGTTGAAGAGGTGAAACTCGACGTCTTCCAGGTCGCGGAGGTAGGGGTAGGCGCCGGAGTCGGGGAAGATGGGGTCGTTCTTGCCCCAGACGATAAGGGTCGGCGGCTGATAGGCGCGGAAGTACGCCTGCCAGGCGGGGTACCGGCCGAGGTTGGTTCGGTAGTCGTAGAAGAGGTCGAGCTGGATCTCGTCGTTGCCGGGTCGGTCCAGACCGGCCTGGTCGATGGTCCAGGTGTCGGGCGAGACGGCGGCCGGGTTGCGCACGCCGGCGGTGTACTGCCAGCGCGTGGCCTCGGGGGTGAGCAGCCGGCGCAGGGCGTCGCGTTCGGCGGCGCCGCCGGTCTTCCAGTACGCCTTGATCGGGTCCCAGAACGCCTCGAGCCCCTCGGTGTAGGCGTTGCCGTTCTGGACGATGAGGGCCTCGACGCGCTGCGGGTGGCGCTCGGCCAGGCGGAACCCCACCGGGGCGCCGTAGTCCATGACGTAGAGGCTGAAGCGGTCCACGCCGATCTCGTCGAGCAGGGCGTCGACGGTGTCGGCGAGGTTGTCGAAGGTGTAGGCGAACTCGGAGCGGGGCGGCATGTCGCTGGCGCCGTAGCCGGGGTAGTCCGGGGCGACGACGTGGAAGTCAGCGGCGAGCCTGGGGATCAGATCGCGGAACATGTGCGACGAGGTCGGAAAGCCGTGCAGCAGGAGCACGGTGGGTCGGCCGGGGTCGCCGGCCTCGCGGTAGAAGACCGAGACGCCGTCGATCTCGACGGTCTGGTGCAGGACCTCGGCCGCTGGAGCCGTGGGGGCGCCGGCGGGCGGCTGGGCGGGGGCGGCCGAGATCAGGCCGGCGACGGCAAGCGTGGCGATGGGTCGCATGAGTGGGTCTCCCGTGGGCGGTGGTGTGAGTCGCTGGGCGGCCCAGACCCGGCAGGGACACTGTACCGAACGATCGGTCTATGTCAAGCGCATTCGGCAATGAAGTCGAGAAATCAGACCTTCATTGGCGCAAATCCGTTGTCTATAACCGATTGTTCGGTATAGGATTGTTGTGGAGATCACCCCATGCCACCGACGAAAACGCCCGACGAGCCCCTCCTGGACGCCCTGGCGGACGTGTTTCGCCGTCACGGGTACGAGGGGGCGAGCCTCTCCGCCATCAGCCGGGCCACGGGCTTGCAGCGGGCCAGCCTGTACCACCGGTTCCCGGGGGGAAAGGCCGAGATGGCCGACGCCGCCCTGGGCCGGGTGGACCAGCGGTTCGAGCGGGAGGTCCTGGCGCCGTTGGCCTCATCGCTGGCGCCGAGGGCCCGCGTGGAGCAGACCGCCCAGCGGTTGCGCGAGTTCTACGCCGGCGGGGAGAAGTCATGCGCCCTGGACACGCTCTCGCTGGGCGATCTCGCCGGCCCGCTGCGCGAGCACATGGAGCGATCCCTGGGCGCCTGGATCGGGGCGTTCGCGGCGGTCGCGCAGGACGCGGGGCTCAGCGAGGCCGAGGCCCGGCGCCGGGCGCTCAACGCCGTCGTCCGGATCCAGGGCGCCCTGGTCGTCGCCCGGATCACGGGGGACTCGGCGCCCTTCCGAGAGGCTCTGGACGAACTGCCGGCGACGCTCTTGGGCGGGGCGTCCGCCGACGACTGACCCCAGCGGCGCGCGTCAGCGTTTGGTCGGGACGGCGGCGTCGCGCGTGGCCTGCTCGATGTACAGGAACGCCCGGCACGAGGGGCAGCGGTTGATCGACCCGCCGTTGATCGCCGAGGAGACCACGTCCACGGGCAGGAGCACCTGGCAGGCCCCGCAGCAGTACTCGAGACGCTTGCGGTCCATCTCCTGGATGGAGGCCATCACGTCTTCGTCGCGGAACTCGACCTCCGACTCGTACTCGGCGAGGACGTCTGGCGGGAGGTCCTCGGCGGCGACGGCGCGCTCGGCTTCGAGTTCGGTCAGCCGCTCCTGGATCTCCGCCATGCGGGCGTCGCGCTCGGCCCGGGCCAGATCGCGGAGCTTGACCATCTCGGCGCGCTCGTCCTGCAGCGCCTCCAGCGACGCGGTGATCTCTTCCATCCGGGTCATGGTCTCGAGGGCCCGCTCCTCGGCGGCGGCCTTGTCGGCCTTGAACGTGTTGACCTCGGTCAGCAGCGCGGTGTACTGCTTGTTGGTGGTGGCGGCGTTGAGCTGCTCGCGGAGCTTGTCGATCCGCTCCTCGATGCCGGCGATCTCGGTCTCGTCGTTGTGGGCCGCCGCCTTGAGGTGCCGGGCCTGGCCCGAGAGCGAGTCCCGCTTGGCGTCGAGGTCCGCCAGGGCCTTCTCCCGCTGTTTGAGGAACCGCTCGGCTGCCTGCACCCGGCCCTTGAGGCCTCGGATCTGACGATCCGCCTGGTAGACGCGCAGCAGCTTCGCGGTGATGCTCATTCGCTCCTCCGTCGGGCGCGGGTTGTGCGGGTTCGGACTCTCATCTGACCGCAGTTTAGCACGCTGAGGCCGATCTGGCGAGCGGTTTTCAGGCGATCAAACCCGGCGCGGGGTGGTCACAGCCGATCGGCCAGGAGGA
Source organism: Planctomycetota bacterium (assembly GCA_003696725.1). Taxonomy (GTDB): domain Bacteria; phylum Planctomycetota; class Phycisphaerae; order Phycisphaerales; family UBA1924; genus J020. Next base: position 13,252 of record RFGI01000053.1, on the reverse strand, counting down.
TCGCCCAGTGCGCCGCCGGTCCGATGAACAGCAGCGAGTCCATCACATCCAGTGCGCCGCCCATCCCCGGGATCAGGGCCGAGGAGTCCTTGAACCCGGCGTCGCGCTTGAACAGGCTGATCGTCAGGTCGCCCGCCAGCCCCGCGAGGGCCAACGCGCCCCCGAGCGCCCCGGCGCCGAGCGGCCCGAGCGGGAACGCGATCGCCCCGATCGGCCCGCCTTGGCCTGCGAGGAACCCGAAGATCGCCCCAGCGCCGGCTGAGGCCGCCACCCCGCCGGCCAGCCCCTCCCACGTCTTCCCGGGGCTCAGCCACGGGATCAGCCGTCGCCGACCCGCCGCCGTCCCGACGAAGTAGGCCCCGATGTCCGATGCCTTGGTGATGAGGATCAGGGCGATGATGGTCCACGCGGATTCGTGCTGGCGCAGCACGAGGAACGAGGACGGGATCAGACCCAGGAGGATGAAGATCAGGCAGGCGCCCGCGGCGGCGGCGGCCGCGCCCGAGGTGCGCCGGCGGGCCGTCAGGACGGCGAGCGTCGCCATCAGCCACGCCGCGGTCAGCGGGACGGACAGAAAGCCGGCGCGGTCGACATTCGGGGCCAGCGCCGAGACGCTCCCGACGGCGAGCCCGGCGAGCACGCTGAACCCGGCCAGGGGCGCGCCGACCTCGGCGCCTTTGGCCCGCAGCATCGACGCCAGCTCCTGCGCCCCGATCGTCAGCGCGGGCGCCGCCGCCACGGCCAGGATGAGCCCGGCCACGCCCGTCAGACGTTCGGCGGCCCCGTCGAGCCAGCCGATCACCAGGGCCAGCGCGATCAACGAGGCGCCGAGGGCCAGTCGGTGAGTCAGCACGGCGGGCGAGGGTACTGCCAGTCAGGCGCTCGTGACGCCCCCGTACCGCCGGCGCCGCGACGCAAAGTCGCGGATCGCCGCGTGCAGGTCCGCGGCCCGGAAGTCCGGCCAGAGCGTGTCGGTCACGTGCAGCTCGGTGTAGGAGACCTGCCACAGCAGGAAGTTGCTCAGCCGGCGCTCCCCGCTGGTGCGGATCAGCAGGTCGGGGTCCGGCAGGCCCGCGGTCAGCAGCCGCGACTCAATCGCGTGCTCGTCGATGGCGTCCGGGTCGATCCGGCCGGCGACGGCGTCCCGCGCCAGGGCCCGCGCCGCGGAGACGATCTCATCGCGGCCGCTGTAGTTCAACGCCACGCACAGCGTCGGGCCGGTGCAGCCGGCCGTGGCGGCCACGGTCGCGTCCAGGGCGCCGAGCACATCGTCGGGCAAGCCCTCGCGCCGGCCGATCGGGCGGAACCGGATGTTGTTCGCGATGAACCGGTTGCGCTCCCCGATCAGGCTCTTGAGCGCCAGGCCCATCAAGGCCCGGACCTCCTCGGCCGGCCGCTTCCAGTTCTCGACCGAGAAGGAGTAGAGCGTCAGGGCCTCGATCCCCAGGGGGCCGGCCTCCTCGATCAGCGCTCGGATGGACTCGGCGCCGGCCTCGTGCCCGCGGATGCGGTCCAGGCCCCGCTCGGCGGCCCACCGGCCGTTGCCGTCCATGATGATCGCGATGTGCCGCGGGATCCGTTCGGGGGGGACGTCCGGCAGCCGGGAGACGGGGTCCGCGTCGGGATTGATCCGCCGCATCCGCGCCAGCGCCGCGGCCGAGGCCTCGGTCAGTTCAACCAGTCCCGCCTCGTGTTCGGACAACGACCACACTCCTCCTGCCGACGGGCGGGCGTCTCCCGGCCTCGACCCCCGCTCCGTTGACCCGCCGCGACGATCGCTCCTACGCAGACCATTGCTTCGGCGTTCAGGGGGCGGTCAGTCGAGCGGACACCACCGGCCAGGGCTGCGAGGCTCGTCGCATCGCCTCGGCGAGCCCAAGGATCGCCGTTCCGGGAGTCAGATACGACCACTCGCGGAGCACGGCCACCCGGCCCTCCAGGGCCGCCGGGATGCCGTACTCCCGCCAGCGCTCGACCGTGCGGGCCAGGTCCGCGTCGGTCAGGTCGGGCGTGAGCAGCACGATCGAATCCGGCGCCGCCGCCCGCAGGTCCTCGGCGTCGAGGGTCTGGTACGGCCCGCCCGTCTCGGGGATCGCCCGGGCGCCGAGCCGGCGCGCCAGGTCGTGGTGAAACGAGCCCGGCCCGGCGACACCCAGCGGGCTGGTCCAGTAGACGACGAGCATTCGACCGGCGCGTTCGCGGATCGTCGGATCCTCGGACCAGACCTCGGCGACACGGGCCCGGATCCGATGGGCGGCTTCGGTCACGCCCGATTCGTCGGCGAACACCCCGGCCAGGCGGCCGACCGCCGACTCGATGTCATCGAGGGTCAGCATGGGAAGCGCCACCAGGCGCCACCCGCGCTGGGCTGCCAGTGACGTGAGCAGGGCCGGGACACCGCCGGCGTCGGTCTGCATGACGATGTGCGTGGGCTCGAGGCGAGCGAGGACCTCGTAGTCGATCCCGGTCTGATCGCCGACGACGCGGATCGCCGGGTCCAGCGATCGGTCCGAGGCATGCCTGCCGACGACCCGGCCGGCGAGGCCCAGGTCAGCCAACGTGATCGACAGGCCCGGGCTGAGCGAGACGATGCGCGGCCCGCCGACAGCCGGGGCTGTCGGGCCGGCCGCCGAGTCCGGCGCGCGATCGCACGCCGCGGACGCCAGCGCCAGGCCGATCATGGCAAGAGCGGCGGCCAGCCGCGCCGGGCCCGTCATGGCGCCACGGGCTCGGCGCACGCCGCCTCGCAGACCGCCCGCTGCAGCGCACCGATCGCGGCGTCGTCATAGATCGGGAACGCCCACGTCCGGCGGTGGGCGATCTCGGCCTCGCCCAGGCGCTCGCGCAGGGCCCGGGCCCGGTCGTCGAACTCGGCGAGCTCCCGTCTCTTGGATCGGCGGTAGCCGCCGAGCAGGTCGTGCAATTCGCGGAACGCGGCGGCGCGGGCGGCGCTGGCGCGCGGCGCCTGGTCGATGCGCCGGACCAGCGCGTCCCGCTGCGCCTGCAGATCGGACAGCCCGAGATCTCCGGGGTGATGCCGGGCGTGCCGGGCTCGCCACACCGCGGCCCGGACCTGACCCGGGGTCGGGGCCTCGGACGCGATGGGCAGGCGGACGGTCGCCGTCACGGTGAGCATCGGCGCGAGCGTCTCGCCGAGCCAGGCCTCGAACCATCGCTCGGTCGCCCGGTCGTAGGCCTCGCCGCCCGTCCCGTGGATGAAGAGGTCGGCGCACGCCAGACGCAAGATTCCCGTCATCAGGAGCGCCTTGGGCGCCAGCTCATCGTGGGGGATGTCGGCGACCTCGTCCGACCAGACCGTGACCCTCGGCGCCCCCGGGCGCACCCGCCACAGCGGGAGCTCGAACCGGCCCCGCGCCGGGTCGCGCGACAGCACGCCCGTGTGCGCGTGCTCCGTGGCGGCGACGGCGTCGTTGTAAAGCGCCGTGGCGCGGTCCGCGTCATCGGCCAGGCGTCGGAGAATCGAGCGGGACACCGGCGCCCGCGCCAGGTCCGTCGCGAACACGGTCGGGGCGCGCTCAAGCCACGGCGACATGAGGTCGGCCAGGGCGCCGGCGATCTGGCGGGCGGCATTCGGCTCGCGCCGGTGTCTCGCGATGGCCCGCCGCATCCGCGCCAGGCCCGGCCCGACGCTGCCGCACGCCGGGGGCTCGGTCGGCGTCATGTCGAACGGGTCGAAGGCGGGCAGCATCGCCACGGGCGTCCCCGGCGCGGGCGGGCTCGTGACGCGCACAGGCTCGGCGCGCAGCCGGCCCGACGCGCCGCGAACCGGGACCTCGACGGCGTCGAACCCCTGCTCGTCCTGGTCGGGGACGATCCACGCCGGCGCGGCGGCCGCGCACCGGGCCAGCGCATCGCACGCGAAGAACTTCGCCAGGATCCCAGGGTGCCACCACGACGCCTGGTGCCCGGTCATCACGACGGGGCGGTCCGTCGGCAGGCCCAGCGCCTCGCGCGTCGGCCGCGCCGCCGCGCCCGAGCCCACTCGGTCGTATCTCTCCCGCATCGCGGCGATCAGCGCCGCCGGGTCCGGGCGGACGGTGACGCTCGGGCTCTGGCCGGCGCCCGTCATCACGCCGGACAGCCCGTGGCCGCCGGGCGCACCGCCGGCTCGGGGATGCCCTCCAGCGCCCGAGCTGGCAGGCTCGTCGCCCGGCGCTCGAGGGCCCGGTAGAGCGACTCGCGGTAGTGCGCCAGTCGCGTCTCGGGGTTGTTCAGCGGCCCGCCGAAGGTTCGCGAGGGGTCGTTGTAGATCAGCCGGACGGGGATCTCCGTGATGCGGAGGTTCGCCGCCGCAGCCTCGACCCACAGCTGCATGGGGAACGCGTACCCCGTCTCGGACAGGTCCAGCCGGGCGATCGCGCTGGTCCGGTGCGCCTTGAACCCGCAGAACGCGTCCGTGATGGACATGCCCAGCCGGGCGTTGATCTCCTCGGTGAGCGTGCGGTTGATGGCCCGGCGGTCCTCGGGCGGGCGGTCGGCGGCGCCGTCGAGTGACAGGTACCGCGACCCGCTGATGATGTCCCAGCGGTCGGTCTCGATCGCCTCGACGAAGCGCGGGATCGCGGCGGGCTCGTGCTGCTCGTCGCAGTCCATGGTGATGACCCAGTCGAACCCGAATGCCTGCGCCCAGCGGAAGGCGTCGCCCAGCGACCGGCCGTAGCCCCGGTTCTCCGCGTGGCGGATGACCTCCACGCGGTGCTTGGGCAGCATGCACGGCGTGGGATCCGTCGAGCCGTCGTCGATCACCAGGACGTCCGAGGCGAACTCCAGCACCCGGCGGAGGACGGAATCGACGTGGCGCTGTTCGTTGTAGACCGGGATCGCGACGAGGATGCGCATACTGAACCTCCGCGGGCGGGGTGGGACGGGGATGGGACGCGGGCACTCTTGCGGTACCGCCGCCCTCGCGCCCCGCTGCGACCCGCTCGGCTCGTCGGGGGCCGGCGCGGATGGTAGGGGGCGGCCCCGCCGGAGGTCCACGGGCCGGCTCAATCCGGCGCCGAGACCGCCCGCCCCCCGCGCCATTCGAGGCGATCGCGAGCCAGGTCCCACCGGATCGACTCACCGAAGAGCGGCGCCGGGCCGCCCGCGTCGTAGAGGGTCACGGCGTTGCCGGGCGCCGAGGTGATTTCCGTCATGCCGAGCGCCGCGTCGTAGAGCAGCGCGTCAGCGATCACGTGCCGCCGGCCCTGCGCGAGGTACACCGCGCCCGACGCCCGGGCCCACACCAACCCCGCCGAGCCGGCGCTGGCGCCGTCGTCCCCGGCCGGCTCGAACGCGATCTCGAGCCGTTCGCACTCCAGGTCCGCCACACGCGGCGAGCCCGGCGGCCGGTGGCGCACGCGCACCTGCCGGCGGCATTCGGCGAGGCCGTCGTCGAGGCTGATCTCCAACCAGCCGCGCCATTCAGCGAGCGTCGTCCCGCGCGCGTTGAGCGCCACGTCGTCGGGCGCCGTCGGGGCGGCGGCCTGCGCGGTCTCGGCGCGGCGATCCTCCACGACGAGCCGGCCGGGCCGCGGCACGCGCAGCCGGCCCGACTCGGCGTCGAACTCGATCACCGGCCCGTCCAGCGCCACCAGCGTCACCAGGCGCAGCCCGCCCTCGGCGTCGTCGTCCGGGGCGTACCGGCGCGATTCGATCCGCGCCGGGTCCATCGGGTTCTCCCCGCCGGCGCCGCCGTACGCCACCGCGCGGAGCAGGCCCGGCGGCTCGCCCCGGCCGCGCCGGTCGAAGGGCGTGGTGTCGATCACCAGCCGGGAGGCGCTGACCGTGTCCCGGCCGGGGGCGATCGTGTCGCCGACGGCTTCGCACACGCCCAGCGCCTCGGCCCGGCCGGTCAGGTCGTCGTAGACGAACGAGTCCTCCCACGTCAGGGTGAGCGCGTCGTACCCGAGCGCCTCGTCGCGCTGAGCGCGCGTGAGCCGGCCGGCGCCGAAGACCGTCAGCCGGCGGGCCCGCTCCTCGATTCGCACGGACCGCCCGGCGATGGTGGACCCGCCCAGCGCAACCTCCGCGGGCTCGCCGGTGAGGTCGGCCAGGCCCGCCTCGGGTGTGGCGCGGACGCTCTGGGCGCTGGCCCGCACGCCGTCGGCGGTCTCAATCACGACGCCGACGTTCGCCGTGAACGATTCGACGATCAGCCGGCCGCCGGGCGCGCGGCGCAGGCGCGCCTCGGCGAGGTCCGCGCGCAGTGTCGAGCCCTCGCGCCGGGCGCGCACCGATCCCGCCGCCGTCGCCGCGGTGGGAGTGGCGCCGCCGGCCGCGTCGGCGCCGAACTCGAGGTCGATCCGGTCGGCGCTGAGGATCCCGTCCGGGCCCGCGTCGACCGAGGCGCCGCCCAGCATCACCGCCCGGCTGAGGTCGGCCCGGCCGTCCGAATCGGTCGTGAACTCGGTGTGCGCTTCATCGCCGCGGACGCGGGCGACGCCGTCGGTCGCCTCGACCCCGCCGAAGAAGTGCGCCGATTCGAGGGTCAGTGCGTCCGCGATGCCCCGCCGGGCTGTCCGGACCGAGGCCCGGTCGCGCCACGCGACCCGGCCGCCGTCGGTCAGGCGGCGCGCTTCGCCCGGTCCCGGCGCGTCGATCGTGCCCGCGGCGAGGTCCGCGTCGAGCCGGCCGGTGACGGCCTCGAACGCGTCCCCGACGCGCAGCACCACGCCCGTCGGCCCGAGCCCGCGCCACACGGTCCGCTGCTGCACGACGGCCGCGTCCACGCCCGCGCTGACACTGGAGATTGCCGCACTCTCGTCGTTGAGGCGAACGACACCGCCGTCGGCCGCCGTCAGCCGGACACGTGCATCCTCGTCGGCGAGCTCCTCCGGCGCCTCGTCCAGCGCTCGCACCGTGAGCCCGTCGGTCCACGCAAAGCGGACGGGCCCGGGGGCTGGGCTGGCGCCCTCGGCCGCGCCGGGCGGCGCGGAGCCCGCACGAGTCGGCGAGAGCAGGCCGCGCACGCTCCGGGCGGTGCGCGCCGTCGGCGCCCCGCCGATCAGCCGGGCCCAGAGATCGACACGGCCGGCGTGCGCGGTTCGGCCGGCGCTGGCCACCGTCACCTCGCCTTCGATGATCGCGAGGTAGAGCGCCTCGGCGGCGGCCGAACCCCCGCCGGGCCGGTCGCGCGCGGGCTCGCCTCGACCGGATCGGCCCCGCGTCCAGGCGCCGGGGTCGATCGAGCCGCTCCCGGCGCCGCGCGTCTCGAAGAGCGCCAGCCGGTCGCGGTCGGTGTCGATGAAGAGCCGGAAGCCGGTGAACCGCACATCCACGCCCGCCGCCGTGATGCGCACGGGATCGTCGGTGCGGGCCTCACCGGTGCGTGCGTCGAAGCTGAGCGTGTCGGTTTCGACCACGACGAGCGGGTCGGGGGATCCGTCGGCGATTGTCGCCGAGCCCGCCGGCCTCGGGTCGGACTCGTAGAGCTCGAGCCGGACTCCGCCAAGGAACCGACCGGACTCGGGCTCAGCGCCCGCGGCGGGCTGGCGCAGCGCCGCCGAATCGGCCGTCAGCCGCACGACGGCGCCCGAGTCGAGCCGGAGCCATCCCTCGGGTTCGGAGACGTTGACGCGGCCGCCCTCGACCGGCTCGAGGCGCGAGTACAGCAGCTCGCGCACGACCCGTCCCGCGTCGTCGATGAACTCCAGCCGGCCCTGCTCGGAGACGCCCATCGAGCCGCCGAGCAGTTCCTCGACGGGCGGCTCGGTGGTGGCGGCGGTCGAGCCGATCGGTGAAGCCGTAGGGGGCGCCAGTTCCGGCGTCGGGGCGGCGCCTGGGGGCGCGGCGCCGGGCCGGGGCGTCACGAACGACCAGATCGCCATCGCCGCCGCCGCGGTCAGGATCAATGACGCCGATGCCAGCGCCGCCCGGCGGGCGAACCCCCGTCGGGCGCTCGGGTTGTCGCATGCGGCCGGCACAGCCCGATGGTACCCGCGCCGCCCGTCCGGGCTGCTCACTCCCGGATGACCCGCATCGCCACCAGGTCCTGCACGTCCAGGAGGCCCACGGGCGCCCCGGCGGGGTCGACCACCGGGATCTCGTCCTGCCGGGCCTCGCGGATCAGCGCGACCGCGTCGCGCACCAGGGCCGAGGCCGGGAGCGTGCGCGGCGAGCGGGTCATGACGCTCGCGATCGGCGCGTCGAGCCGGGCGGGGTCGTCGAGGATCAGCCGGCGGAGGTCGCCGTCGGTGAACACGCCGCTGAGCGCGCCGCGGCCGTCCACCAGCACCAGCGCGCCGGGCCGACGGCCGGCGGCGGCGGCCGCCTCGAGCGCCGCCCGCACGCTCAGCGAGTCGCTCACCACAGGCAGGTTCTCGCCGGCGCGGAAGCGGATCACCTCGAGCACAGGGCGGAGCAGATCGCCGAGCCACCCGCCGGGGTGCCGGCGCGCAAAGTCGTCGGGCGTAAACGAACGCCGGCGGGCCACGGCCAGGGCCAGCGCGTCGCCCAGCGCCAGCATCGCCGTGGTGCTGCTGGTGGGGGCCAGGCTCAAGGGGCACGCCTCCTCGACGTCACCGACCGCGAGGGCCACCGTCGAGACCCGCTCGAGGGCGGAATCCCCGGCGCCCTTGGTGATGCTGATCACGTCGGCGCCGTCCTGCCGGAGGATGGACGCCAGGGCCGTGACTTCGTCCGTCTGCCCCGAGTAGGACAGGGCCAGCAGGGTGTCGCCGCGGCGGATCCGCCCGAGGTCGCCGTGGGCCGCCTCGGTGGGGTGGACCCACTGCGACGGGGCGCCCAGGCTCGCGAGCGTCGCGGAGATTTTCTGTCCGATCAGCCCCGACTTGCCCACCCCGGTGACGACGATGCTGCCGGCCGCGTCGGCCGTCGCGGCCATCAGGTCCACGGCCCGGACGAACCGGCCATCGATCAACGCCGCGACGCGGGCGACGGCTTCGGCCTCGGCGCGGATCGCCCGCCGGGCGAAGGCTTCGTCGGGCTCCGCTTCGGGGCGCGGCGGCGCCGGGTTCGGTTGCACCGTTCGGCCGGGCATCGACCAAGGGTACACTCCCGGCGGGCCCGGAGGCGCGCCACCGCCGTGACCGCGATCGAGGATTACACCGTCAGGCTCGAGGAGTTCCAGGGCCCCCTGGACCTGCTGCTGTACCTCGCCCGGCGGTCGGAGGTGGATCTCGTCAACCTGCCCATCGCCCGGATCACGGACCAGTTCGTTGCGTCGCTGGGCGACCTGGACCGCGTCGACATCGACCGCGCCGGCGAGTTCCTTGTCATGGCCGCGACCCTGATGGAGATCAAGTCCCGGCTCGTCTCGCCCCGGCCCGTGGCCGACCCCGATTCGGCCGAGGACGACGCGGACGCCGACCGCCCCGCGCCGCGCGACGAGGGCGATGACCTCCGCGACGGGCTGGTCCGGCAACTCCTGGCCTACAAGGCGAACCGCGACGCCGCCGACGCCCTCGAGGCCCGGGCCCGCGAGTGGTCCCGGCGTCACCCGGCGGCCGCGGTCGGCGCCGACCGCGACGCCCTGCTCGACGCGGCGCAGCGCCGGGCCGACTCCGTCGAGCTCGAGGACCTCGGCCTGTACGATCTGGCCCGGGCGTACGAGGCCGTCGTCGAGCGTGTCAACTTCGATCTGATCGGGGCGCACAGCGTCACGCTCGACGACGACGACACGCCGATCGAGGAGCACGCCGCGGACCTCGTCGATCGGCTCGCCTCGGCGCCGCAACCCATGCGGGCGCTGCTGGCCGGGCGCCCGCGCGGGCAGGTCGTGGGGCTGTTCGTCGCGGCGCTGGAGCTCGTCCGCCGCGGCCGGGTCGGTCTGGATGTGCGACCCGACGACGGCGAGGTCGTGCTCTCGCTGCGGCCGGTCGAGGACGCGGCCGAGCCCGGCGTCTCAGGCGGCTGACGTCGTACGCTCGATCGTCGCCCGGGCGACGGCCTCGGCCTTCTCGCACGCCAGCACCGCGTCGCGCACCGCGCCGGCCAATCGCTTGCGCCGGCCGTGGATCTCGTCGAGCATCCCGGCGGATTCGGTGATGGACTCGGCGATCGCCTCGCGGATCTGGCCGGCCTGATCGATCAGGGAGGCGAGCGACCGGGCCTCGTCGGCGGCGCGCTCGGCGTCGGCGGGCGACGGGGCCGACTCGAGCCGCTCCAGCGCCCGCGCGACGCGATCGTGCAGCGACGCCAGCGACCGCCCCTGCTCGGCGGCGCTGCGAGCGAGGGCCCGCGCCTCGTCCAGCGCCTCGCGGGCGGCTTCCTCGGACCGGCGCGCGGCGTGCAACGCGGCGCCGACGTCCGCGGCCCGCGCCTCGAGGGCGCGCTCGTGCTGACGCGCCCGGCGATCCAGCTCCGTCAGCGCCGTCCGCGTCGCCAGCGACAGGCGACGCTCGGCGGCGCGGGAGGCGCGCTCGATGGATTCGGCATCACCAACCGCCGGCGCGGGCATGTCCGGCTCAACAGGGCTCGCCGTGGACGCTCGCTGCTCCGCTCTGGCGCCGGCCGCGGCGAGGGCCCGGAGCACCTTCGCCGCCGCCTGGAGCCGCTCGATCTGCTCGGCTTTGATGCGGTCGAACTGGTCCCGCGTGCGGCGCGCCTCGTCGAGGTCGCGGCGCAGGTCCTGCGCGGTGCGGTCGGTCTCGCGGATCAGCTCGCGCAGGCGCCGCGCGTACTCGCAGAACGCGGTGTCATCGACGACGCGCGGGGACACGAAAACCTCGACGGGGGACTGATCGCCGAGCGGGTCGGCTCTCGCCGAGGCCGGGAGCGTCGGAGCGTCGCGGGTGGCGTCGGGCATGGCCTGCTCGCCGAGGGCGGAGTGTGGTTCATCAGCGGCCGGCGCACACGACCGACCCGCGTCCCCGGCCGATACCATCAGCCGGTGCCGGAACACACCGCACATCCCGTGCCGGATCCGCCGGCGGACCCCTTGCGGGACGCGTCGCGAGGGGTGCGGCTGCACAAGGCCCTCGCCGAGGCCGGCGTCGCCAGCCGCCGGGCGTGCGAGGCGCTGGTCGAGGCCGGCGCCGTCACGGTCAACGGGCGGGTCGTGCGGACGCTCCCGGCGTGGGTGGACCCCGAGCGGGACGAGATCGTCGTCGAGGGCCGGCGCGTGCGCCCGCCCGACCGGAAGGTGTGGGTCTTGCTCAACAAACCGCGCCGGCGCCTGACCACCTGCGACGACCCCGGCGGCCGGCCCACCGTCGTCGATCTGGTCGACCACCCGTTGGCCCGGCGGCTCTACCCCGTCGGCCGGCTGGACTACGACACCTCCGGGTTGCTGCTCCTGACCAACGACGGCGACCTCGCCAACCGCCTCACGCACCCGCGGTTCGGCGTCGAGAAGACCTACCGGGCCAAGGTCCGCGGCCGGGTCGATGACCAGACGCTGGCGCGCCTCGTGACCGGGGAGCACCTGGCGCTGCGGCGCGACGGCCGGACCGTGGGCGCGGCCCGCGCGGCCGCGGTTCACGCCCGCGTCGTCCGCCGGGACCGGGAGAAGACGACCATCGAGCTCACCCTCGCTGAAGGGCGCAACCGAGAAGTCCGGCGGCTCCTGGCGCGGCTGGGGCACCCGGTCGTCCGGCTCGAGCGCGTGCGGGTCGGGCCGATCCGGCTCAAGGGGCTCCGCCGGGGCGAGTGGCGCGAGCTCACCGCGGGCGAGGTCGCCGCCCTGCGACGGGCCGCCGGGCGCAGCGCGCCGTGAGCGCCGACCGATCCATCCCGCAGACGCTCCGCGCGTGGGTGACGAACCCCGAGGCGGAGCTCTCGCGCTGGCAGCGGCTGATCGTCAGCGCCGCGGCGCTCGCCGTGCATTGCGGGCGGCAGCTGCGCCGGGACCGCGCCCCGCAGATGGCCGCGGCCCTGGCCTACCGCACGATCTTCGGGCTGATCCCGACGCTGGTGCTCTCGCTGATCGTGCTGCGGTTCTTCGCCGCCGACGACATCGAGACGCCCGTGCGTCGCGTGCTCGAGTACGTCGGCCTGTCGGACCTGGCGATCCGGGGCGCCGACGGCGCCGAGGCCGAGGCGCTCGGCCCGTGGATCCAGGACCTGGTGGCGCGGGTCAGTTCACTCAACTTCGCCGCCATCGGCATCGTGGGCGTGATCGTGCTGATCTACGCCGCCCTGTCGCTGATGGCGCAGGTCGAGCAGGCGTTCAACACCGTCTACAAGGCCGCCGCCGGCCGGTCCATCGTCGCCCGCCTGACGCAGTACTGGACCATCCTGACACTGGGCCCGCTGGGCGTGTTCGCGAGCTTCTGGCTCGGGGACCGCGGGGTGGCGGCGCTGGGGACGCTCGGCGCCGGGGGCGCGGTCAACGCGCTGGGCGTGCTGCCGGCTCTGGCGGCGTCGTGGCTGGTGCTGACGCTCGCGTTCGTCGCGATCCCGCACGCCCGGGTCCGGCTGCGGCCGGCGCTGGTCGGAGCGTTTGTCGCCGCGGTCCTGTGGGAACTGGGCAAGTGGGGCTTCGGCGAGTACCTCGGCTTCGCGACGGGGTACGCGCGGTTCTACGGCTCGTTGGGTTTGGTGCCCGTCTTCCTGCTGTGGGTGTACCTGACGTGGCTGATCGTGCTGTTCGGGCTGGAGCTCGCCTACGCCGTGCAGACCCTCGACCGCGGGATCGAGTCGTTCGTCGGCGCCGCCGAGAGCCCCCCCGCGACGGACCCGGCCGCGGCGTTGGCGACGCTGGCCGCCGTGACGGGCGCGTTCCGTGAGGGGGCGTCCGCCGACCTGTCGCGCGTCGCGCGCGACGCCGACCTGACCGAGGACGCCGCACGCGACGCTTTGGCCGGGCTCGAGCGGCTCGGCGTCATACATCAGATCGAACGGCCCGACGACGCCCCCGCGGCGTGGTCGCTGACCAAGCCGCCCGAGTCGATCGCGCTGGCCGAGGTCGCCGCGGCGTTCATCCGCCGGCCGGCCCGGCCCGACGCAAGAGCCGCCGACGCCGGCGCGGGGCTGATCCGCGAGGCGCTCGGGTCGGCGCTGGCCGGGAAAACCGCGGCGGACCTGGCGCGGCGCCCCGCGTCGCCCGGCCCCTAACATGCCCGCATGGATGCCCCGATCGCGCTGGTCGCGGTGAACATCGGCTCCTCGCGCGTCGGCGTGGCCCGCGTCGAGCGCGGCCAGCCCGGCGCTGTGGACACACTCGATGCGATGAACCCCGGCGCGATCGCCCAGGCCGTCACCCGCGCACACCAAGGCGGGGCCGGCGAAGATCCCGCCGCGGGCGTCGTGGTGGCGTCGGTCAACCCAACCGCCGAGGGCCCGATCC
>RFGI01000052.1 GCA_003696725.1 Planctomycetota bacterium | reverse complement strand
CGATGATCAGGTCCGGCGCCCCCACGCGGGTGTCGAGGTTCAGGTCGCCCTGCTGGAGCGTCGCGCCCTCCATGCCGAAGTTGCTCAGCACGACGCCGACCTGATCCGGGTCGCCGTCGTCAGCGGGGTCCCCCCCGGGCGGGAGCGGCGGATCCGGGGGTGTGATCTCTTCAACGAACCGATCGTCGAGGTACGCCCCCGTGGCGCCGGAGTAGACCGTCATCCGGATTCGGGCCTGGTCTGGGTTCGCCTCGAACGGCGCCAGCGACTGCACCACCCAGTCGCGCACGCCGTCGCCGTCCGTATCGCGGCCCAGGGCCGTGACCATGCCGAACATCTGATCCGGCAGCGGGCCGGCGCTGGCGGGCTCGATCAGGCGCCAGTCGGGGGCCGCCGTGGTGCGGGCCCACGGCGCGGCCGAGTCCGCCGGGCTCAGGAATAGATACACCGCGCCCGTGGCGTCTGCTTCCCCCGGCGCGCCGACGAGCACGTCCGCGCGACCGTCGAGGTTGACGTCGCCGGCCGCTGTGACGGCGAATCCGACGCTCTGGAGCGATCGGTGGCCCGAGATGGTCCCGAGGACAGAGCCATCGGCGCCCGAGTAGACGTAGACCCGGCCGCGATTGTCCGTCTCGCCGGCCGCGGGATCGTCGTAGTGGGGCGCGCCGACGGCGACATCGCCGGCGCCGTCACCGTTGACGTCGCCGACTCCCGCGAGCGACAGGCCGTACGACTGCACCGCGACCTCCCCCTCGAACACAAAGTCCGCGTCGGCGGTTGTCAGTGCTCGTGGATAAAAAACATCCGGCGCCACCCCCGTCCCGGGCGTTGGCAACCCGGAACCGCTGAGGTACAGGTACGCCTTGCCGGCGCCGTCGAACGGCGCCGCGATGAGCACGTCACCCAGGCCATCTTTGTTGACGTCCCCCGCCGACGCGACTGTCAGCCCGAGAGTCGCGTCAGCCACCGGCGACGTGATGGTGTAGAGCATCTTCCCGTCGGCGCCGTTGAGGATGTACACGGCGCCCGACTCGGCGGCCGCGGCGCTGCTGAACGGGGCGCCAACGAGAAGATCATCGCCCCCGTCGCCCGACACATCAGGCATGGCGGTGATGGCCATGCTGAAGCCGTCGCCGAACTCCGCGTTCGTGTACTCGAACAACGTGGCGCCGGTCCAGCCGGAATAGGCGACGAGCCGACCCTGGGTCTGGGCGTTCTCCTCGGGCGAGCCGACCGCCGCGAGGTAGAAATCGTCGATCCCGTCACCGTCGAGATCCCCCATCGGGATCTCTGACTGCTCAAGTTTCAGATCCGGATGCGCCGCGAACACGACGTCCGGTGTCGGCGCAGAGGGTGGACCGACAAAATCCGGCATCCTCACACCAGGCGGCGTCTGCAACGCTGGATCGTTCGCGAAGAGATCGGCGACCGCTTCTTCAACCGTGGGCGTCGGCTGCGCCGGCTGGCCCGCCGCGGTCGCCGCGATGCTGGTCAGGGCGGCGCCCACCAGGACGCTTTCAACAATCAGAGAGAGAGAGAGAGAGAGAGACGGGGCGTTTGCCGGTCATGGGCAATCTCCTGTTCTGGTCTCGGCGCCGGTCGGCCCGGGCCGACCGGGCCCGGGGGAGGCGCGACGCGGGCAGCGTACCGTGCGGCCGGCCCGAGAAGCAAGAGCATATCTCAGAAAATATTGGGTGACACCCTGCCCGATCGGCCTCGCGCGAGTTGCATTCCTTGACAGCTCGCTCAGGCGCCACCCAAGACGGGGGCTGCCGCTGGAACGACCGCCTCGGCCGTTGTCAGTGTGAACCACGACGGGCGAGACGCCCGTCCCACTGGGCGAGACGCCCGTCCCACTGGCCGAAACGGCCGTTCCACTGATCCGTCAATCAGAACTCAGTTCGTCGAGCATTCCCCCGCAGGCGGCGCGGATCATGCCGAAGACCGTGTCGAATCCGTCGGCCTCGTCCCAGTAGGGGTCGGGCACGTCGAGCTCGCGTTCGGGGGCGCCGGCGAGGGCCGGGTCGAAGGCGCGCAGCAGGCGCACGCGATCGGCCGGGGCGCCCTCGGCGAGCAGGTCCTTCTTGTTCTGGCGGTCCATCGGGATCAGCCAGTCGAAGCGGGCGAAGTCCGCGCCCGGGTCCAGGCGCCGGGCCCGTGAGACCAGCCTCACGCCGTGACGCTCCGCGGCGGCGCGGGCGCGCGGGTCGGGGGGCTCGCCGACATGCCAGCCGCCTGTCCCGCAGGAATCGACGAGGAACCGGCCCTCCACCCCGCGCTCGCGGGCCAGGTGCAGGAAGACGCCCTCAGCGATCGGCGAGCGGCAGATGTTGCCGAGGCACACGAACAGCACCGAGGTTCGGGCGTCGTTGTGGGTCGGGCGTCGCGGCGTCATGCTCCGATTCTCCTCGACGCCGGGCCCGGGGCAACCGCGCGGGTGGGGGCTCGCCCGCGTCCGGGCCGGCGCCGACCGGCCGGCGTATCATGGGCCCTCAGGATCCCGGCCCGGGCCCCCGGGGCTGCGCCGGGCGGGCTCACGGATGGGCCGGACTTGATCGCCTGGGTCGTCGATCATGCCGAGCGTCCTTCCACCGAGCGCGCCGATGCCCCGAGACCTCCGACTCGATCTGCATACGCATCCCAAGCCCGCCAAGCGGACGCCGTTCGACCTGTGCGACGTGGTCCGGCTGACCGACGCGGCGCGTCGGCGGGGGCTCGACGGCGTGGCTCTGACCGAGCACGCCCATGCGGTCGGCTTCTGGGACGCGGCGGCGCAGGTCGGGCGGGCGTTCGGCGCGCCGGACGGGACGCTCGACACCGGCGGGGTCGCGCTGTACCCGGGGATGGAGATCACCCTCGCCGAGCGGATCGACCTTGTTGTGATCGCGCCCGTGGACGAACTCCGGCGGCTCGACGCCGCATTCGGCGCGCCGCTGACGGCGGGGCGTCACCCGTCGGCGCTGGAGATGATCGAGGCGTTCGATCGCCTGGCCCTCGACGCCGTGCGGGTCTTGGCGCACCCGACCCGGCGTGACAAGCCCGCGGATCGGGCGCCCGATCCGATGCTCGCCGCGCTCGCCGACGCGGTGGAGATCAACGCGCGGTTCGCCGGCTTCGACGAGATCGCCGGCGCCCGGGGCCTGGCCCGCCGGATCGGGCGCCCGCTGGTCGGGGGCAGCGACGCGCACGCCTGGCCGCAGGTCGGGGCGGCGTGGACCCGGGTGGACGCTCAAGACGCCTCCTTCGGCGCGGTGCGCGACGCGATCCTCACGGGTCGATGCCGGCCCGTGGTCCACGAAAGCGCCGAGCGCCTGGTGCGCGCGGGGGCCAGGATGAAGGCGCGGCTCAAGGCGCGCAGACCGAGGCTCGCAGCCACGCCGGCGCCCCACCCTGCTGGCGCCCCGCTCGCTGGAGCCGGTCGGTAAGTAAGATCAACTCATGCCCGCGTCCGGCGTCGGCGACACCCTGCACGAGGCGCTCGCCGGCCTCTCAGACGATCAGGCCCGGGCCGTCCGTCACGAGGGCGGCCCCGCGCTGGTGATCGCCGGGCCCGGCGCCGGCAAGACCCGGGTGATCGTGACGCGCGTGGCGCGGCTGGTCGCGCCCGCCGACGCCGGCGGGCTCGGCGCCGACCCGGAGTCCGTGCTCGCGCTCGCCTTCACCAACAAGAGCGCCGGTGAGATGCGCGACCGGCTGGTGGGCCTCGTGGGCCCAAGCCGGGCCGCTCGCGTGCGGGTGCAGACGTGCAACGCGTTCGGCCGGGGTGTGATCCGTCGGTTCGGGGATCTCGCGGGCCTGCCCGCCGACTCGACGCTGATGGACTCGGCGCAGCGGCGCCGATTGCTGCGCGAGATCCTGGTGGATCACGGCGCTTTCCGCGATCGCGCCGCCGAGGGCCTCGACGCCGCCGCCGATCGCGCGTGGGCGTGTATCGACGCCTGCACCACCGACGGCGTGTCGCCGAGGGACGCCCTGGCGTGGTGCGACGCCGAGACCGCGGCGCTGTCGTCGCCCGACCCCGGCGCCGACGCGCGCGCCGCCGACGCCCGCCGGGCGCGCCTGGAGGAGTTTCGCCCGCTGGCGGAGGTCTACGCCGAGTTCGACGCCCGCCGGCTCGCCGCGGGTCTGCTCCTCTTCGACGACGACGTGAACCTCGCGGCCCGGCTGATCCGCGAGCACGACCTGTGCCGGGCGATCCTGCGCGACGAGACGCGCCACATCGTGGTCGACGAGTTCCAGGACTGGTCCCCCGCGCAGATCGCGCTCTTGTCTCTGCTGGCGCCGGCGGACGCGGCCCGGCCGCCGGACCTCTTCGTCGTGGGTGACGACGACCAGGCGATCTACGCGTTCCGAGGCGCCGACGACCGCGCCCTGGAGCGGTTCGCCCGAGCCTGGCCCGACCACGCTGAGATCCTCCTGACCGGGAACTACCGCAGCGGCGAGCGCATCATCGCCGCGTCCAACGCCATGATCGCCCGGGCCGGGGAACGCTACCGGCCGGACAAATCGATCCGGGTCGCGGACGGCTCCGCCGCCGAGCAGCCCGGCGCCGTCGAGGCGCTCGAGCTCCCGTCCCGGGCCGACCTGCCGCGCGCCGTCGCGGCCCTGATCCTCGCCGACCGCGCCGGGACCGGCCGGGCGTGGTCCGACTACGCCGTCATCGTGCGCACCCACGATCGCGCCGACGAGATCGCGCTGGGCCTGGCCGCGTACGACGCGCCGGTGCGGTCGTCGCGCACGCCGGCGCCGATCGACGACGCCGCCGTCAAAGACCTCTTCGCATGGGCCCGGCTGCTGGCGGACCCCGGCCACACGCCGAGCCTCCAGCGGCTGCTCGTGCGGCCGCCGGTGTCGCTGGACCCGGATGCGGCGGCCGATGTCGTGCGCGGCGCCCGCGCCCGACCGCGCACCGACGCCGGCGCGCTCGGCGCCGCCCGCGCCGCCGCCGAGCGCCACCCCGCGGTCGCGGACTTCGTCGCGCGCTACGACGCGCTGGCGCGGTTCGCCGCCGAGCACGACGCCCTGGCGGCCCTGCGCCGGATCGTGGACGACGCCCGGCTGCTGCACGTCGAGGCGCTGGACGCCGAGTCCCGGGCCCGGCGCGTCGAGGCGGTCGTCGGCGCCCTGCGGTTTGCGCAGGACAAGCAGCCGCGGCTCGAACCACCGGGCGACCTGCGCGCCTTCCTCCGCCACTTCGACGCCCTCGACCCGAAGGAGCAGACGCTCCGCCTGACCGACGACGGCGCCGACGATCCCCCTGACGAGGACGCCGACGGCGTCGCCGTGCTCACCGCGCACGCCGCCAAGGGCCTGGAGTTCGACACCGTGATCGTCGCGGACGTGCGCATCAGGACGGGGTTCCCGTCGCTCGAACGAGCGCCCGACCGGCTGGCGCTCCCCGAGGCCCTGACCGGGCGGGCGCGGGCGAGCCACGACGACGAAGAGCGCCGGCTGTTCTACGTCGCCTGCACGCGCGCCCGGCGTCGGCTGACGCTGGTGGCCAAGTCGATCAAACGCCCGCCCAAGGCCGGCGACTTCTTCGACGAACTGACCCGCCTGGACCCGCCCGAGGGCCTGGCCCGGCTGGACCTGAACGATCTCTACGAGCGCGCGGGCGTGACGGCTACCGATGGCGCCGGCCTCGGCGCCGACGCCGCCCGCCGGGCGCGCGTCCGCCGGGAGCTGGACCGCGCCCGCGCTGACGCCCTGGCCGCCCTGCACCGCGCCGAGCGCGCCGACCTCGACGCGGGCGCCATCGACGCCATCGCCCGCGATCTCGACGACGCCGCCCGGCGGATCGCGGCCCTGGCGCACCTCCGCGACGCCGGCGCACTGCCTGATCACCTCGGCCACCCCGCGGCCGAGGCCCTGGCCCGCCGGCTCGAGCGCGACGCCAAACCCGCGCTGGCGCCCCTGCCCGCGCCTCTCAAACTGACCTACACCAAGATCAATGATTACACACGGTGCCCGCGCTGCTTCTACGTCAAGCATGTGCTGGGCCTGGACGAGGAGAAGACGCCGGGCCTGGCCGCGGGCGATCTGGCCCACCGCGCGCTGGAACAGTTCTTCGGCGAGGTCCGCCACGCCGAGGCCCACGGCGAGCCGGCGCCGGGCGAGGCGCGACTCCGCGAGATCGTCCGCCGGTTGGTGGGACCGGCGGGACGTCTGGACGGGCCCGACGGCGCCCTGGGCGCGCAGATCGAGGCCCTGGCCCTCGCCGCGGTGCGCGACCTGCACGACCCGGCGTCGGAGGTGCTGGAGGTCGAGCGCACGATCGAGTTCCCGCTCGGCCTGCCCGCCGGCGAGCACAACGCGATCGCCAAGGTCGACCGCATCGACCGCACACCCGACGGCGCCTACCGGCTCGTCGACTACAAAACGGGCGCCCCGTCCAAGAGGCTCACCGAACCCAAGCCGGACGACCTCCAGTTCTGCCTGTACGCGCTGGCGCTGCGGCGGTTCTACGAGATCCCCGACGGAGAGCCCCTCGCCGGCGTCGCGGAGTACTGGCTGCTCCGCACGGGCCTGCGCGGCTCGATCGCGCTGGACGAGCTCGACATCGGGAAGGCCCTGGCCGTCGTCAACACCACCGCCGAGGGCATGCTCGCCGGGCGGTTCGAGCGCAGCAAGGCGTGCCGGCGCGCCGGCGACTGGCTGTGCTCGATCCTGCCGGAGGAGGCGTAAGGGGCGCTCTGCGCCTCAGCCGTAGGCCCAAGTCTCGCCGGGCTTCATCACCTTGACCTCGATGCCGGCGGGCGTGAGCCGGGCCGGGTCCTGCTCGATCGGTGGCCAGGTGTTGTAGTGGATCGGGATCGCGACCTTGGGGCGGATCAGTTCGGCGGCGCGCGTCGCCAACTCCGGGCCCATGGTGAAGCGGTCGCCGATGGGGATCATGGCGACGTCGGGCCGGTAGACCTCGCCGATGAGTTTCATGTCCCCGAAAAGCGCCGTATCCCCGCAGTGGTAGAGGGTCACGCCGGCGATGTTCAAGATCACACCGCAGGGCATGCCGAGGTACCGCCCCTCGTGGCTGGAGGAGTGGAACGCCTGCGTCAGGGCGACGAACCCAAAGGGCGTGTCCACGCGCCCGCCGGGGTTCATGGGCTGGGTCGCGCTGACGCCCTGCTCGCTGAGATAGTTGCACAGCTCGAAGGCGGCGAAGACCTCCGCGCCCGTGCGCTTCACGATGGACACGGTGTCGCCCAGGTGGTCTTCATGGCCGTGGGTCAGGGCGATGTGCGTGGGGGCGAGGTCCCCCGGCTTATGCACGGCCAGCGGGTTGCCCGTCAGGAACGGATCGATCGCGACGGCGTGATCGCCCGCGGCGATCACGAACCCCGAGTGGCCCAGATACATGATGTTGATGGTCATGGCGCGGGCTCCGTGGGCGGGTATTATAACTCCGTCGGCCAGCTCCCCGCCGGCCCGGACGCCGGAGACACACCCATGCGTTGCGACCGCTTCCTCCCGTATGCCGCCGCCGCGATAGCGCTGACGGCTCACGCGCCGCTGAGCGCGGCGCCGGTGGTGGTGACGCCCCCGGCGCCGGTCGTCGAGCTCCTCGATCCCGGCGCCGAACCCCGCGCCCCGCTGCGGATCGAGCCCGCCCAAGGGACGACGCAGGCGGTGGTCTTCGCCTTGGACACGGCCATGGCGCAGGAGCTCGACGGTGAGCCTTTCATAGACGTCGATCTGCCAACGATCCATCAACTCATGACCGCGAGCGTTGAGACGGTCGACCTGGACGGCGCCTACACGGTGCGTTCAATCATCGAAGACGTTTGGCTCGAGGATCCCGAGCCCGGCGAGGACCCCCTCGTTCGCGCGAGCATGGAGGAGGCGATCGACTCGGCGACCGGGCTGCACGTCGTGGTCCACAGCGATGCGCGCGGCGTCGCGCACAGCCTCACGATTGAAGCCGACGACAGGCGCGATGACCCGACCAGCCAGGAGATCCAGGAGCTGTCTCGGCAAATCCAGCAGATCATGCCTCCGTTGCCGATCGAGGCTGTCGGCGTCGGCGCCCGCTGGCGCGTCACGACGCGGGGGGTCATCAACGGCGTGCCGATGAAGGCCGTCAGCACGTTTGCGTTGACCGAGCGACGCGGGAGCGTTGTGACGCTGGAGAGCACCGCAGAGATCGGCCTGCCGGGGGACGGCCCTGAGCCGTTGGACGTGGCCGACGCGGGAGAGATCGCCACCACCGTCGAATCGCTCGAGGGCGCCGGCGCCGGCCGCATCGTGTTCGACCTGACGCGGCCGATGCCCGTTTCAGCGGACGCGTCATCCACGGTCGTGTCCGAACTGTCGATCGACATACCGGGCGGCGAACACGTCACGAGCCGGATAAAGATGGAGCTCCGGATCGCGATCACGCCCGCGGAAGACCCCCCTTCGGAGCCCGGGCGGCCACGCCCTCGATGATCGGCGCGGCGCGCTGGGCCCAGCGCGTCCACGTGTACTCCTCGACGGCCAGCGCCCGCCCCGACCGGGACATCGCGCGCCAGCGCTCTGGGTCGGCGATTAGCCGCTCGATCGCGCCCGCGATCGCCTCGCTCGAAGCGTCGTGCGGCAGGAGCAGGCCCGTCCGGCCGTCGCGGACGATCTCGGCGAGCCCGCCCACGCGTGTGGCGATCACCGGCAGGCCGAAGTGCGCCCCCTCGCACGCGGCGATGCCGAACGCCTCGGCGCGCGAGGGCATCAGCATCATGTGCGCAGCGAGCAGAGCCTCCCGGAACTCGGCCGCGTCCGCCGGCGACGAGAGGCGAAGCCGGCCCAGGCAATCGACGTAGGGGGACCGGCTCGCGGCGGGCGTCGGCGGCCCGATGAGCGTGAGCGAGGCGCGCACGCCGCGCTCGCGCAGCAGGCCCACCGCGGCGACGCCGTCGTCGACGCGCTTGCGCCCCGGTGAGGCGGCGACCTGCACCAGGCGGACACCATCCGGCGAGGGCGCGGGACGATCGCCGAGGCCCTCATGCGGCGCGACAGCGTTGGCGCCCAGCGCCGATACGTGGACGCGATCGGGATCGGCGCCGAAGGCCTCGACGGCGTGCCGGCGGGCGCCCTCGGTGGCGACGATCACCGCCCGGGCCCGCCTCAGGGCCGCCGCGTTGACCCACCGGCGCAGGCGCGAGAACGGCGCCGGCCGATGCCGCCCGCCGACGATCGGCCCGCCGAAGCCGCACGCCGCATCCGTCGCGAAGACCACCGGCGCCCGGGTCCGCAGCCCCACGCACACCTCGGCGCACGCCGGCGCCAGCACTGCATCCACAACGCCCGCGGCGCGGCCCAGGTCCACCCGGCGGGCCACCGATCGCGCGAACCGCGCCCGCGCGCCCAGAGGCCCCGGCAGGGCGTCCCACGCGGGGCCCGGTCCGAGGTAGACGGGGATCACCTCGGCGCCGACCGCCTCGAGCCCGCGCTGCATCCCCAGCGGGATCCCCGAGCGCACGTCGGGGCTGGGCGCCCGCGCCGGCCACAGGATCGCGATGCGCACAGAGCCCCCTCCCACCGCGACGGTTCGCCCGGGACCACGAGGCCACGGTAGACGATCAGCGCGGCGCGGCGCCCTGGTCAGCCCGCCGACGCCGCCGGCTGGTTCAGGAGCATCTCGGCGTAGGTGTTCATCGCGTCGCGGAGTTGCTCGAAGGAATCCAGCACGTACAGGATCGGCTGGTAGTGGTCGATCTCGAACGGGGTGTCACAAACGCGCTGCATCTCGAACGGTCGGCGGTCGACCTCGGGGCTTTCGAGCGCATGGTGCCCCTCGCCCTCGGAGGAGATGAGCCCCGAGCCGTAGAGCTTGAGCCGGCCGTCCTCGCGGATCAGGCCGAACTCGACGGTGAACCAGAAGAGCCGCGCCAGCCGCTCGGTGTGGTGCGGGTCGTCGGTGTGCAGGGCCGCCTGCCCGTAGGTCTGGAGGAAGTCGGCGAACACCGGGTCGGCGTGCAGCGGGACGTGCCCGAAGACGTCGTGGATGATGTCCGGCTCGGGCAGGTAGTCCATCTGGCTCTTGGGCCGGACGGCGATGGTCGTCGGGAACTGCCGCTTGGCCAGGAACGCGAAGAACGACTTGGCCGGCAGGTACCCCGGCACGCCCCGGCTCTGCCAGCCGGTCATCCGCGCCAGGTTCGCGTTGACCTCGCGCAGGTCCGGAACGCGGTCGGGGCGGAGGTTGATCGCCCGGATCCCGCGGAGGAACACGTCCGAGGCGTCGGTCTCGATCTGCGCCCAGCGCTTGTTGTAGATGATCGACCAGACCTCGTGGTCCTCGTCGGAGTAGCGGTCGTAGTTCTGGGTGATGACCATCGACTCGATGTCGATCTGGTCGGCGGACATGCCCTCGCTGGCGGCGGCGGCTTCGAGGGCGCGCTTCGCCTCGGCGCCGTCGACGACGGGGTGCTCGATGCTTTTCATGGGGCGGCTCCTGTCGGGACGGGCCGGCGTCGTCGGCCCGCCGGCGCAAGTATACGCGCCGCCCCGCCCGGGCCGTCAGTCGTGCGGGTCCATGACGGCCTTGGCCGACTGCTCGGCGCGGAACGCGATCAGCCGCTCGCGCAGGGCGGGGTCGGCCAGGGCCAGGATGGCCGCGGCGGCCAGGGCCGCGTTGATCGCGCCGGCCGACCCGATGGCGAACGTCGCCACCGGGATGCCCTTGGGCATCTGCGCCGTCGAGAGCAGCGAGTCCAGCCCGTCCAGCGACCAGCCCTTGACCGGCACACCCAGGACCGGCAGGTGCGTGTGCGCGGCGCACACCCCGGCCAGGTGCGCCGCTCCACCGGCCGCGGCGATCACGATCTTCATACCGCGCGACTCGGCGGACTCGCAGAACTCCACCACCGCCTTGGGCGAGCGGTGGGCGCTCATCACCTTGGCGACGCTCGGGACGCCCAGCGCGTCGAGCGTCTCGACCGTGCGCTTCATCGTGGGCCAGTCGGAGTTGCTGCCCATCAGGACGCCGACCAGTGGGGTGCTGCTCATGGGAGCAGCATATCGGCCGCCGCGCGCGGGCCCGGGCGTACGATCATCCTCGTGAACGGGAGCGTTTTCCGCGACCGCGCCGACGCCGGGCGCCGGCTGGCCGAGGCCCTGCGCAGCCGGGCGTTCGACCGGCCGGTCGTCCTGGCCCTGCCGCGGGGCGGGCTGCCCGTGGCCGATGAAGTGGCGCGGGCGCTCGGAGCGGAACTCGACGTGCTGCTGGTGCGCAAGATCGGCCACCCCGAGCAGCCGGAACTGGCGCTGGGCGCCGTGGGCGAGGGCGGGATCCTGACGCTCAACGAAGACCTCGCCGGGCTCGTGCCGCGGGATCGGATCGACGCGATCGCCCGTCGCGAGCGGGCCGAGATCGCCCGGCGGGCGTCGGTGTACCGGGCCGTGCGCCCGAGGGCGGACCTGCGCGGCCGAGACGCGATCATCATCGACGACGGCGCCGCCACCGGCGCGACCGTGCGGGCCGCGATCGCCGTGGCCCGGGCCGCGGGCGCGGGGCGGGTGACCGTGGCGCTGCCGGTGGCGCCGGCCCAGACGGTCAGGGACCTGGGACACGAGGCGGACGGGGTGGTGTGCCTGTCGGCGCCGGAGTCGTTCGGCGCGGTGGGCCTGTTCTACGACGAGTTCGGCCAGGTGCCGGACGACGAGGCGCTGGCGATCCTGCGCGCCACGGCTCAGCGCGCCGGGCCGTAGCCCCGCCGGCCGAAGGGGACCCAGCGCCACGCCGACGGCGTCGGGTCGAACTGGTGCACGGCCGCGATCATCGGCAGAATCGGCCGGGCCAGGACGCCCAGAACCAGCGACGCCAGGGCCGAGTAGACCGCCGTCAGCCCGGCCCGACCCAGATCGGCCACCGCGTCGACGGTCAGCGCCGCGTCGTACCACGAGCGCATCTCCAGCGTCGCCACCGCGACCAGATGCGCCAGGAACACGGCGACGGCGACGACCAGCGGTCCCGTCAGCGGGTTGCGCTGGTTGAGCACGCCGCGGATCTGCACGGTGGTGTACGCGGCCAAAGCGCCGCCGAGGGTCAGGGGCCCGATCGCCGCCACGACGCGCATCCCGTCGGCGCTGGGCAGGGCGCGCGAGGCGTCCAGCGCCAGCCCCACGGCCAGCCCCGCCCACAGCGCCGCCCGTCTGGGCGCCGACAGCGCGAGGAACACCAGGTAGATGAGCGCGAAGGTCGGCGCCGCCCCCGTCGGGCCCAGCGCCAGCCCGTCGCGCAGGCCGAGCTCCAGCCCCATCACCGCCCACAGCCCGATCGCCGCCACCAGCCAGTTCACGGCGCCTCCCCCGCCGGTGCGCTGCGCGTCTCGGGGACGCGGATCACGACCTCGCTGACTCGGGCCGGGTCCGCCGCGGGGCGCACGGCGATGCGCAGCCGGCCGTTCTCTTTGCGCTCGACGGACTCGACCCGGCCAAGGACGAGCATCTGGGCGATCTCGGGCCAGGCCTCGTCGCGCAGCCGGACGACCATCCCGGGCTCAACGCCGACTGCCTCTCCGACCATGTCCCCGGTGAGCGTCCCGTCGCCGGCGCCCTCCAGCAGGCACCCGAAAGACTCGGCGAGCGTCGGGCCGGTCAGCACCACGCCCTCGACGGGCCCGGCCCGCGGGTGCGTGAAGGGCAGCGCCCAGCAGGTGCGCGCCTCGACGCGGACGACCCGGCCGACCAGCGCCACGCCGCGCACCGTGGCGACGCTCACGCCGGGCTCGATCCGTGCGTCGCGCCCGACCCCGAGACGGATAGTCCCGTCGGCGAGGACGCTCGAGCGAGACGTCACCGGCGCCCAGACCTGCCGAAGCCGCGCCCCCGGCGCCACCGGGACGCCCGATTGCAGGTCGCGGACCTGGGCCTCGAGCCGGTCGATGCGCAACTCCGCCCGGCGCAGGGCGTCGACGGCGCGGTCGCGCTCGTCGAGGAGCGCGGCCAGCCGTGGGTCGTCGTCGCCCAGGGTGTCGCGGCCGGGGCGGAGCCAGCGTGTCAACCGCGCCACCGGGTGGGCGATCGGCTGGACAAGGAACGCCACGGGCTCGGTCAGCCACGACGCGACGCGCGCATAGCGGTCCGGCGTCAGGCCCAGCGCCAGGGCCGCGACGACCGCCAGCGTCAGGGCGCGTCCCCCCGCGTCTCGCCGATGCGCCATGGGCGCCGATGGTACGGCTGGCGGCGCCGGCGTGCGCGTCCGGGGTCAGATGTCCGTGTCGCTCTGGAGGTTGCCCTTGAGCTTCTCGATGTTCTCGAGGAAGATCGCCGTCCCGCGGGCCACGGCGGTGAGCGGGTCCTCGGCGACGCGCACGTCCAGCCCGGTGGCGCTGGAGATGATGGCGTCGATCCCCCGCAGGAGCGCCCCCCCGCCGGCGAGGGTGATGCCGTTCTCGACGAGGTCCGCGGCGAGCTCGGGCTCGGCGCGCTCGAGGGTGCGGGTGACGGCCTCGACGATCGCGCCGACCGGCTCCTGGAGGGCCTCGCGGACCTCCTCGCTGGAGAGGACCATCTTCCGCGGCAGGCCCGAGACCATGTCCCGCCCGCGGACCTCCATGGTGGTCTCCTCGCCGACCGGCGCCGCCGAGCCGATCTCGATCTTGATGCGTTCGGCGGACTGCTCGCCGATCATCATGTTGTAGGTCTTCTTCATGTGGCTGATGATGGCCTCGTCGAGGTCGTCGCCGGCCACGCGCACGGATTCGCACACGGCGATGTCGGCGAGGGACATGATGGCGACCTCGGTCGTGCCGCCCCCGATGTCCACGATCATCGACGCCGTCGGCTCGACGAACGGGAGCCCCGCGCCGATCGCCGCGGCGACGGGCTCCTCCAAGAGATAGATGCGCCCGGCGCCGGCGCGCTCGGCGCTGTCGAGCACGGCCCGCTTCTCGACCTCGGTGATGCCCGAGGGGATCGAGATCACCACCCGGGGCTTGCCGAACCACGACGCCCGCCCGTTCACCTTGTGGATGAAGTAGGCGAGCATCGCCTCGGTGATCTCGAAGTCGCTGATGACGCCGTCCTTGAGGGGGCGCACCGCGGAGATCGAGCCCGGCGTCTTGCCCAGCATCTCCTTGGCCATCCAGCCGACGGCGGCGCCGTTGTTGAGCACCTCGTTGGTGCCCTTCTTCACCGCGACCACGCTGGGCTCGTTGAGGACGATCCCCTCGCCGCGCACCGCGACCAGGGTGTTGCACGTCCCCAGGTCGATCCCCATATCGACGGTGAACCAGGATCGCAGGCGTTCGAGCACGGTCGGCATTGCCCGCCGGCAGTCGGCGGCTCCCAGGGTCGGCCTCGGGCGCGCACCAACCGCGCGACCCACAGCCGGGATCGGCCCGCTCGCCGATCCGGCTGGAAGATTATCGGATTCTTTTCGAGCCGGCGCCGGCGGGCACGCCCGCGGCCTCAGCCGGGCAGCGTGATCCGCTGGGCGTCCTGCACCTTGAACGCGCCCATCGGCCCCTCCTCGGGCGCGACGCGCATCCCCGCCATCCACACCAGCGCCACGGCCGCCGACAGGGCCGCCACGGCCAGGAACAAGAGGCCTGTGTAGATGTTCATCCGCGGGCGGGCCGTACGCGACGACCCCGGCAGGTTCATCCCCAGTTGGCTCATGGCTGATCGGGCCTCGCGGTCAGGGTCAGCGGATGGTGGTCACGATGGCGCCCGGGGCGATGCGCTGGCCCTGGCTGAGGCGGATCCGCCCCACGGCCTCGTTGAGCTCCACCTTCGTGAGCTCCAGGACGCCCGCGAACCGCTCGTTCTGCACGATGGTCAACTCCATCGACTCCGACAGGTTGTCGTTCGAGCCGGCGTCGATCTGCGCCAGGATCTCCCCCGCCGGGCCGGTGCGCACCTCGGTGATGCGGGCCCGGATCGGCTGGCCCAGCGCCGGCCGGCCCGACGCCGACGCCACCGCGGTCCCGCCGCCCATCGCCTGCTGGAGCTCGGCCAGTTGCTCCTGGAGGGCCCGGTTGGTCTCGATGGCCACCTCCAACTGCCCGGCCAGGTCGTTGACCCGGTCGGCGAGCTGGATCTCGCGCTGCTTGGCCTGGAGCTCCTGGGCGCGCAGCGACGACAGCTCGTCCCGGTACGACGAGATCAGCGTCGCCTGCGTCTGGCTCATCGACGCCAGCCGGTCGATCCTCGAGCGCACGCCGGCCAGTTCGACCTGCGCCGCCTTGAGATCCGCGATCAGCCGCGTCGCCTCCTGCTGGAGACGCGACTTCTCGGCGAAGGCGTCGTTGAGCTGCTGGTTGACCGTCTCGATCTCGGTGTTGAGCCGGGCCCGGTCCTCGGCGTGCCGGCTCTCGGCGCTCTGGAGCTGCGACTGGAGCCCAAGCGACCGCGCCTCCATGGCCTGGTACTGGCCCCGGATCCGCTCGGCGTTGGCGCTGTACGCGATCGTCAACGCCGACAGCAGGAGGCTGAGCACCACCGCGAACACCACCAGAATCTTTGTGACTGCGTGCAACGTCGGACCCCCGGTCTGGATGCCCCGTGGCCAATGAACCGCGATTTCGGACCCACCGCGCCGGCCGGCTCGCGAGCCGACCCGGCCTGCTCTACGCACGGGCGCCGGGCCGGATCCCGCATTCCGGCGCCGAGCACCGGCCGATCGGCTTTGGTATCCGGCTCAGCCGGGGCTGTCAACACTCGCGGTGGTCGGCCCGCGCCCGGTCAGCCGCAGCGCCGCCGCCGCCGCCGCCACTCGCACCAAGGGCGACGCGTCGCCCATCAGGGCCCGCAGCCGGTCGGCGTTCTCGGGCCCGAGGGTCTCGCCGAAAACGAACGCCGACTGAGCCCGGATCGCGGGGGCGGGGTCCCGCCAGTGCTCCTCGGCGATGAACCACCCGCGCGGGTTGCCCAGCTTGGCCAGGGCCAGCGCCGCCGCCAGCCGGACCTCCGCGGGCAGCCGCTCGGGCCCCTCGCGCGCCGTCAGGTACACCAGCTGGTCGATGGACCGCCGATCGCCGACCGAACCGATGATCTGCACGGCCAGGGCCGTCGCCTCGAGGTCCTCGGGCCTGGACGGGAAGAGCGCCGCCCGCACGGTCTCGATCGCGTCGAGGTCCCCGAGCTTGACCAGCGCCTCGGCGATCTGGAGCCGGGCGAGCCGGTCCTCGATCGGCCGCGCCAGGGGCGCGCCGCGCCGCGCCGCGGACCGCAGCAGCGGCACGGCGCTGGGGTCGCCCAGCTCCCCGAGGATGAACGCCGCCTGCGCCCGCTCGCGCATCACGGGGCTCTCGAGCATCGCCGCCAGTGGCGTCGGGTCCGCGTCGCCGCCGGTCGCCCGGATGGCGTAGATCGCCGCCGCTCGCACCTCCCGCGCCGGGTCCTTCAAGAGCGGCTCCACGAACACCGCCGAGTCACGGAGCCCGAGTTTCCCCACGGTCATCGCCGCGACGAAGCGCACGCCCATGTTCTCGTCGGCCAGCGCCGCGCGGACGATGGGCTCGACCCGCTCCGGCGCCGGGTGCAGCCCCTCGATGGCGTTGGCCTTGAGCAGGGGGTCGGCGCCCAGCGCCGCGTCCGTCAGGATCGACAGCGCCTCCTCCGCCAGGGCCGCCCGGCCGGCCGGGTCCAGGACCGGGGCGACCCGGCTCGACGCCGGCCGCGGGCCTGTCGCCGAGGCGCACCCGATCGCGAAGAGGCCAAACCCGACCATCACCAGCGTCCGTCTCATGACTCGGCTCCCGGGCGCCGGCCCGATCGGCCGCGCCACACCGCCCACCCCGACACCAGCGACGCCCCCAGCAGACTCAGCCACCCGGCGGCGTCTCCGATCCGCGCGTACACCGTGGGCCCGCCGACGGGCAGGTTCACACTCGCCCGCATCACGCCGGCGACCCGCTCATCCTCGGATCGGTTCTCGGGCCCGCGGGCTTGAACCCGCCCCGACGGATCGATCGCCGCCGAGATCCCCGTGTTCGCCGCCCGGACCATCGGCGTGCGCAGCTCGACGCACCGCCAGCGCGCGACCTGCAGCGCCTGCGCCCGCTTGCCCGGCGCCGACCCGAACCAGCCGTCGTTGGTCAGGTTCACCATCAGGTCCGCCCGGCGCTGGCCCCCGCCGAACACCAGCCGCCGGCAGACGCCCGGCGTCGCCGACTCGAAACAGATCGGCGTCACCACGCGCGCCGCGCCCGGCCGTTCCATCTCCACATCGCGCAGCGGGACCTCGAACACCGTCGCCGACCGGCCCGCGTCCAGGTCGAACCGCATCCCGGCCGCCCCCAGCGACAGCAGCCACCCCTCGAGCCGGTCGCTCCAGGAGATCCCCGGCATCACCTCGCCGAACGGCGTCAGATGCATCTTGTCGTAGCGCTCCCCGCGAACGGCGCCGGCGTCGAGCAGGAACGCGCTGTTGAACTTCCCGTCGTGCTCGAAGACCAAGCCATTGTCATCCGTGCCGATGCGCAAGCCGTCGTAGCCGATCGACCCGACGAGCAGAGGAACACCGACGGCGCGTTGCAGTTCGAGAAGGGCGTCGTAGAAGAATGTCGCGGGCGTCCCGTCCTCGTACACGAGCCCGACGCGCGCGATCTCCGCGACCGCGGCGGGCGAGAGCGTCTCGCCCGGGAACATCGTCTCGGGCCAGACGATCAGGTCGGGCGTCTCGGGCGACGGTTCTCCGGCTCTCGTCTGCGCGGCGTCGAGCGTCATCTCGCGCATCTGCGCGAAGTCGCGCCGCCGATCCTCGATCGACCACGCGACCTTGTTGCTCTGCGGGACGTTGGTCTGAACGACGGCGACTCGGATCGCCGTGATGTCCTTGTCGTGCTCCTCGTCGGCGGACTGCCGGACCTGCGCCACTGCTCCGAGTATGAGCCCTCCTGCGGCGGCGAGAGCAACGACCGCGACCGCAGACGCCGTGCTGACCAGGAGCGCGCCCGTCCGCCGGCGCCTGATGAGCGCCACGATCAGGATCAACTGCGGCAGCGCCACGAGGAACGACACGCCGTAGACGCCGACCCACTCGGCGAGCTGGGCGACGGGCGTGTCGATCAGCGGGTGGGCGATCAGGAACCAGGGGTACCCCGTCAGGACCACGGCGCCTCGGAGGTATTCCAGCCCGACCCAGAGGGCCGCCAGCGCCCCCGCGACGCGCCAGTGCGACCCGGGCCGCAGCCGCCCGAGATGCGCCCCCAGCCACACGAACGCGGCGGGGAAGAGCGCGAGATACGCCGCCAAGAGCGGCCAGCCGACGGCGCTGACGCCGATCAGCCAGCGCTCCATCAGCAGCCACATCGCGGCCGAAACGAGCCAGACGACTCCCGCCGCCCGCCGGGGCCGGTCTGTGCGCAGCGCCAGCCACGCCAAGGGCGCCAGCGCGACCAGCGCCGCGGGCCACAGACCGATCGGCGGGAACGCGACGGCGAACAGCGCCGCGTGCAGCGCCGCCGCGATCGCGCCCGCCCGCCGGCCTGTTCGGCGCTTGTCGCTCACGGGGTCAGCCTACGGCGCCGCGGCGCCCCCATCTTCATCCGGGCGGAGCGCCGGGCTCGATCGGTTCGACGGGGAAGGCCTCGTCGCGCATCCGCCGGGCCCGCTCGATCACCGCGTCCGGGTCGTCGGCGGCCGGGGTGAGCGGGAAGTGCCACCGGACCGCGCTCCGGCGCCGGCCGGGCAGGGCCTCGGCGAAGAAGTCGAGCCCCGGGGCCTCCCACACCGGCGCGGCGGCCCGCGCCCGGGTCAGCAGCGGCTCGTAGCCGTCCTTCTCGACCTGCACGTCGTACACGCCGTACCAGGTGAACGCGACGTCCACGGGGGTGACGCCGACCTCCACCCCGTTGAGCCAGACGAGCGCCCCCGGGGGGTCGGAGGTGATGTGCAGCGTGCGCTCGACGCACGCGGCCGGCGTGAGGCTCAGCGCGGCGATCGCGGCGGCGCGCCTCACGGCCCACCCCCGCGCGGGCCGGCGCCGACGGGCTCGGCGGCGCGCTCCACCGCCCGGTCGAACTCGTCCCCGCGGAACATCGACCCGAGGTACGTCCGCCGGACGAGGTCGTCGTTGATCAGCTCCCTGGGCGACCCGTGGCGCAGGACCTTGCCGTCGTCGATCACGTACGCCCGGTCGCACACGGCCAGAGTCTGCTGCACGTTGTGGTCGGTGATCAGGACGGCGATCCCCATCCGCGTCAGCCGGCGGATCTCGCGCTGGAGGTCCTCCACGGCCAGCGGGTCGACGCCGGAGAACGGCTCGTCCAGCAGGAGCAGCCGCGGGTTCGTCACCAGCGCCCGGGCGATCTCGAGCTTGCGGCGTTCGCCGCCCGAGCACGTGCGGGCCGGGGCGTGGCGGATGCGCTCGAGCCCGTACTGCCTGAGCAGGTCCTCGCAGCGTTCGCGCCGGGCCCGCCGGCTCAGGGGCAGGGTCTGGAGGATCGCCAGCAGGTTGTCCTCGACGCGCAGACGCTGGAAGACGCTCGGCTCCTGCGACAGGTACCCCATGCCCAGCCGGGCCCGGCGGTACATCGGCAGGCGGGTCACGTCGCGCCCGTCGAACGCCACGCGCCCGCCGTCGGCGTCGATCATGCCGATCGTGATGCGGAAGGTCGTGGTCTTGCCGGCGCCGTTGCGGCCCAGGAGGCCGACGATCTCGCTCGGCGAGACCTCGAACGACACGCCGCGCACGACCGGGCGCTCGCCGTACCGCTTCACCAGCTTGTTGACGTTCAGGAGCGCGGGCACAGGAGCGAGTATACCCCGGGCGCCCTGGCCTCTACGACAGGAACCGGAAGCACATCGGGTAGCGGTAGAACTCGCCCCGGTGCGCCGCCACCGCGCCGCGGATGCACCCCACCAGACGCAGGATCGGGATGCCCACGGCGAGGATCACGGCGCCGATCCCGATCGGGCTCAGCGCGATCCCCAGCGCGAAGTACACCATGATCGAGATCTGGAAGTTCATCGCCTCTCGGCCGTGGTCGTCCAGGAACGGCGAGTCCTTGCGGCGCACGGCCCACATCACCCCCACCACCACCAAGCGCCGCCACGCTCGTCACCCACTCCAGCATCGAGATCAGCCCCACGAGATGGATGAACATCGCGTAGGTGCGCTCGGACTCGGCGGCGTGCGGGTCGCGCACCCGACCGGTCGGGTGTCGTCGGGCGGTGTCGGCGTTCATCGCGGCGGACATCATGACGGGTCTGGGTCCTCTGCGCTCAGCCCAGGAATCGGATGCACAGCGGGTAGCGGTAGAACTCGCCGCGGTTGGCGGCGACGGCGCCGCGGATCCCCACCACCAGCCGGATGATCCACAGCGCCAGGAGCGCCGGCAGCACCACCAGGACACCCAGCCCGAGCGTCATCACGATCAGGACGCCCGCGGCCAGCTCGTACACCAGCAGGCTCAGCTGGAAGTTGATCGCCTCGCGGGCGTGGTCGTCGACGAAGGGGCTCCGGCCCTTGGTCGCCAGGTGCAGGACCACCACGCCGATGAGCCCGAGGACGAAGTGGTCGATCAGCCCCAGGAGGCCCAGGAGGTGCGCCAGCATCGCCTGGTTGCGTTCTTCGGGCGTCGCGTGCGGGTCGGCCAGCCGACCGCCGCGCCACTCGTACCCGTTCTGATTGGGCGTCGCGGTGTGCATCGTCGTCCCGCCTGATCCCCGGCCGCCGTCCGAGAGCGCCGGGAGCCGGTCTCCCCGCGTGTGATTCGGCGAACCGTCGGCGATCTTTCAACCCAGGCCCGGCGCCCGGCCGATCCCGCGCTAGGATTCACACATGGCCCCGAGGCCCGCCAACCCGCCCGCCGAGCCCCTCCCGACCGTGGCCATCACGATGGGCGATCCCTTCGGCGTGGGGCCCGAGATCATCGTCAAGGCGCTGACCGACCCCCGTCTTCGGCGCCGGGCCCGGTTCGTGATCTACGGCATCGCCGAACCCATGGACTACGCCGCGGGCCTCGCCGAGATCGAGCCCCGCTGGCGCCGGGTCCAGCACGACTCGAACCTCGTCGAGACCGCGATCGGCGCGGGCGTCGTGGTGCGCGACTACGACGAGTACACCGTCACCGGCGCGCCCGGCGGCGGGACGCCCGGGCCCACGCGGCTGGGCGGGCACGCCTCGTTCCGTTTCGTCGAGGACGCGATCCTGGACGCCGCCCGCCCCGCGGGCGACCCCCTGCGGGTCGACGCGGTGGTCACCGCGCCGATCTCCAAGGCCTCCTGGGCCCTGGCGGGCCGGCGACGCTATCCCGGGCACACCGAGCTGTTCGCCACCCGCTTCCGCGCCGCCCGGCACGCGATGATGTTCGTCTCGCCCGCGCTCAAGGTCGTCTTGGTCTCGGCGCACCTGCCGCTGATGGAGCTGCGCAACTATCTCACGATCGGGCGGATCTTCGACCCCATCGACCTGGCCAACGACGCCATGATCGAGCTGGGCGTCGCCCGCCCGCGCGTCGCGGTGTGCGGCCTGAACCCGCACGCCGGCGAGGGGGGGCTCTTAGGCGACGAGGAGTCACGCCTCATCGAGCCGGCGATCCGCGCCCTGATCGACGCCGGCGTCGACGCCCGCGGCCCCTTCCCGGGCGACACCGTCTTCCGCCGGGCGCTCGACGGCGAGTTCGACCTCGTCGCGGCGATGCACCACGACCAGGGCCTGATCCCCGTCAAACTCCTGGACTGGCGCCACGCCGTGAACGTCACCCTCGGGCTGCCGACCGTCCGCACCAGCCCGGACCACGGGACGGCCTTCGACATCGCGGGCGCCAACCGCGCCGACGAGTCCAGCATGCGCGCCGCGATCGAGCTGGCCATCGACCTCGCCGTCGGGCGCCGGTCGCGTCAGTCCTCCGCGATCACCACCCAGCGGTGATCCGCCGGCGTCGCGTGCGCCACCAGCACCGGGCCGAGCTCCTCGGTCATCGTCGTGTACCGCACCCAGTGGGCGCCCAGGCCGACCAGCACGGCGACGCTCGCCCACGCGGCCAGCTCGGCGCCGCGCTCGCGGCGGGTGAGGTAGAGCGCCCCGCTGGACAGCGCGATGGTGAAGAGTTTGAAGCGCACCAGTTGGCCGGCGCCGCCCAGGTCGATCATCGACCGCGCCAACGGGTTGAGCTCCAGCATGCCGATCGAGCGCGCGTAGGTCAGCGTGAAGGCCAGGTCCAGCACGCCGAGCGCCGCCGCGGCCAGCGTCAGGATCGTCACCCGCCGGGCCCGGGCGGCCTCGGCTTCGGACGCCGGCCGCACCGGCGCCCCGCCCTGGCCGATACACCCCGACGGCTGCTGACCACTCGCGCACACCGGCATCCACGGCCCTCCGAACCAGGCCCCGCTGGGCAGGGTCGGATCGGCGCCGACCGGGCCGCGGTTGACCGAGCCGCCCGCGGACCCGGCCCGTACAGTTCCCCCAAGCGGCGCGACCCCGCGCCCGACCCACGACGGAGCGCCCGATGCCCCGATCCGCGGACCCTCGACGACGCCTGCCAGACCGGCTCTGGGCCCGGGCCGCCGCCCTCGCCGGGTGTCTGATCCTCGCGGGTCCGGCGCCGGGGCAGGTCGCCGAGAATCCCGTCTACGTCGACGACTCGACCGCCGCGGCCGACGCCCTGGGCCAGGCCCTGGGCAGGCTCGACGCGGGCGAGCCCGCCGAGGCCGTCCGCCTGCTCCAGGACGCCCTGGACACCGAGGGCGACCGGCTCCTGCCCAGCCCGGACGAGCCCGACCTCTTCATCACCGTCCGGGCGAGGCTGACCCGGGAGATCCTCGCCCGCCCGGCGCTGCTGGCGCGCTATCGCGAAACCGCCGAGCCCGCGGCGCGCGCACTGCTCGAGTCCGGCGACACCGAGGGCGTCGTCCGCCGGTTCGGCCTGACAACCGCGGGGTTCGACGCGGCGCTCATCCTCGCCGAGCGCCGGCTTGAGTCGGCGCGGTTCGACAGCGCCTGGCGCACGCTGGCGGCGCTGACGGACCACCCCGACCGCGCCGGCGAGCGCGCCGCCCGGGCGGCGCGGCTGCTCGGGCGCATCCTCCGCTACACCGACGCCGCCGGCGCCCGCGCCCTGGCCCGCGCGTGGGGCGACGACCGGGCGCCGACCGCCGCCCCCCCGATCGACCCGCCGCGTCTGAACCTGGGCCGGTCGCCGCTCGAGCCCGGGCCGAGCGTGAAACTGGACGACCTTGTGGCGCGGGCGCTGGCGTCGGCGGCGTTGCCCGCGCCGATCGCCGGGGCCGAGGATCCGCAGCGCCGCGTCCGCCGCACCCGGCGCGCCGCCGGGCGCGAGGCCCCGCTGCACTACATCCTGCCCGTGGTCACGGACTCGGCGGTGGTCGTCAACGACGGCCGGACCGTCTCGGCGCTGGAGCGGTACACGCTGGCGCCGATCTGGACGGCGGACCTGGTCCCGCCGTCGATGCGCAGCGCCAACCCCTACGTCACCACCGGCCGGGCCGCGATCGAGGACCTGGCGACCGCCGCCGTCGCCGGCCGATTCGTCGTCGCCGTGGGCGGGATCGCCGTGCGCGGGCTGCGCGAGGAGGACGACCGGCTGCACGCGTTCGACGCCCAGACCGGCGCGGCGCTGTGGGCCGTGGCGCCGGCGGACATCGACCCGGACCTCGCCGAGGGCGCCTTCCGCGGGACGCCCATCATCGACCAGGGCGTGGTCGTCGTGGGCGTGGTCAAGTCCATCAAGGAACGCCGGCTGCTCTCGTACTACCTCGCGGGGCTCGACCTCATCACCGGGCGCACGCTCTGGACCCGCCCGCT
>RFGI01000051.1 GCA_003696725.1 Planctomycetota bacterium | reverse complement strand
TCTCCTGCGGGCTCGCGGGCGCGCACAGACTCCCGGGGCCAGTCCTTACGGCACGGACGCTGGGCCCGTTCGGATGATCGTGCCCTGACCCCCCCCTTCTTGAACCGGGGGCCCGAACCCGCGCTGTAGCATCCGCGTGATGCCCCTCGGGATCCTCGCCGCCATGCCGCAGGAGCTGGAGCACGTCCTGCGGGACGTCGGCTCGGACGATGTCAGCCACAGCGGCGGGCGGACCTACCACCGCGGCCGGCTCCACGGCGTCGAGTGCGTGGCCACCCTCTCCCGCGTCGGGAAGGTCGCGGCGGCGGCGACCGCGATGCACCTGATCCTCGAGTTCGGCGTGCGCGAGATCGTCTTCACCGGCGTCGCGGGCGCGCTGGCGCCCGGCCTGCGCGTCGGCGATGTGGTGGTGGCCGACGCCCTGATCCAGCACGACCTGGACGCCAGGCCCCTGTTCCCCCGGTTCGAGGCGCCGTTGCTCGGCGTGGCGCGGTTCAGCGCCGACCCGGCCCGTTGCGACCGCTCCCTGCGCGCCTGCCGGGCGTTCCTGGAGGAGGACCTCCCCTCGGCGATCGACCCGCCCGTGCGCCAGCGGTTCGGCCTGTCGGCGCCGGCAGCCCGCGCGGGGCTGATCGCCAGCGGGGACCGGTTCATCACCAGCCGGACGGACAAGGCCGCGCTGCGGTCGATCCTGCCCGACGCGGCGTGCGTCGAGATGGAGGGCGCCGCCGTGGCCCAGGTCGGGTTCGAGCACGGCGTGCCGGTGACGGTGATCCGAACGATCTCCGACGCGGCGGACGACTCGGCGCCGGGGGACTTCGGGGCGTTCCTGGAGGAGGTTGCGGCCGAGTACGCCCGCGGGATCCTGGCCCGGCTGCTGCCGTCGGCGCCCGCTCCCAGCGGCTGACCCCGCCGAGGTTTCTTCAGATCGGGTGTGACCGAGCCGGGCCCGGCGCGCTTGTATTGGGTAGCGGCCCGATCACGCGTTGGGCGCATCCGGGAACGACGCCGCGGATGAGCACACTCGAGATGACAACCGGGCCGATCCCACGCCGGGCCGACCAGC
Organism: Planctomycetota bacterium; assembly: GCA_003696725.1. Lineage (GTDB taxonomy): Bacteria > Planctomycetota > Phycisphaerae > Phycisphaerales > UBA1924 > J020. Next base: position 16,280 of record RFGI01000051.1, on the reverse strand, counting down.
ACGACGGCGCCCGGCGCCCGCTGGCGGACCGAGAGTCGTTCGAGGCGTTCTACCGCGAGCACCACCGCGCGGTGTGGTCGCACCTGGCCCGACGGGTGGGCAACGCGGCCGTCGCCGACGACCTGACCAGCGAGGTCTTTCTCGCGGCCCTGCGCTGGCGCCGGACCTACCGCGACCTGGGGATCGGGCCGAGGCCCTGGCTGTACCGGGTCGCGTCGAGCGTGGCGGCGCGGTGGCTGCGGAAGAACCGCCGGCGGTGGCTGAGCCTCGACGACGACGCCGTGAGCCGGTCGACGGCGGACGCGGACCGGGAACTGGCCGCCACGGTCCGGCGCGCCCTGGCGCGGCTGCGTGAGCGCGATCAGGCCGTGATCGCGCTCTTTCACCTCGAAGAGATGAGCGTCCGTGAGGTCGCCGCGGCGCTCGGCTGCGGCCAGGGCGCCGTGAAGATGCGCCTCAAACGGGCCCGGGCGGCCCTGCGGCGCGAACTGCAAAAGGAAGGGATCAACGATGGCGCCGCATGACACACACCCCTGCTCGATGGATCGGGGCCTCCGCGCGATGCGCGACGAGACGCCCGAGGGCGCCGCCGCGGCGGACGCGGGGGCGATCTGGGACCGGCGCCTGGCTCTTGAGGCGCGTCGGCGCCGGCGGGTGCGGCGCGTCGCGGCGGCCTGCACCGCGTGCGCGGCGCTCACCGGCGGGACCATCGCGATCGCCGGCGTCCAGACCACGCTTAACGCGGTGCGCTCGATCATCTGGACGCTCACCTTCGACAACTCATCGGCCCCGAGCCGGGCGCTCGTCCCCAGCAGGATCACCGTAGAGGCGGTCCAGGGCGAGTCCAGCGGCGTCGCGCTGCGGCATGGCATCACGCCGGGCGAGATCCGCACCGGCGTCCTCGTCGGCGATCCCTCGTGGGTCAACGCCACGCGGGACGGCGACGGCCTGACACTCAACGGCCTCGATCAGCACGGCGCCGTCGTCGGAACGGTCACCATCTCGCCCGATGGCAAGACGATCTCGGCGGTCGGCGACGCGTTCATCATCGCCGGGCCCACGCCGCGCTCCCCTGATGTCAACCATGACGGCGTGGTGAATCTCCGCGACGTCGAGGCGATCCTCCGACAGTACGGCGCCGAGTGCGACTGCGACGCGGACCTGGACCGCGACGGCCGCGTCGGCCGGGCCGACCTCGCCGGGGCGCTCCGCGCCGCACTCGAAAACTGAGCGCGCGACGGTCGCATCGCCCGGCCCGGCGTAGCCGACGCCGGGCTACGCGAGCGACGGGTCGACGAGGGCCTTGACGACGAGGCCCTCTTCGACCGCGCGCAGGGCCTCGTTCATCTGAGAGAGCCCATAGCGTTCCGTCGAGATCGCGTCGGTCCAGGCCCGCGCCCGCCGGGCGTCCTCCATCAGCAGCGCCGCCCGGTGGAAGTGGGAGTAATCCGAGCCCCAGCAGCCGCGCACGTCCAGGTGCTTCTGGTTGAGGTGGGTGTGGGGATTGAAGGCGGTCTCGCCGTGGTCGGTGTACTGGCCGACGACGACGACGCGGCCGGCCTCGCGGGCGAAAACCATGGCGTCGGTGACGGCGGCGGGGGCGCCGGTGGCCTCGAAGACCACGTCCGCGCCGCGGCCGCCGGTGCGTTCACGAACCCACGCCGCCCGGGCGTCGCGGTCGCGCGTGGTGAAGTCGAGCGTGTCGTGGGCGCCGGCGCGGTGCGCCGCGGCGAGGCGCGGCTCGGGCCCGCCGACGCACAGGACCGTGGTCGCCCCCACCAGGTTCGCCAGGATCACCAGCGACAGCCCCACCGGCCCCGAGCCCAACACCAGAACGGAATCGCCCGGCAGGATGCCGGCCCGCTCGACGGCGTGCAGAGACGTCGGCAACCCGCAGCCCCCGGCCATGAAGCGTTCGGCGGCGCCGACGCTCAAGGGGATGACCTTCACGCCCGGCTTGAGGGCGAGCATCTCGGCCCAGCCGCCGGTCAGCCCGTCCTCGACGCCGTAGGTGATGCCATAAACCTTGCGGTGCGGGCACCGCGTCGTGGCCCGCGCCACCGTGCAGAACCAGCAGGCGTGGCAGGTCTCGTGAACGTCGAGGAAGGTCACGGTGTCGCCGACGGCGACGGGCCGGCCCTGGACGTCGGTCAGGTCGGCGCCGGCCTCGACGATCTGGCCCACCGACACGTGCCCCGGGATGATGGGGTACGGAACGCCCGCGAGCCGGCCGTCGCGGAGGTGGACGTCCGTGCCGCAGACCTCGGAAAGGACGACACGCATGAGCGCACCGCCGGGCTCGGCGTCGGGCCGAGGCAGGTCGCGGACCTCGACGGGGGCGCCGGGGGCGGGCAGGACGGCGGCTCGGATCGTGGCCATGCCCGGAGCGTACCGATGCGCGAGGGGCCCTTGACAGGGGCCGGCGCCGCGCGCATCATGGATGCAATTGTCCGATATGAACGGCGGGCGTGGGGCCCGCTGTCGGGCGGAGGGGACGGGCCGGAGGGGGCCCGGAGCGCGATTGATCCTGACCGGGCCGGGGTCGGCGCCGGGCCGTTCGGCGCGGGCGTCTCGATGAACCGCCGTATCGCGGGCTCAGGCCGACCCGCCGAAAACGGGAGGTCTGACTGTGAACGGGAAACGAAGACGCGCGGCGATCGCCGCGGCGGGGCTCGGGTGCGCGCTGTGCCTGTGTGGCGGCGCCGACGCCCAGGTGATCGGCTCGCACGAGCTGGAGCCCAACGATGTGTTCGCGCAGCGCACGGTGCTCACCGGCTCGGCCGGTTGCCGGTGGAGGGCGTTCTACACCGCGAAGCTGGGGGGCGTCGATCAGCGCGTCCCGGACACGATGGTGTGCTTCACGGGGTTCGCGCAGGAGTTCTGCACGGCGCAGAACGACGACGGCGGCGCGTACGCGGCCTATGGCGGGTCGGCGGTCACCGGCCAATCGTCCGCCGGCCCGTTCCAGGTGCGCGTCACCGGCTCGGGGAACCTCGGGTTCGGCAACGGCTTCAACCACGGCGAGGTCGGGCCGTTCGAGGTGTACATCGATTTCTTCGACGCCGCCTCGAACTACGTCGGCACGACGACGCTCTCGGGGACGCTCACCGGGACGAACACGGTCCTGTTCAGCAACGTCGCCGTGCTGCCCGGCGCCGCGACGTTCGACATCACCGTGAACCCGCTCGTGAGTGAGCAGGGCGACGTGGACTTCTTTGAATTCGTCGGGCTCCGGCCCAACGCGCCCTACGAGGTCCGCATCATCGCGGGGATCGATGACCGCACCGGGACCTCGCTCGACACGGTGATGGGCGAGTACACCTCGTTCGGCTCGCTCACGGCGAACGTCAACGACGACATCGGCCCGGTCCCCAACCCGTTCCCACCGCCGGCGACGGCGATCGACCGGCGGTCCGTGATCACCGTGACCTCGGACGCGACGGGCTCGATGCGGTTCGCGGTGTCGGGATGGTTCGACTTCGACTTCGACGGCCTGCTGGACGGCGCCTCCCCGCCGCGCCGGCACCCGCGCACCGGGCAGTACACGTTCCGCGTGGCGCACATCTGCGGCGCCGGGTGCGCCGACGTCAACGGCGATTGCGTGGTCAACGGGCTGGACATCACGGCCGTCCTGAACAAGTGGAACACGGTCTGCCCGTGACGGCCCCGCTGGGGAGGAGATGATCCATCGTCCGGCGCCGCCGAGCGGCGCGTGACCCGGTCGGCGGGGCGGCGCGCGACAGCGCCCGCGGAGGAGGAGCCGCGGGCGCTGTGTGCTTGAGGAGGAGATCGGGTGATCCGGGTTCAGGCGGGCTTGTCGTCCTTGACCTCGTACTCGGCGTCGATGACGTCCTCGTTCGCCGAGGCGGGCCCGCCGTCGCCGCCGGCGGACGACGCGGCCTGGGCGCCGGCGGCCTCGTAGACGGCCTTGCCGAGCTCGACGGAGGCCTTCTCGAGCTCGGCGAGGGCCCGCTCGACGGCGGTCTTGTCGTCGCCCTTGAGAGCCGACTCGACGCCGGAGATCGCGGACTCGATGTTGGCGCGGACGGCGCCGTCGACCTTCGCGCCGTGCTCCTCGAGGCTCGTGCGCACCTGATGGACCTGCTGCTCGGCGCGGTTCTTGAGGTCGACGAGCTCGCGGCGAGCGCGGTCCTCGGCGGCGTGGGCCTCGGCCTCCTTCTGCATGCGCTCGATCTCCTCCTTGGAGAGCCCGCCGGAGTTGGTGATCTTGATGTCGGCCTTCTTGCCGGACTTCAGATCGGTCGCCGTGACGGTGAGGATGCCGTTGGCGTCGATGGCGAACTCGACCTCGATCTGGGGCACACCGCGCGGCGCCGGCTCGATCCCGGTGAGGTCGAACTGCCCCAGCAGCCGGTTGTCCTGGGCGAACTCGCGCTCGCCCTGCAGGACGCGGATGGTGACGCTGGGCTGGTTGTCCGCCGCGGTGGAGAAGATCTCCTTCTTGGACGTGGGGATGGTGGTGTTCTTCTCGATGAGTTTGGTCATCACCCCGCCGAGCGTCTCGACGCCCAGCGACAGGGGCGTCACGTCCAGCAGCAGCACGTCCTTGACCGTGCCCTCGAGGATCGCGCCCTGGATGGCGGCGCCCATGGCGACGGCCTCGTCGGGGTTGACGCTCTTGTTGGGCTCCTTGCCGAAGATCTCCCTGGCGATGGCCTGGACCTTCGGCATGCGCGTCGACCCGCCCACCAGGATGACCTCGTCGATCTTGGCGGCGTCGATCTTGGCGTCCTTGAGCGCCTGCAGGCACGGCGCCTTGATCCGATCGAACAGGTCGGCGCACAGCGACTCGAACTTCGACCGCGTGATCGTGATCTGCAGGTGCTTGGGCCCGTTCTGGTCCGCGGTGATGAAGGGGAGATTGATCGTGGTCTCCTGCATCGAGGAGAGCTCGCACTTGGCCTTCTCGGCGGCCTCCTTGAGCCGCTGCATGGCCATCGGGTCGCCGGACAGGTCGATGCCCTCGAGCTTGCGGAACTCCTCGGTCAGGTGGTTGATGAGGCGCTGGTCCCAGTCGTCGCCGCCCAGGTGGGTGTCGCCGTTGGTGGAGAGCACCTCGAACACGCCCTCGGCGACGTCGAGGATGGAGATGTCGAACGTGCCCCCGCCGAGGTCGAAGACGGCGATCTTCTCGTTCTTCTTCTTGTCGAGCCCGTAGGCCAGCGCCGCCGCGGTGGGCTCGTTGATGATGCGTTCGACCTTCAGACCCGCGACCTCGCCGGCGTCCTTGGTGGCCTGGCGCTGCGAGTCGTTGAAGTACGCGGGGACGGTGATGACGGCCCGGTCGACGGGCTCGCCGAGGTAGTCCTCGGCCGTCTTCTTCAGCTCCTGGAGGATGAACGCGGAGATCTGCTGCGGGGTGTACTCCTTGTCCCGCACCTTGACCTTGACGAAGTCCTCGGGCCCGCCGGTGATCTCGTAGGGGACGAGCTTCTCCTCCGACGCGACCTCGCCGTGCCGGCGGCCCATGAACCGCTTGATGGAGAAGACCGTGTTCTTGGGGTTGGTGACCTGCTGGTGCTTGGCGGGCTGGCCGACGAGCACCTCGCCCTTGTCGGTGAACGCGACCACGGAAGGCGTGGTCCGCGAGCCCGAGGCGTTGACGAGCACCTTGGGCTGGGCGCCCTCCATGACGGCGACGACGGAGTTGGTCGTGCCGAGGTCGATCCCGATGACTTTGGACATGGCGTGTGCCTCAATGACAAGTGGTGTGCGGGCTGGTGTGGGCGCGGCGGCTCCGGGCTCGCGCCGCGGGCCGACGGAGAAGAAGCAAGCCGGGCGCCGAACCGCGGCCTGGCCCGACGCCCCGTTTGCGGGCCGCCCGGGCGTCCACCACGGGTCCAAGCGGCGGTGAGCGGGCGGCGCCCTGCCAGTTCGGCAGGGGCCCCCGGGCGGGTGCAGCCGATCGGACGCCCGCACCGATGAACAGAATCCTGTGCGACCGGGCCACTGCATCATGCTCTGCGTCGCGGCCCTGCTCGCCCTGGGCGTGGTGATGGTGCAGTCGTCGGGGATGTCCGTCACCGAGCCCGGCCGGGTGAGCGTGGTCTCGCTGGCCCTGACGCGCCACGCGGGCTACATGGCGGTGGCGCTGGCGGCCATGGCCGTCGCCGCGCTGGTCCCGGTGGAACGGCTGCTGGACGCGCGATCGCCCTGGCGCGGGCCGGCGTGGCTCGTGCCGGCGGCGTTCCTGCTGTGCCTGGCGCCGTACGCGCCGGGGCTGGGGCGCGAGGTCAACGGGGCGGCTCGGTGGATCGCGGTCACGCTGCCGGGCGCCGGCCGGGTGAGCGTCCAGCCGAGCGAGCTGGCCAAGTGGGCCGCGGTGGTGTTCTGCGCCTGGTTCGGCGCGTGGAGAGGCGGGCGGATCCGTGACCTTGTGGGAGGGCTGGGGTTGGGCCTGGCGCCCGTCGCGGCGCTGGCGGCGCTGATCCTCTTGGAGGATCTCGGGACGGCGGCGCTGATCGGCGCGGTGGCGGTCGTGGTGCTGGTCGCCGCCGGGGTCCGGCTGGGGCACGCGGCGCTGCTGGCGCCGATCGGGCTGGCGGCTGTGGCCTTGGGCATCCTCGCCGAGCCCTACCGGATCAGGCGGCTCGCGGCGTTCGTGGACCCCTTCGCCGACCCGCAGGGCGCCGGATACCACGCGATCCAGTCCATGTCGGCGATCGCCGGCGGGGGCGGGTTCGGCCGCGGGCTGGGCTTCGGCGTGCAAAAATTCGGCTACCTGCCGGAGGACCAGACGGACTTCATCTTCGCGATCATCACCGAGGAGCTGGGGGTCGTCGGCGCTGTCCTGACGCTGTCGCTGCTGGCCGGGCTCGTGTGGGCGTGCTGGCGGGTGGCGGCGAGGGAGCGGTCGCCGGCGGTGGCGCTGTATATCGTGGGGGTGACGGCGACGGTGGGCCTGCAAACCGCGATCAATCTGCTGGCGGTGACGGGGCTGGGGCCCACCAAGGGGATCGCGCTGCCGCTGGTCTCGGCCGGGGGGACGGGGTGGATCGCGACGGCCGCGGCCCTGGGCGTGGTCGTGCGCGCCGATCGCCGCCAGGCCCTCGATGAATCGGAGACCGGCGCCGTCCACCCGGATCCGCCCGCAGCGCCGGCGACAGCCGCCTGATGAGCCGGCGCGCGGTCCTCTTCGCCGGGGGCGGGACGGGCGGGCACATCCTGCCCGCGGCGGCCATTGCCGAACACCTCACCGAACGCGATCCCGCCACACGGGTCGAGTTCATCTGCTCGGACCGGGCGATCGACCTCGCCGTGATGGGGCGGCTTGGGGCGCCCTTCACGGTGATCCCAGCGCGGCCCTTCGGCGCCCATCCCGCGGCGCTCGCCCGGCTGGCGTGGACCTGGGGCGCGTGCGTGCGCGCGGCGCGGGAGCGGATCCGGGCTCTTGCTCGGGAGACGGGCGGCGTGACGGTCGTGGCGACGGGCGGATTCGTCGGCCCGCCGGTGGTGCGGGCGGCGCTGGCCCAAGGGGCGCGGGTCGCGCTCGTGAACCTCGACGCCGTGCCCGGGCGGGCCAACCGCTGGATGGCCCGGCGGGCGTCGGCGGTCTTCACCGCGTTCCCGATCGTGGGCGAGCCGGCGTGGGAGGTGGTCGGGCCGATCGTCCGGCGGTCGGCGCGGCCGACGGGCGACGCGGCCGATTGCCGCCGAGCGCTGGGGTTGGACCCGGACCGGGCGACGCTCGTGGTCCTGGGCGGAAGCCAGGGCGCCGGGACGATCAACGACGCGATGATCTCCATGGCGCAGCGGCGGGACGCGGCCCTGGAGCCGTGGCAGATTGTGCACCAGACCGGCGACCGGGACGCGACGCGGGTGGCGCGGGCGTACGCGGCTGCGGGCCTGCCGGCGGTGGTCGAGTCGTTCTTCGACCCGATCGGCCCGGTCTGGGGCGCCGCGGACCTGGTGGTGGCGAGGGCGGGCGCCGGGACGGTCGCCGAGGCGTCGGCCGCCCGGGCGCCGTGCGTGTTCCTCCCCTACCCGCACCACCGCGACGATCACCAACGCGCCAACGCCGGGCCCATGGTCGGGGCCGGCGCCGCGATCGTGCTCGAGGACCGCGCCGACACGGGCCGCAACGCCGAGGCCCTGTCGGCGGCGCTGTCCGACCTGGCGCCCGGCAGCGACCGGCTCGCGGCGATGGCTCGATCGGCGGGCGGGCTGGGGCCGGCCGATGGCGCTGGGGCGATCGCCGATCGACTCTGCCGATAACGGGCGCCGGCTGGTCCGAGTCGGCCAAGCGGGCAAACCCGGCGGGTCTTTCCGTGAGGGGGTTGATCGGCGTGCTAGACTGCGGGTTGGGATGGAATCCCACACGGACGATCCGCGCCCCGCCGCCGGGGGCGCCCGGACGGAGGCTCCGGACGACGCGTCGCCGCGCGTGCGATGCATCCTCGCCCTGCCGGATCGGGCTCGCGCCACGCCCGCCGATCTGGCCGAGGCCTTCGCGGCCCGATCCATCGAGGTCCGGGAAACGGTCGGCCCGTTCCGGGCGATGGCCGAGGTCATGCTCGCCCGGCGCGACGAGCGATGCGCGGTGGCGCTGGTGGTGGTCGATCCCGAAGAGGGGCGCACCCGGTGCGACGAGCTGATGCGGGCCGCGGGGCGGTGGTGCCCTCGGGTGGCGCGGTGGGTGTACGACGGGACGAAGTCGCCGCGGCTCTCGCGCTGGGCGGACCGCGAGGAGGACGCGCCCGCGGCTGGGGTCAACGGCATCGCCGGAGCGATCCGGGAGGTGACGGGCGCCCCGACGCTGCGGCTGATCGGCGCGGAGGACGTCGCGACGCCGGCCGCCGGCGCCGGCGATCCCACGCCGGCTCGAGACGAGCCCGCAGCGCCCGCCTCGGAGCTGACCGAGGACGAGATCGCGATGCTGCTGGGCTTCGACGCCGACGCGCCCCGCGACGACGGCGCCGGGAGGGCCGGGCCGTGACCTCGGCGGCGCGGGTGCTCGTGGTGGGCCCTTGCGAGGGGACGGCGCGGTGGCGCCGGCTGGCGGACCTGGAGTTGCTGCGCGCCCGCACCGCGGTGGACGCGATCGGAGAGGCGGCCCAGGCCGCTGACGAGGGCGAGCCGGTCGCGGCGGTGATCCTGGGCCGGGTGAACCTGGATCGGGACGATCGCGACTCGTTGGAAGAGTCGCTCAACCGCTTCGCGCCGGGCGCGGTGATGGTTGACGAAGCCAACGCCGACGCGGCACTGGCCCGGCTGATCGGCGCCGCTGACGAGCCCGAGCCGTCCGCGCCGGCGTGCGACCCGGAGCCCGTCGAGCCGCGACCCGAGCCGGGCGGCGCGCCGGACGACGAATCCCCGGCCGAGGCGCTCCTGGAGGGTCGGGACCCGGCCCGGGCGGTGCTCGAATCGGCCCGTCGGCGCCTGGGCGACCCGACGATCGCGTGGTCGCCGCGGGACGCCGAGGGCCGCGCGCCGGGTGTGCCGGTTGCCCGGAGGGGCGTGGTGTTCGGGGGGCTGACCTCGGAGCGGACGGCGCCGGCGGCGCTGGCGCCGATCGCGGAGGAACTGGCCCTGTGGCTGGCGCTGGCCGAGCAGCACCGGCAGCTGCGCCGCGCGGCGTTCACCGACAGCCTGACCGGGGCGCGCAACCGCCGGTGGTTCGACTACGCCCTGCCGCGGGCCCTGGATCGCGCCCGACGCGAGCGCCGCGACGTGACGGTGATGGTCTTTGATATTGATGACTTCAAGTCGTATAATGACCGATTCGGCCACGCCGCCGGCGACGAGATCCTCAGCGAGACGGTGCGCCTCCTGATGAGCGTCATCCGCCCGTCGGACCGGGTCTGCCGGATCGGGGGCGACGAGTTCGCGGTGATCTTCGACGACCCGTCCGGCCCGCGCGTGGGCGCCGGGCATCACCCCAGGGCCATCGCGGACATCGCCGAGCGGTTCCAGCGGCAGATTTGCGAGCACCACTTCCCCAAGCTCGGCGAGGAGGCGCCCGGCACGCTGACGATCTCCGGCGGGCTGGCGACCTTCCCTTGGGACGGCGCCACGCCCGAGGCGCTGCTCGACCGTGCCGACGCTCTGGCCCTCGAATCCAAACGCGCGGGGAAGAACGTGCTGACCTACGGCCCGGGAGCGCGACAGGCGTGCGGCGTCGATGCCGAACCCCACTCCTAACTGCCTGAGAATCAACGCCTTGAGCCATCGTTCGACGCGGCGGACGCCGGCGGGGCGCCCTCGCCCGGGGCCCGCGGGCGGGCCTGTGTGACTTGCCAAAGCGGGCCGGATCGGGAAGATACGGGCGATCCCCGCGGGCTCGTGAGGGCCCGCGCGCACTCTCTCTTGAACCCCGGAGGCAGATCGTGGAGGAATACGAACGGCTCAAGCAGGCCATCCACGAGGTTGAGGAGGACCTACGCAAGGCCGAGGGCGGCAACAAGGCCGCCGGCACCAGGGTCCGCAAGGCGATGCAGGACGTGAAGAACATCGCCCAAGAGATCCGCAAGAAGGTTCTCGAGATGCGCACCGACTAACCGGGGCGCGCCCGGCCGCCGATGTCCACCGCCGATACCGTGCAATCACGCCCGCTCCGCAACGGCCCCGAGCCGTTCGTCGATGTGTCGTCGATCGATCTGGGGTCGATGATGCTGTCGCGCGAGGCGTTGATGGAGCGACTGCCCCACCGCGGGCTGATGCTGTTCCTGGACGGTGTGATCTGGCACGACCCCGAGTTCAGGCGGGGCGTGGCGCTCAAGCGGGTCCAGGATGACGACTTCTGGGTCGAGGGGCATTTCCCGGGCCGGCCCATGATGCCCGGCGTGGTGATGGTCGAGGCCGGGGCCCAGCTGGCGTCGTTCCTGACGCAGGCCCGGCGCGACGACAACCGGCTGGTCGCGTTCGTGCGGATCGAGAACGCCGTGTTCCGCGGCCAGGTCACACCCGGCGACGACCTGCTGCTGCACGCCCGGGAGGTGAAGTTCAATCCACGCCGGTTCGTCAGCGACGTCCAGGGGTGGGTCGGCGACCGCTTCATCTTCGAAGCCCGAATCGCCGGCATGACGATCTGACCGCGGCAGGGCCGGTCCGACGCCCACCATGACGCCCAGGCCGCACGCCCTGCTCTTCGAGCCGATCCTCAAGGACAAGGTCTGGGGCGGGGACCGGCTGGGCCGGCTCGGCAAGCGCGTCGCGCCCGGGGCGCGCGTGGGCGAGTCGTGGGAACTGGCCGACCTGGACCGGACCAGCCCGACCGGGGGCGGGGGCGACGCCGCCCGCTCGGTCGTCCGCGCCGGCCCCCTCGCGGGAGCGACCATCCGTGACGCCATGCGCGCCTGGGGCGCGGACCTCCTGGGTGAGGCGCGTCCGACGGACGCCGGCGGGTTCCCGTTGCTCATCAAGTTTCTCGACGCGCGGACGGATCTCTCTGTCCAGGTCCACCCGAGCCCCGCGCACGCCGATCGGCGCCCCGGCGCGCACCTCAAGCACGAGGCGTGGCGGGTCGTCGCGGCGGAGCCCGGGGCGGTCATCTACCGAGGCCTGCGCCCGGGTGTGACGCACGAAGACCTGGCCCGCGGCGCCGGGGACGGCTCGATCGTCGGGATGCTGCTCGCCGAACCCGCCCGGACGGGCATGACCTACCACCTACCCTCGGGCGTGGTTCACGCGCTGGGCGCGGGCGTCCTGGTCGCCGAAGTGCAGACGCCCAGCGACACGACGTACCGGCTGTACGACTGGGGGCGCCGCGGCCGGGCCCTGCACGTCGAGGAAGCACTGGCCTGCGTCTTCGACGACGCGGGGGCCCAGACCGTCCCGGCCTCGGCGCTCCCGGACGCGAGGGCCCAGGAGCCGACGCGCACCGACGCGTTCATCATCGAGCCGGTCGCGCTGGCCCCGGGCGCGTCGGCGCCGATGCCCCGGCCGGGCTCGCCGACCGTCATGATGCTGCTGCGCGGGTCGGGGCGGATCGAGGGCGCCGGCCCGGCGCTGGCGGTGTCCGCCGGGAACACGGCCCTGATCCCCGCGGCGTGCGCCCGTTCGGCGCTGATCGCGGAGGCGCCGGTCGAGGCGCTGGTCGTGTCGATCCCCGCGCCGGCGTGAGGGAGCGGGCCGGTTCAGCCGGCCGGATCGTTCGAGGTCCGCTCGAAGGGTTTCCGCACCTCGTCGAGCAGCCGCTGGGCTCGGAAGGGCTTGAACAGCACGCACTGGAGCCCCTCCTGGCTGGCGCGCACGATGGAGTGCGACGGGTCGTAGCCGAAGCCCGTCATGAGGATGACGTGGATGTCCGGCCGGAGCGAGCGCGCCGCGGTGAAGACCTCGTACCCGTTGCGGTCGGGGAGCTTGATGTCGGAGATCACCATGTCGTAGCCGGGACCGCCGGGCGCCAGCGCCGCGCGCAGGGCGGCGATGGCGTCTTCGCCGGTCTTGAAGACATCGACCTCGGCGCCGCGGCGGCGGAGGATGTCCGCGATCGCGCCACGGATCGCGTCCTCGTCGTCGACGACCAGGAAGCGCCGGCCCTTGAGCCGGGGGTCGATCTTCGGCTCCTTGAGGGCCTGCTCGACGCCGAGGATGGAGCGCGGCCCGCGGCGGACGTCGCTCACCCGCCGGCGGATCGACTCGATGTCGCTCATGATCCGCTCGGCGTGCTCGGCGGCCTCGGGGTCGCGCGACGCCAGCTCCCGCAGCCAGTTCGCCTCGTGCGAGAGGTCCTCCAGGGGCTCGCGGATCTCACCCTCCATCGTGTGGCTGACGGTCTCGCCGGTCGTGTAGCGCTCCACCACCAAGAGGTCCAGGATGTGAAACGCCAGGGCCACATAGCGGGCGAACATCTCGGCGAACTGGAGGTCCGCCTGGGTGAAGGCGTCGGGCCGATCGCTCTCGACGTTGAACACGCCGATGACCCGGTCGTGCATCAGCAGCGGGACGGTCAGGGACGATCGGGCCTTGGCCAGGCCCTGGATGTACTTGTCGTCCAGGTCGGTCCGCGGGCAGAGGTAGCTCTGGCCGGTGGCGGCGACGTACCCGACGATGCCCCCGCCCTCGGTGCGGGCGTACAGGTCCACCTCCTGCACGGTGTCGGGCAGCCCCTCGCTCATGACCAGCTCGAGCCGGCCGGTCTCGTGGTTGAGCAGGTGCACCGTGAAGTGGTCGAACTGGAGCCGTTCGTGCGCCGCCCGGACGATCTTGTCGCCCAGCAGCTTGATGCGCTCGGCCGCGTTGAGCCCGCGCACGGCGTCCACGTCCAGCCGCACGAGTTCGGCGCCGGCGCGGTCGATCGCGTCGAGCTTGATCTCCGTGCGCATGGATTCGGTCACGTCCCACACCACCGCGGAGACGTGCGTGACGCGGCGCCCCGCGCCGACGACCGGGGAGACGAACACCTCGAAGAACCGACCGGCGCCGGCGCTGTCCTCGCTGATGGTCGCCCGCACGCCGTGCTCGGACGCCCGGCCGTCGTCCGATTCGAGCCGGGCCAGCGCGTCGCGGCAAACCTGCTCGACCCGCTCCCGGATCGGCTCGGGCAGGGACGCGAACCGTGCGCTGGCCCAGGTCACCCCCGCGCCGGCCTGCACCAGGCAGACCCCCTCGCCGATGGACTGGAGGATCTGCCGGGCGTGAGCCCCGAGGAGTGTCTCCCGGCCCTCGTCGGTCAGGCCCTCGGCGAGCAGGGCCTGCTCGGGGCTGGCCTCGATAGCTTCGGCGGCGCGCTCAACCGGGACGACCTCGACGTCGTACAACTCCCCGAGCGACGCCGCCACCCGCTCGGCAGGGGTCGGGCCGCCCTCGACCAGGTACAACTTCCGCTTGGCGGCGCTCATGGGCCAGTCACCCGGCGGGCCCGCGTCGGCCGATCCCGCCGACGCCCCTCGCGGCTCACTCTACCCGGCTTGGCGTCATGACTCCACATGGACCCGCCGATTCCATCCGACCGACAATGCATTCGGCAGATCGGACCCGCCCGTTGCACTCAACCGCTGATATCCCGGCCCCGGACGCCATCGCCGCCGATGGGCTGCACAAGCGGTTCGGCGCCGTCCGCGCCGTCCGAGGCGTCAGCCTCACCGTCGCCCGGGGCGAGATCGTCGGCCTGCTCGGGCCCAACGGCGCCGGCAAATCGACCACCATGCGCATGCTCGCCGGCTTCCTCCCTCCCGATGAGGGCCGGGTCCGGATCGGTGGGTTCGATACGCTCAGCGACTCCATCGAGGCCCGTCGGCGGATCGGCTACCTGCCCGAATCGACGCCTCTTTACCCGGAGATGACCGTGGCCGGGCTCCTCGAGTTCCGGGCCCGGCTGGCGGGCGTGCCTCGGCGCCGACGCGCCGACGCGATCGGCCGGGCCATCGAGCGCTGCTGGCTCGGCGAGGTCGCCCGCCGCCGGGTGGGGACGCTCTCGAAGGGGTACCGGCAGCGGGTGGGCCTGGCCGCCGCGATCCTGCACGACCCGCCGGCGCTGCTCCTCGATGAGCCGACCAACGGGCTCGACCCGGCCCAGATCTCGGCCATGCGTGGGCTGATGCGCGACCTCGCCGCCGACCGCGCATTGGTGGTCTCCTCTCACATCCTCGCCGAGGTCGAGAAAACCTGCGGGCGGGTGGTCGTGATCGCCGGCGGGCGCGTCCGCGCCGATGGGCCGATCGGCGCCCTGGCCCGCGCCGGCGAGGCCGCCTGCCTCATCGAGGTCAGGATCGGCCCCGGCGACGCCGACGACCTGACCCGCGCTCTGGCGTCGCTGGCCGGCGTTTCGCGCGCCGCGCCGGTCGGGCTCGAGGCCAACGGTTCGCCGTGGCGCCGGTGGCGCCTCGAGGGCGGGCCCGACGCCCGGGGCCTGGCCGAGCGCGCCGGCGCGCTCCTCGCCAGCCGCGGCGTCCCGCTGCGCGAGCTCCGACCCGAGGAGCCCACCCTCGAGCGGGCGTTCCTCGACCTCATCGGCCGGCCCGAGGACAAGGACGACCCCGCGTGACGGCCGCCCTCGCCATCGCCCGCCGCGAGTTCGCGGCGTACTTCCGCACGCCCCTCGGGTGGGTGGTGATCGCGCTGTACCTGGCGCTGTCGGGCGTGGTTTTCGCGCTGGCCGTCCTGGCGCCCGCGGCGCCGGCGTCGATGCGACCGTTCTTTGGCCTGTCCGGGTGGGTGCTGCTGTTCGTCGCCCCGGCCGTCTCCATGCGTCTGATCTCCGATGAGATCCGCTCGGGCACGATCGAGCCCCTGATGACCGCGCCGGTCTCGGACTGGGCCGTGATGGCCGGCAAGCTCGCGGCGGCTCTGGCGTTCCTCGTCGCCCTGCTGGCGCCGACGGGCGTGTATGTGGCCGTCCTCGAGCGCGTCAGCGACCCGGACCTCGGCCCGGTGCTCGCCGGGTACCTGGGCCTGGCGCTGGCCGGCGCCTTGTACCTGTCGGTGGGCGCGTTCTTTTCAACGCTCACGGGCAGCCAGACGCTCGCCTATCTCGGCGCCCTCTTCACGCTGCTGCTGGTGCGGCTGGCCACGGGTGAGGGCGTCGCCGGCCGGGCGCCCGACGCCGTCGCCGACGCCCTGTACGCCGTCTCCCTCGACCGCCGGCTGGGCGCGTTCGCCGCCGGCGTGGTGGACACCGCCGACGCCTCGTTCTTCGTCGTGGCCAGCGCCTGGCTGTACGTCTTGAGCGTCATCGCCCTGCAATCGCGGAGGTGGCGGTGACCGGCGCCGGGCCGACGGGCGCCGCGCGCCGCCGGCGGTTCGCGGCGATCTCGGCCGGGATCGTGCTCGCCGCCACGGCCGCCGCGGTGATCGCCCAGGCCGCCGCCCAGCGCGCCAGCCGCCGGATCGACCTCACCGCGACGCGGGAGCACACCCTGGCGCCGCGCACCGGCGCGATCCTCGATCGGCTCGACCGCGACGTCGAGATCGTCGTCGTCGCGGACCCGGCGCGCCTGCCGCGGGATCTCTGGCGCCGGACGCGCGACACGCTCGACGCCCTCGATCGCGGCTCGGACCGGCTGCGCGTCACACGCATCAACCCCGTCACCGATGCCGGCCGGGCCGAGTTCCGATCGCTCCGGGAGCGCGTGCGGGCGATGTACGACGCGGACACCGCCCGCCGAGCCGATACGTTGGAGCGCGCCGCCCGGACGGCGCGCGCCCTGCCCGGCCGGTTCGCCGCGCTCTCCGACGCCCTCCTGGCGACCAAGGGTCTCGCCGACGACCACGCCGAGGCTCTGGACCGCGCCGCGGCCGTCGCGCGCCTCGCGGGGCGCGCCGTCGAGCCGACCATTGAGCCCGCCGAGCGCGCCGCGCGCGCCGAGCCGCCCGACCCC
>RFGI01000050.1 GCA_003696725.1 Planctomycetota bacterium | reverse complement strand
GCGTTCGGCGACTCGATCACCGCGGGTGATCTCGCCCGGCTCAACGCCTCGGCCAGCGCCGGCGACGTCGGCGAGCAGTTCATCTACACGCTTGACGCGCCGGTCTCGATCGACAAAGGCGAGTCGTCCATGCTGCCGATCATCAGCGGGCCCATCGCCGGCCGGCGCGTCACGATCTACTCCGCGATCGCCGGCGACCCGCGCCCGATGCTCGGCGTCGAGCTGACCAACGACACGGGTCTGCACCTGATGCCCGGCCCCGTCGCCGTCTACGACGCCGGCGCCTACGCGGGCGACGCCCAGATCGGCCACGTCGCCCGGGGCGACGAGCGGCTCCTCTCCTACGCCGTCGATCACGACCTCGACGCGGCCCGCGACCAGCGGCAGCGCCAGACCATCCGCCGCATCCGCATCGTCAACGGGCTGGTCGAGCGCACGACCGTCTCCGAGCAGGCCACGACCTACACCTTCACCAACCACGACACCGACGCCCGGACCGTGCTCCTCGAGCACCCCAAGCAGCCGGGCTGGGAAGTCATCGGCGACGCTCAGCCCGCCGAGGAAACGGAGTCCGTCTATCGATTCGAGGCCGTCGTCGAGCCGGGCGACACCGCGGAGCTGGCCGTCACACTCGAACGGGTGTGGTCGCAGTCGCTCTCGATCGACACGATCGGGCTGGACGAACTGCTGGGGTACGTCCGCACGGGCAAGGCCAGCCAGGCGGTGTACGACGCCGTGCGCCAGGCCGCGTCGATCCGGGCGCGGATTACGGACGCCGAGCGCGCCATCGCGGCGATCGACGCCGAGACGCAGGGCATCGCGCAGGACCAGGACCGCATCCGCCGGAACATGAACACCGTCAACCGGCAGAGCGACCTGTACGCCCGGTATATGCGCAAACTCGAAGCGCAGGAGGACCGGCTCGAATCGCTGCACGAGGCGCGCGACCAGCAGGACCGGGCCAGGGCTCAGGCCGAGGCCGAGCTCCGCGCGTTCCTCGCCGATCTGGATGTGAACTGATCCCCTCGCGCCGCCGCGCCCGACGCCGGCGGCCCTCACTCGTTCGGCGCCGGCTCCCGCAAGCCCCCGGGAGTCGGCGTCTTTGTCGTGCGCAGCCGCCCGAGCAGCTCCCGAACCGTTCGGCCCAGCGCGGGGTGCACGGCGTCCGGCGCCACCTCCGCCAGCGGCTCGAGCACGAACAGGCGCTCGTGCATCCGCGGGTGCGGCACGACCAGACCCGGCTCGTCGATCACTGTTCCCCCGTAGAGCAATAGATCGAGATCGATGACCCTCGGCGCCCAACGTTCGCCAGATCGGCGCGTCCGCCCCAGCGCCCGCTCGATCGCCAGCAGTTCGCCCAGCAGAGCGCCCGGCGCCAGCGTCGTCTGCACGATCGCGCAGGCGTTCAGAAACGCGGGCTGATCCGCGTCCCCGCCCGCGAGCGTCAGGGCGGCCGTCTCATGCGCAGACGACACCGCGACGAGGCGCACGCCCGGCGTCGAACCGAGCCGGTCCAGCGCCGCGCGGATCGAGTACGACCGGTCGCCCAGGTTCGCGCCCAACGCAATCGCGGCGCGCGTCGTGTCGGCGGGCGTCGTCACGCGCCGATCGTACCGGCTCCGCGGGCTTGGGCGCTGCCTGACGGATCACCCGGAGACGGCGCGGCGACGGAACCGGTCGGTGGAGCGGCCAGTGGAACGGCCGTCTCGGTCGTTGTCAGTGTGAACCTCGACGGGCGAGACGCCCGTCCCTCTGGGCGTGACGCCCGTCCCACCGATCCGTCACACCGAGCCTAGCGCGTCGGCTCGAACTCGCGCTCGCGGTGGAGCATCTGCGCCTGGAGGCGGGCGACGATGAGGGAGTGCATCTGGCTGACGCGCGACTCGGAGAGATCCAGCGTGGCGCCGATCTCCTTCATCGTGAGCTCCTCGTAGTAGTAGAGGATCATGATGAGCCGCTCGGCGCGGGTCAGGCCGCGGGTGATGAGCGACTTGAGGTCACGCCGTTGGGTCTCGGTGAGCGGGTTGGTCTGCTTCTCGTCTCGGATGACGTCGATCTCTCGGACCTCGCGCCCGCCGTCGGACTGGCGCCAGTTCCGCGAGAGGCTGATGACCCCGACGGCCGAAGAGTCCCGCTGGATTTTCTTGAACTCCTCGTCGTCGACGCCCAGGCACTCGGCGATCTCGTCCTGCGTCGGCTTGACGCCGGTCTGCATCTCGATGCGCTGGCGGACGGTCTCGACCTTTGCCGTGCGGTGCCGGACCAGCCGCGGGACCCAGTCCATGGAGCGGAGCTCATCGAGGATGGCGCCGCGGATCCGCGGGGCGCAGTACGTCTCGAACTTGACGGCCCGGCTCAGGTCGAAGGCGTCGATCGCGTCCATCAGCCCGAACACGCCCGCGGACATCAGATCCTCGACGTCGACCTCGTCGGGCAGGCGCGCGTGCACGCGCTCCGCGTTGTACCGCACCAGCGGCAGGTACCGCTCGAGGAAGTAGTCACGCAGGCGCTGCGATCCGGTCGCCTGGTATTCCTTCCAGATGAGTGTGACGTCCAGCGCGTCGAGTTCCTCCTTGTTCATCTCCGCGATGGGCTTCGCGGGCTTGCGCGGCTTCTTCGGCTTGGCGCCGGCCGACGCGCGAGCGCGGGAGGGTGCGGGCTTCTTCCTGGTGTTCGCGCTCGGCATGGTCCTCTCCTTGACCCCGTCGGGCGCCGACGCGCCCGATCTGTCTCAGCGTGCGGCGCGGGTCGCGCCGGCGCGGGCTCGTCCGTGAGCCGCCGATCGTGGCGGCGAGTATACCCGACCGGCGCGCGAAGCCAACACCGTGTGTGCGAAGTCGGCGCGCATCACGCCGCGGCGCTCCGCGCGGGCGCCGGCTCGGCGTCGCGGTGTCCGGGCGCAGCGCGTGCCGGCTCCGTCGCCTCGTCGTCTGAGGTGGGCGCAAGCGCGTCGATCGGGTTCGATTCACGGTACGCGTGGGCCGCCTCGTCCATCGCGCGGACGCCGACGTGCGCGATCGCGCGCCCGATCAAAACACAAACAAAGAGGCTGACCACCGCCCTGAGGAGGATGTCCTGGGTCGAGGCGCCCGCGGCCAGGCCCGCGACGATCGCCACCGCGAACGCCGACAGCCCCAGGCTCGCGGCGACCACCCTGCCCGGCGACTCGCTCATCGACGCCCGTCATCCTCCTGGGCCGTTCGGCTGCGCACCGTCCCGTCATCCGCATCGGGCGGGGCGCGGGCCCACTTGAGCGATCCCCCGCAAACGGCGCTCCGCCGCCGCCGTCACCGCCCGCGCAACCCGAACCACCGACGCCACCGAGCGTGACGCCGGCGGGCCGGCGCTCGGAACCCATCGGCCAGGCCCGAGGCCAGCCGGCGGACCGCCCGTGACGCATCGGCCCTCGGCCTGGCCACGACCCACGGCCGCTGCGCTCGGACGCACTCGGCGACGACCGGGTCCAACGGGATCCATCCGGCGAGGTCGACCCCTTCGCCGAGGAAGCGCCTGGACACCGCGTCAAGGCGCGCGTGCGCCCGGCGAGCGTCCGATTCCTCGGACGCCTGATTCACCACCAGTTGGATCGATCCCGGCGCCTCACCACAAGATGATGTGTCCGTGCGCAGTCGCTTGATCAGCGCGTAGGCATCGGCCAGAGCCGTGGGCTCCGGCGTGGAGACGATCAGCGCGCGATCCGCGGCGCGAGTGAAGGCGAGCACCCGCTCACCGAGCCCGGCGCCGCAATCGATCACCAACGCCTCGACGCCGATCTCTGTTGACGCCAGCCGATTCACGAGCGCCAGCCGCTGCGCCAGACGCCCCGGCCGCTGCGCCAGCCCCGCCGAGTCCCCCGGCGCCAGCCGGAAGCCGCCCGGCGCTTCGACAAGCGAGGGGGGCCAGGCGTCGGGCTCGTCCGTCGTGCGTCTGCGGGGGTGCAGCCCGCACAACACATCGGCGTTGGCCAGCCCGTCGTCTCCGTCGAACAGGATCACGCGCACGTTCTGACGCGCAAGCGCTGCGCAGAGATTGACCGCGATGTTGCTCTTGCCAACGCCGCCCTTGCCGGATGCGATCGCGATGACGTGCGCCGACCGGACCGGGGCCGTGTCCGCCGGCCCGGCGCTGGCGCGGGCGGGCTGCGGGCGTGCGTCGCGGGCGCGGTCGAGCCGCGCGACAAGTTCGCGCAGGCGTGTCGCCTGATCCTCGCGTGGCGTGGCGTGGCGCGCCGGGGCCCGCGTCATCGCACCGGCCCCCCGTCGAGGACCAGCGACGCGAGGCGCTCGGCGCCGCCCGGCTCGATGTGGTCCGGGACCTCCTGGCCGGTCGTGAGGTACGACACGGCCGCCCCCACCCGGTGGGCCACGTTCACCAGCACGCCGAAGGAGACGGCCTCGTCGAGTTTGGACAGGATCACCCGGTCGGGCCGGGCGACCGCGAATCGCTCCGCCGCCCGCATCAGCACGCCCTGCCCCGCCGACCCCGACAGGACCAGGTGCGTCTCGTCCGGGTCGGCGGCGCGCAGGAGCGCCCCGAGCTCCTCGAGTTTGCCCCCGTCGTGCTGCGATCGGCCGGCGGTGTCGATCAGCACCACGTCGCAACTGTCCAGCGCCCGGCACGAGGACGCCATCTCCGCCGGCGTCAGCGCCACCTTCAGCGGCACGCCGATGATGTTCGCGTACGTGCGCAGCTGCTCGACCGCCGCGATGCGGTACGTGTCGCAGGTCACGAGGCCCACACGCCGGCCCCGACGCAGTTTGTACTCCGCCGCGAGCTTCGCAATCGTTGTTGTCTTGCCCACGCCCGTCGGACCGACCAGGGCGATCGTCCGCGGCCCGCCCCGGCCCCCGGTCGGCGCGTCGTCGGCCTCGGGCGCGACGGGGATCAGCCGCGCCAGGTGGGCCAGCACACACTGGCGCACGGTGTCGGGGTCGTCCAGTTCAGCCGGGGCGAGTTCACGCCGCACCGTGTCGACCACGCCGTCGGCGATCTCCGCCGCGACCTCGGACTCGATCAGCCGCATGTACATCGCGACGAGCGCGTCCGGGAGGGCCGGCGCCGCCGCCCCGCCCGTGGTCCGGATCACCTGCCCGACCAGTCTCTTGATGGACGCCAGCTCGTCGCGCAGATCGTCCGGCCGAGGCGCCTCGACCCCGCCGGCGGCCACGACCGCGCCGGCGACCTCGCGGGCGGCGTCCCGCGCCGTCTGATCGCGCGACCCGGGCGACGCACCGGCGGGCTCGGAGTCGTCCGACGGGCCGCCCACGGCGACCGCTCGCGGCGCCGGCGCGATCCCGTACGCCCGACGGGCGCGGGCCAGCGCCGCCAGCCTCGGCTCCCGATCGGTCGGCGCGGGCGGATCGGTCGTCGCCCGCCGTGCAGGCGCGCCCCTGGGCTCGGCCGACGCGGTGATCTCGATCGCCCGGCGCCGGCGCAGGCCGAGGACGCCCCCCGTGCGGATCGTCCGGGTGTTGAGAATGACCGCGTCGGGCCCGAGTTCCCGCTTGATGCGGAGCAGCGCGTCGGCGACCGTCGGCGCCCGGTAGGTCCTCAGTTCCACGCCGGTCCTCCGTGACTCCAGCACCCGCGGGCCTCCTGCCCGCGCCCCGCCCGCGCCGCTAGGCCGCGGCGCCCGCCGACTCGTCCTGCCCCGTGGTCACCAGCGCGACGGACTCGACCTCGACGTTCGGGGTGATCTCGTTGTACCCCAGCACCGCGACATTCGGCAAGTGCGGGTGCACGATCTGCCAGACCGCCGACCGCACCTGCGGCGACGCGACGACCACCGGCGTCGCCCCGCTTTGGACGATCGGCGCCAGCGCGTCGAGCACCCGCCCGGCCAGCGCCCGCGCCACGGCCGCCGGGACGGCCAGGCTCGACACCCCCGACGAGCGGTCGATGTGACCGTTGATCACGTCCTCGAACGCCGGGTCCAGCGTCACGCACCGCAGCCTCAGCCGGGCCTCGCCCGGGGTGGGCAGCGCCGGCCCCAGGGACGCCGGGTCGTCCGGCTCGGGCTCCACCGGCGTCGCCACGCGGGCGCAGATCGACCGCCGCAGCGCGTGCCGGACGTACTCCGTCAGGACGTCCAGGTCCCGGGTCTTGGGCGCCCAGTCCGAGAGCGTCTCCACGATCGTTTCCAGATCGCGGATCGGGACGCCCTCGCGGAGGAGGTTCTGGAGGACTTTCTGGAGCTCCCCGGGCTTGATGATCGCGGGGACGGCCTCCTCGACGAGTTTCGGCGCCTTCTCTTTGAGTTGCTCGATGAGGTTGTTGACCTCCTCGCGGGTCAGCAGCTCCGCGGCGTGCTGCCGCACGACCTCGGTCAGGTGGGTGGCGATGACGCTAGACGGATCGACGACGGTGTAATTGAGCGCCTCGGCGCGGGCCTTGGCGTGCCGCTCGATCCACCACGCGTCCAGCCCGAAGGCCGGCTCGGTCGTCTTGATCCCGTCCAGTCGCCCCGTGGTCAGGCCCGAGTCCATCGCGAGGAGCTTGTCCGGGTACACCACGCCGCGGGCGACGATCGACCCGCGGATTTTGATGTTGTAGATATGCGGCTCGAGGGTCATGTTGTCACGGATGCGCACCGGGGGCATGACCAGGCCCGTGTCCACGGCGGTCTGCCGGCGGATCGCGGCGATGCGCTCGAGCAGATCCCCGCCCTGGGCCGAGTCCACGAGCGGGACGAGCCCGAAGCCGACCTCGAGCTCCAGCGCGTCGACCTTCATGAGTTTCTCGACGGGCGGGGGCTCGGGGGCGCCCGCCGAGGCGCGGGCGTCGCGCTCGGCCGTGGCGCGGTCGGCGCGGGCCTGGCGGGTCATCAGGGCCGCCGTGACGCCCAGGACGCCCGCGGCCAGCAGCAGCGGGAGCGTGGGCAAGGGGGTCACCGCCAGGATCGCCATGAAGACCGCGGCGATGGTCAGCGCCACGGGCTTGGACGAGAGCTGGGCCGTGAGCGTCTCGCCGAGGGAGCCCGTCTGGCCGGCGCGGGTCACCAGGAGGCCCGCCGCGATGGCGATCACGAACGCCGGCACCTGCGAGACGAGCCCGTCGCCGATGGTCAGCGTGGTGAAGACCGACGCGGTGTCGCCCGCGCTCCAGCCCTTTTCGAGGACGCCGACCGCGAACCCGCCGATCACGTTGACGGCCGTGATGATGACGCCCGCGATGGCGTCGCCGCGGACGAACTTGCTGGCGCCGTCCATCGCCCCGTAGAAATCGGCCTCGCTCTGGATCATCTCCCGTCGCCGGCGGGCCTCGTCCTCGGTGATGAGCCCGGCGTTGAGGTCCGCGTCGATCGCCATCTGCTTGCCGGGCATCGCGTCGAGCGTGAACCGCGCCGCGACCTCGCTGACCCGCGTGGCGCCCTTGGTGATCACCACGAACTGCACCACGATCAGGATCAGGAAGATCACGGCGCCGACCACCAGCGAGTCGCCCGCCACGAACGTCCCGAACGCGCTGATCACACGCCCCGCGACGTGCACCGCGTCGGCGGGCGTCGCCGCCTCCGCCGACAGGATCAGGCGCGTCGACGCGATGTTCAGCACCAGCCGGATCAGCGTCGTGAACAGCAACAGCGACGGAAACACGCTGAACTCCAGCGGGTGCTCCGCGTACACGGTCGTCAGCAGCATGATCACCGCGACGCAGATGTTCGCCGCGATCAGGACGTCCATCAGCACCGGCGGCAGCGGCACCACGATCACCGCCAGGAGCGAGATAAACCCGATCGGGACGAGCAGCCCGCGGTGTCGGGCGAGCGCCAGGGCCCACGCCGGCGCGGGTTTCGCCGCGGCGGCCGCCATCACTCAGCCCCCGCCGCGACGGGCTCGGCGGGCGCCCCGGCCCCGGCCAGCCGGCCCTCGAGCCGGTACACGTGCGCCAGCACCTCGGCGACGGCCTCGTACCACTCGACCGGGATCTCCCGGCCCACCTCCACCGCGCGGTACAGGGCCCGCGCCAGCGCCGGCCGCTCCACGACGGCCACCCCCGCGCCCGACGCGATCAGCCGGATCTGCAGCGCCATGTGGTCGGCGCCCTTGGCGACCACGCGCGGGGCCGCCATGGTGTCCGCGTCGTACTGGATCGCGACGGCGTAGTGCGTCGGGTTGGTCACCACGACGTCCGCCTTGGGGACCGCGGCGCGCAGCCGCTGGCGCAGGATCTCGCGCGCCATCCGCTGCCGGCGGGCCTTGGTCTCGGGGTCGCCCTCGGTGCTCTTGCGCTCGTCCTTGACCTCCTGCTTGCTCATGCGGAGGTCCTGCTGGTGCTGCCAGACCTGGTACGCGCGGTCGATCAGGCCGATCGCCAGGAGGACGGCGAGGATCCACAGCGCCAGCTCGGTCAGGAGCCTCGCCGCCAGCATCATCGCGCCGACCGCCGTCAACGCCGGCGAAGCCACGATCCGGTCCATCGCGAAGGTCACCACGATCGCGGCGACCGCGCCGACCAGCGCCAGCTTGGCGATGTTCACGATCCCCTTCACCAGGCTCCGCCGGCTGAAGATGTTCTTCAGCCCCTTGGCCGGGCTGAGCCGGTCGAGCTTCGGGGTCAGCGGCTGCAGCGAGACGTTCCACCCCACCTGCGCGACCTGTTCGAGGTAGGCCAGCACCGCCATCGCCAGCAGGACCGGCGCCAGGGCCCGCGCCCCCACCGCCAGGGCCAGGCCCACGGGCTCGGCGAGGGACCGGGCCGACACGCCGCGCCCCAGCGACGCCGGCTCCAGCGCCGCCCGCACGAACGACCCCATCGACCCCAGCATCCCCGGGCCCAGGAGGTACAAGAGCGCCGCCGCCGCCGACAGCAAGAGCGCCGCCGACAGGTCGGCGCTGCGCGCCACCTGCCCGCGCTGGCGCGCCTCCTGGAGCCGCTTGGGCGTCGGGTCTTCGGTCTTGTCGCCCAGGTCTTCGGCCACGGCGGCGGGGGACTCCGGTCGGGGTCAGAGCGAGCGCACCCAAAGGAACACGGCGTCGATCGCGGCCAGGGCGTCGGCGCGGACGGCCTCGCTGATGAACGGGAGGGCGCCGACGATCGCCAGCGCCGACGCGATGATCTTGATCGGGAACCCGAACGTGAGGATGTTCAGCTGCGGGACGGTCTTCATCAGGACCCCCGTCGAGACGGTCTCGAGCATGAGGATGACCAGCACCGGCGCCGCCACCCGCAACGCCAGGTCGAACCCCGACGCGAGCACGCCGACGAGCAGGTCCACCGGCGCCGCGCCGGCGGTCAGCGCCCCCAGCGGCACGTTGTTGAACGACTCGAGCACCGCGCCGTGGGCCAGGTCCAGCCCCCCCAGCGCCAGGAACAGGGCCAGGGCCATGAAGAAGAGCACCTGCCCGACGGTGTCGCCGTCGCTGTTGAGCGCCGGGTTGAAGACCACGCCCAGCCCGAGCCCCATCTGCTGCCCGATGATGAGCCCCCCCATCTGGGCCGCGAGCACGGGGATCGCGACCAGGAGCCCGATCGCCGCGCCCACGAGGAGCTCCCCGACGATCATCGGCGCCAGCGTGATCAGGTCCACCGGCGCGCCGGGCATGCCCGCCCCGATCGCCGGGTACACCGCGAGGGTGAGCGCCACCACAACCAACGCCTTGATCCGCACGGGGACCACCGGCCCCGACAGCGCCGGTGTGAAGAAAAAGATCCCGCTCACCCGCGCCAGGGCCAGGGCGAAGGGCGCCGCGTGCGGCAGGATGGCGTCGATCAACGGCATCGGTCTACCACAGCGCGAACATGCGGGCGGCGAACTCGACGAGCAACTCGGCGATCCACGACGAGAGCAACACGGCGACGCCGATCATCACCAGGATCTTGGGCACGAACGTGAGGGTCTGCTCCTGCACGCTGGTGATGGACTGCACGATGCTGATGATCAGGCCGATCAGGACGCCGGACCCCAGGATCGGCAGCGCCACCAGCATCGCCAGCCACAGCGCCTCGCGCACCAGATCCAGGATGGCGCCGTCGCCCATCATCGCGCTACACCAATATCCCGCCGGGCGTGAGGAGCCCGACGCCCACCGCCGCGATGGAGTCCGGCTGGGCGAAGCTCGTCAGCAGGCTCCCCGCCACCAGCCGCCAGCCGTCCACCATGACGAACAGCAAAATCTTGAACGGCAGGCTGATCAGCACCGGCGGGAGCATCATCATGCTCATCGAGATCAGCACGCTGGAGATGATGATGTCGATCACCAGGAACGGCAGGTACACGCGGAACCCCATCAGGAACGCGGTCTTGAGCTCGCTGAGCATGAACCCCGCCGCCAGCGTCATCGTCCCCACGTCCTCGCGCTTGAGCAGGTGCGGCTCGGACGTGTCGGCGCCCTGGTGCTCGAGGATCATGTAGAGGCTGTTCCAGTTCCCGGTGGCCTCGATCTGGGCGAACATGAAGTCGCGCAGCGGCTGGGTCGCGCGCTCCCACATCTCGATCTGGCTGACGATCTCGCCGCGCTGGTAGGGGCCGATGGCCTCGGCGTAGACACGGTCCATCGTCGGCGACATCACCAGGAACGTCATGAACAGGCTCAGCCCCAGGATCACCTGCGACGGCGGGAGCGTCTGTGTCCCCAGCGCCTGCTTGAGCAGCCCCAGAACGACGATGATCCGCACGAAGCTCGTCGTCATGATGAGGATCGCCGGGGCGATCGTCAGCACCGACAACAGGACGAGGATGTTCAGCGCGCCGCTGAGCCCGCCCTCGAATCCCGGCGCCGCGTCGGCCGCGCTCTCCAGCGCCGCGACGGGGTTGAACGCGTCGGCAAGCGCGGCGTCGGCGCCGCCCGCGGGCGGGCCGTAGACCTCCTGCGCCACCGCCGGTTGCGCGACCAGCGCCGCGATGAGGCACGCGATCGTCACGAGCGATCTCGTCACGGCCCGGCGCCCTCCAGGTCCGCCAGCCGACGCCGGATCGCGGCCAGCGCCTCGACCCCGGACTGATGTCCCGCCGCGACGCCCGTCTTCGTCCCGGCCCGCGCGTCACTGAGCCGGCCGTCGCGGCGCGTCTCTGGGAACATCCTCAGGGCTTGCGAAACCGTCGTCGGCCCGCGGCCGATCAGATGCTCCGCCCCGTCGGTCGGCTCGCGTTCCAGGCGCTTGAGCAGCGCCGAAAACCGCGCCGACAGCGACGAGCCCTCCTCGTCGCGGGCCCGCCGGATGAGGTCCGCGACCTCACGGGGATCGCTGATCTCGGCGAGCGTCGCGAAGCCGTGCGACGACTGGCTCAGGAGCAGGACCCGGCCGTTCATCTGGAGCAGGACGAGCGTCTGTCCGCGCGCGACGGGGTAGCGGGCCAGCACGGTCAGGACGCCGGACGGGGCGCGTCCCGCGGGTCCGATCTGGGCGGCGAGCCCGCCGGCGCCCCGGGTCAGGGCTCGGATGACGAACCGGGCGCCGAAGATCGCCCCGATCACGACGGCGAGCGCCATCACCGTCCGCGCGGTCGATCCCCCGGCCGGGCTAGTGTCGGCTCGGCGGTCGGTCTGGGCCGTCTCCTGGCGCGCCGGCCCGAGCGGGCGGGATTCGAGGCGATCGGATCGCCGAGCGGGCTCGACGCCGACGGCGGGCGCCGGGTCACCCAGTCCCGTGGGCGGACCGACGGGCGCCGCCGCGCTCGCCGCGCCGACCAGCGACACCGCCAGAGCGACCCACACACCGACCTGTCCCGCGGGCCTCCTGCCCATCAGCACGCCGCCCCTGTCCCAGGCGCCCGACGCAATCGTCACCGGGGAGCCCTCTCCCGTCCGGATCCTCCGGCGGGGTCTCGCTCACGCCGCGTCCGACGACGCGACAATCTCACTGACACGAACGCAGAAACAGTCGTTGATCACCAGCACCTCGCCGCGGGCCACGCGGCGGTCGTTGACATAGATGTCCACCGGGTCGCCGGCGGCCTTGTCCAGCTCCACCACCGCGCCCTCGCCGAGTTTGAGCACGTCCTCGACGACCATCCGCGTCCGGCCGAGCTCGATCTTGACGTTGAGGTTGACGTCGGAGAGCAGCCGGACCTCGGCGGGTGCGGCGCGGGCCGGGCCCGCGGTGAGGGGCGGGGGCTCGAATGCGGCCGCGCCGTCGGCGACGGGCGGCGCCTGGGCCGGCTGGCCGTTCTCGGCAGGTTCGGGCGCCACGCCCGACTTGACCGCGGCGATGGCGTCCTGGGCCGCCTTGAGGGCCGCAGCGGTTTGCTCGTCGATCTCCTCGTCGACCGGGGCGGCGGGGTCGGCGGCCTGCTCGGCGAGCGACTCGGCCGCCTCCGACGCCGACTCAACGGCCGACTCCGCCTCCGCGGCTGGATCGGCCTCCGCGGCTGGCTGTGGCTCATCCGCCGTCACCTCTGACGGATCGGTCGCCGGGGCGCTGTCGGCCTCCGGCTCGGATTCGGCCTGGGCCTCGGGCTCGGCGTCGGGATCGGGCGTGGTCTGGTCGTCGTCGGCCATGCGTGCTCCGCCGCGCGCGGGGTCACGGCCGCCGGATCCGCCGGCGGCGCGAGTCGGCATCATCGACCGGCGCCCGCCCGACGCCGCAATCTTTTTGCGCACGCGAGCCGTCGCGCAGGCCTTGCGCGAGCCGGTCAGAAGTCCGCCGGGAATCCGACCAGTTGCGGCAGCAGCACGTTGATGATGCGTTCCTCGCCGTCGGCGTCCGTGCCCGCGACGTCGCGCAGGTAGCGCAAGAACTGACGACTGAGAGTCTCCAGGTTCGGCTCCTGGAGCTGTGTCTGATGAGCGTTGCGGATGATCCGGCTGACGCCGGTCTTGATCTCGGCGCCGCGCTCGTCCAGAAGCTGTTCGATGAAGTCGCGGTTCTTCTCCTTGATCTGGACCTGGAGTTCGATGTCCCAGAGCCAGACCCGGCCGGTGCTGTGGTTGGGGAACTTGTCCTTGACGATGAGCACCTCGCCGACGGTCTCGCCCTCGTCGACGGGGGCGAGGTCCACCTGCCCGCCCTGGACCTGGGCCGGCGACCCGGCGAGGGTCACCACGCCGACGACCACGACGGCCTCGACGACCAGCAGCGCCGCCACGATCGCGATGGTCTTGATGGGCAGGCCCTTCTTGGCGCCTTCCGCGGGAGTGTTCTCGGCGTCGGGCTTGGCCTTGTCCTTGGCGTCCTTGTCGGCCATGGCGGGTCTCCCGCGGGCGCCCCTTCAGGACCCGCCGCCGCGGGCCCGGCCGGGGTCGGTGAAGTTCGGGTCCGGGGAGAGATCATCGACCGTCGCCTCGGTCATGATGATCTCCACGCGGCGGTTCTCGGCCTGGGCGTCGGGGCTGTAGGTCCGCGGGGCGACGGGCTCCGTGTCGGCGCGGGCCTCGAGGACCATCACCTCGTCGCGCAGCCCGCCTTGGAGCACGAGAAAGTCCTTGACGGCCTTGGCCCGGGCGAACGACAGGTCCCACAGGTCCGAGAAGGGCGATCCGGCCGGCAGCGTCTCGCCGGCCGTGTGTCCGCGGATCTCGACCTTATTGCGGCGGCCCTTGAGGAGGCGCGCGACGTCCATGAGCGGCGCGTGCGCCGCCGGCAGGAGCACCGCCGAGCCCGGCTCGAAGCTCAGGCTCCCGCCGAGCGTGAACATCAGCCCGTCCTGCACCCGCGTCACCTTGACGGTCTTGCCCTGGGCGCCCTCGACGGACGACTGGCTGACGGCGTTCTCGGCGAGCTTCTTGCGGGCCATGTTCTCCAGCGTCTCGATCATCGAACGCAAAGGCGGGTCCTTGGTCGGCATGACGCCGATCCCGCCGGCGTACCCGAAGGCCTCCTTCACCGCGGTGATGACCTTCTGGTACTCGTGCTCCTTCTTGAGCTCGCTGAACGCGGCGAGCAGGATGAAGAACGTCAGCAGCAGCGACATCATGTCGCCGTAGGTGACGACCCACTCGGGCACGCCGTCCGGGCACTTGCACTTCTTCTTGGCCATGGCGGGCGGGCCTCGGGCGGTCGGCTCAGGCGGCCTGCTTCATCTCGGCGTCGTCGCCGGCGGCGCGCAGCGACGGGGGCAGGAACGTGCGCAGCTTGCTGTCCACGACGCGGGGGTTGTCCCCCGCCTGGATGCTCATGACGCCCTTGATGATGATGGTCTTGGCCAGGGCCTCCTCGCCGCTGCGCAGGGCGAGTTTGTCGGCCATGGGGAGGAAGATCGCGTTGGACATGATGGCGCCGTACAGCGTCGTCAAGAGCGCCACGGCCATCCCGGCGCCGATGCCCGAGGGGTCCTCCATGTTCCCGAGCATCGCGACCAGGCCGATCAGCGTCCCGATCATCCCGAACGCCGGCGCGTACTTGCCCATGCCGTCGAGGACGGCCTTGCCCTGGGCGTGCCGGTCCATCAGGTTCTCGAGATCGATCTCCATGATCTGCTCGATGAGTTCTGGGTCGGTGCCGTCCACGGCCATCCGCACGCCCTGGACGATGAACTCGTCGCTCATGGACTCGGTGTGGTTCTCGAGCGACAGGATGCCGTCGCGGCGGGCGACCTCGGCGTACTTCACCAGCTCCGCGATCAGAGCCGACAGGTCCGGCGGCTTGGCGAAGATCGCGTTCTTCATGATCGCCGGCATGCGCAGCACGGCGCTCATCGGGAACGCCGTCAGCACCGCCGCGATCGACCCGACCACAACCACGATGAACGAGGGGATGTTGATGAAGATCGCGATGGACCCGCCGAGCACGATCGACCCGGCGATGACCACCACACCCAGGATGAGCCCGATAACGGTGGCGATGTCCACGCGCTGCGTCTCCGACCACACGGGGCGCGCGGACCGCGCCCCGGCTCACCATCGGAGGCATCCCGGGCGCACTTGAGGGCCGCCGTCGTGCGCTCAGTCGGGGGGCAGGAGCGTCCGCAGACGCCGGCCGTACTCCACCGCGAGATCGACGACGTCCTCGAGGCTCTCGCGGACGATCAGCCGCTCGCCGGTCGTCAGCGTCACCGTCGTGTCGGGCCGCTCCTCGACCGTGCGGACGAGCTCCGCGTTGACCACGAACCGGTCGCCGTTGAGGCGCGTCAGCGTGATCATGGGTCAGGCTCCGTCGGGCGGGATCGGGCCCCGCGCCGGCGCCATCATCGGCCGATCTGCACGAGCTGCTGAAGCAGCTGGTCCGCGGTGGTGATGACCCGCGACGCGGCCGAATACCCCGTGCTCGTCAGGATCATGTCGATGAACTCTTGCCCGAGGTCCACGTTCGAGAGCTCCAGCGCCCCGCCGATGACCCGCCCGGCGCCGAACTGCCCCGGCGTGGTCACCAGCGCCGTCCCGGAGTTGGGCCCGACCCGGAACAGGTTGTTGCCCTCGTCGATCAGGCCCGCCTCGTTGGTGAACGCGGCCAGCGCCAGCTGCCCCACGGTCCGCGACAGCCCGTTGCTGAACCCGCCGGTGATGACGCCGTCTTCACCGACGCTGAAGGTCGTGAGCGTCCCGATGGGCGTCCCGTCCTGGAAGGTCGCGCCGAGGCTCGAATCGGTGTCCACCAGCGCCGTCACGCCCGAATCCCCGGTCGCCAGCTCCAGCGAGACGCTCGTCGGGCTCTCGGCGCCGAAGCCGAAACGGGGCAGCACGAGGTTGATCGCTCCACCCGAGAGGATCTGCCCCTCGGTGTCGAAGGAGATCATCCCCGACCCGAGGCTGATGCTCGGGTCGGCCGGGTCGAACTTGTCCTTGGAGTCGAGGAAGTAGCGCCACTGCGTGCCGGTGGTGTCGGCGCCCTCGAGCACCATCGTCAGGTCCACGGTCAGCGGCGTGCCCAGCGAGTCGAAGATGATGAATGACGTGCGGACGGATTCGCCGTCGGCGACGCCCGTGGTCGCGTCCTTGGTGATCGTAAACGGGTTCGGGACCGTGGCGCCGGTGTTGTCGAGGATGCGGATGTCCGAGCCGGTCAGGTCGATGTCGTTGACCGTCCCGGTGTTCCCGACGATGGAGATGAGCCCGGTGACGGGGTCGTACGCGGCGCCGGTGGTCGAGCCGTCCGGGTTGGTCTGGCCCGTGATGATGCCCAGCGTGTTATTGATGAGGTCCAGCACGTCCTGCACGGTGGTCGTGGCGTCCACCACGATCGACCCCGCCGGCACGCCCTTCTGGCCCTTCTCGGCGCCGTCGATCACCAGGGAGTACGGCGCCCCGGCGGCTGGGAAGAGCGGCGTCCCCGGGTTGGCCGGGTCCTCCAGGGCGCCCAGCAGGAGCGAGCCGGGCCCGGCAAGCGGCGTGCCCGTCAGGTCGTTCAACGGCTGATCGAACGTCAGCAGCGACCCCTGTGTCGGGAGCTTGGTCGCGTCGGCGTTGAGGTTCCCGGCGAGCTGCACGGTCGTCGTGGCTTCGGCGATGGTCAGGGCGCCGGCGGGGATGTTCAGCGCCTGCGCCTGCCCGGGGACGAGATTGAAGGTCGCGTCCACGGGGAACCCGAGCACCCGGTCGCCGTTGCCGTTGACGAGCTGGTTCTGGCTGTTGAGACGGAACGCGCCGGCCCGGGTGTAGAACTGCTCGCCGTTGCGCTCGACGACGAAGAAGCCGTCACCCTCGATGGCCAGGTCCGTATTGACGCCGGTGGGCGAGATCGAGCCCCGGTTGAAGTTCTTCTGCGTCCCGCCGACGGTGACGCCCAGGCCGATCTGTCCCGGGTTGGTCCCGCCGCTGGTCCCCGACGGGCTGGTGCCGAGGCTGAAGTTCTTGCTGAAGTTGGCGCTGAAGAGCGCCCGGCTGGACTTGAAAGCGGTGGTGTTGACGTTGGAGATGTTGTTGCCGATGAGCTCGAGCCGGGCGGAGTTCGCCGTCAGGCCCGAGAGCCCGGTGAGCAGGGACGTGGTCGAAGCCATCGCGAGACTCTCCTTCGAACAGGCGGGGGCGGGCCCGCGCCAGAGGGTGGTTACTTCAGCCGCGGCGAGGCGAGACGATCCAGGAGCGAGCCGTTCTCGATGAACCCGGACAACGGCGCCAAGTCCGCGCGCGTGCGAGGCGCCGCGCTCAGGTCGATCCCCGCGCCGTCTGAATCGCCGGGCGGCACGATCGCCGCCGCATCGACGCCCGTCAGCACGTCCGCGGGTTTGAGCCGCGCCCCGGCGTCGGCCGACAGCGGCACGGCGCGCACGACCGTGCGCGACGGCACGTCCACGATCACGCCCGCGCCGTCGATGATCGCGAAGAGCCGTCGGGCGCCCGCGGCGTCGGCGGCGTCCGTCGCCCGCGCCAGCCGGTCGAGCTGCCCCGGCGTCAGGTCGACCGACGCCGCGTCGTCGACGCGCACCGGCCGGCCCGTGGACAGGTCCCCCGCCCGGGCCCGCGCCAAGAGCGACGCGAAGCCCGGCCCGCCGAGATCGGTCGGCCGCGCGTGCGTCGGCGTGGGGATGATCCCGGCGCCGAGGGCCCGCAGGAGCTGGGCGGCGTGCGTGGTCATCGCGCATCGGCCTCCGGGTCAGGCGTCGGCCGGCTCATCCGAGTCGGGCTCGTCGGCGGCGGCGTTGAGGATGTCGTTGATGAGGTCCTGGTCGACGATCTCCTCGACCCGGCTCATGCTGACCTGGGCGCCAGACGCCAGGTTCAGGACCGCGCCGTTGCGCGTCTGCGTCACCGACAGCACCAGGTCCGCGACGCGCGCCCCGTCGTCGGTCAGACCCGAGACGAACTTGCCGATCAGCGTCCCCGCCGAGGCGAGCTCGTTCTGCGACACCAGCGCCTCGAGCTTGTCCGACAGCTTCAGGTCCGACTCGATCGAGCGGATGGAGCTGATCTGGTCGAGGACGGCCTTGGTGTCGTTGGGCGCCAGCGGGTCCTGGTTCGTCAGCTCGCTGAACATGATGCGGATGAACTCGTCGCTCGTGATGTCGTTGAAGGCGTTGGTCGCGCTGGGCGGGGCGGCGCCGGTCGCCGAGGTGATCGCGGACATGGGTCGGGCTCCGGTCAGGCGGTCGGGGCGGGCGTTACGCGACGGCGTCCAGGGCGCCGGCGAGGATCACCGGCCGGGGCCCGTCGTCACCCGCCGGGTCCCCCAAAGAGGGCAGCGGCGCGTCCTGCGGCGTGAACCGGCCCGGATCCTCCCGGCCTCCGAACGCGGGGTGGCCCGCCGAGCCCCGGCCCTCTGAGCCGAAGGCGTGCGCGCCCGTCCCGGTGTGCTGCGACCCGGCGCCCCAGTCACGTGCGGCGTGAGCGTCGGCGCCGGGCGCGGGCGGTTGCACCTCGACGCTGCGCACGGTCAGGCCCCGGGCCTCCAGAGCCGAGCGCAGCGAGGTCATCTGAGCGTTGAGCAGGTCGTGCGCCTCGCGGGTCGAGGCATGGAACTGCGCCGCGACGTGGCCCGCGTCGACGCGCAGGTCGATCCGCAGCGCGCCCAGGGACGCGGGGCTCAGCCGGAGTGTCACCGATCCGGTCTCGGCCCGCAGCGCCGATTCCAGCCCGCGGGACACCTGGGCGCCGAACGCGGCCTCGGTGGGGCTGGTCGGTGTTGACGCGGCCCGAGCCGCGTCTCCCGTGCGCGCCAGCGCCTCGAGGAACCGCGAGGGCGCGGGCTGCGGCCGAACCCCCGTGTCGGGCGCCGGCGCGATGTGCTCTGGCGCCGCGACTCGGTGCGGGGACGCGTCGGCTGATTCCTGCTCCGCCAGCGCGGCCCGGGACGCCGCCTCGCGCGATGCGTCAGCGCGGCTCTCGTGATGCTGCTCGTGTGGCTCCAGATTCTGAACGGGCGCAGAGGCGCGCGCGGCGGCTTCCGGCGCGTCGGGGGGAGCGGCCGAGGCGTCCGCAGACACGGACGGCTGAGCCGTGGCGGCAGCCTCGGCGAGCGCGGCGGGCGGAC
The DNA here is from genome assembly GCA_003696725.1 of Planctomycetota bacterium. GTDB lineage: Bacteria > Planctomycetota > Phycisphaerae > Phycisphaerales > UBA1924 > J020. The sequence continues at coordinate 9,733 of RFGI01000050.1, read as the reverse complement.
TGTGGGCGGCGGACGCCGACTCGGCGACGCCCGGATCGGCAGTCCCCGTCACGGGCGGAGCGACCGGAGCGGCGACCGTCTCGATTCCACCGGGCAAGACGGCGACGGGGTCGGCGGTGGGTCCGGCGTCCGCCGGCGCGCCGGCATCCTCGATGGCGGGATCGGCGTCCCCGGCGTCAGCGTCCCCGGCGGCCGCGTCCGTGCGCGGCGCACGATCCGCACCCTCCGGCGCACGCTCGGCGCGATCCTCACCGCGAGAATCGCGCGTCCGGCGCGCGGCGTCGTCCGCGGATTCGGCCCGCTCGCGATCGGTCGGCGACCGGTCGGCCTGTTCTGCGGGGGTCGATTCACGCGCCAGGGCATCGGCGAAGGAGGGCGCATCGTCCGCAAGCCGGGCCCGGCCCGACCCCACCGGCGGGGTCGACCGCTGCACCGTCGCGTCGAACGCGGCCGGGTTAAGGAGGGCGAAGGTCGGCGCGAGCACGTCAGGGCTCCTCAGTCCCCGCGACGACCACGCCGCGGGTCCTGAGTCGCTCCAGCAAGACGGCTGCCAGCTCCGGCTCGAACTGCCCAAGGATCTTCGACGCCTTGCGCTCTTCCATCCGGTCGAGGTACGCGACGACCTGCTCGACCCGGCCTTGCTCGTAGAGGACCCGGAGGGCCGCGGCGGCGTCCGCCGGTTTGAGCGAGGAATACAGCGCCAGCGCCTTGCTGAACTGCTCGTCGCCCTCGATCGCCTCGATGCGGGCGCGCATGGCCTCGAACGCGGCTTTCTCGGACCTGAACGCGGCGAGGTCGGCGTCGAGCTGGGCGCGCTCGGCGGCCAGGGCGTCGCGCATCGCGTCGAGCGTCTCGCGGGCCTGCGCCAACCGCTGCTGCATGATCGCGTCGTACTGGGCCTGCAGCGCCAAGCGGTCCCCCGCGTCGATCGGCGGTCGGTCGGCGGCCTCCTCCTCTGCGGCGCGGCGGGCGGCGGCCTCGGCCTCGGCGGCTTCGGCGGCCAGGCGGGCCTGTTCCTGCGCCGTCGTCTCAGCAAAAACCGCCCGCAGGCGCTGGACCCGCTCTCCATTGAGCCGGCCCGTCGCCCCCAGCCAGCCCACGAAGCCCACGATCGCCAGCAGGTTCGCCAGCGCCACCGTCGAGATCACAGTCCAGAGAGTTCGGCTCACGGGCTCGGCTCCATCGCGGGATCGTCGGCCCGCGCCGCCCGCGCGGTCGAGAATTCATCGAGTTCGGCGGCCTCGCGGCGCTCGGCCCGGGCGGCACGCTCGGCGCGCAGCCGCTCGAGAAGGTGCTCGACGGCCCGCCGGCTCGCCGCGGCTCGGGCCAGGTCCGCCCGCGCCGATTCCAGCCGCCGGTTCACACCCGCGGCCTGGATCGCCAGGGCGTGCAGCCGACCGCGCGCCGCCAGCGACGCCCCGGCCTGAGCCCGCACGTCGTCGAACTCGAGCCGAGCGCCGGCCCGCGACGGGTCCAGCGCCTCTCGCAGGTCCGCGCGGATGGACTCGAACGAACCCCCGCAGCGGCGCAGCCGGCTTTCGACCTCGACTCTTTCGCGCTCCAGCGCTGCGACGGCGCGGCGGTGGTCCTCTTCGACGAGCCGGCGCTGGCGCAGGACGGCTTGGAGCTGCCGCTGGCGCGGGCTCACGCGTCAGGCCCCCGCGCCCCCGCGAGCGATCGCTCCAGGGCGCCCATCTGGGCCGTCAGCGCGAAGAGCCCCTCGATCGTCTCCTGCATCGACGAGCGCTCCGTCGCGCCCTGCTGGAGAAAGGCGTCGATGCGCGGCTTCATCTCCAGGGCCAGGTCCGCCTCGGGCGACGACCCTCGCGCGTACGCGCCGATGCGCACCAGGTCCTCGACCTCTCGGTGCGCCGCCAGGGCCCGGAGCACGCGCCGGCGGGCCTCGATCTGCTGATCGCCGCTGACGTCGTCGGCGACGCGGCTGACCGACGCCAGGGGGTCGATCGCGGGGAAGTGCCCGCGCTGGGCCAGGTCGCGCGACAGGGCGATGTGCCCGTCGAGGATCCCGCGGACCGCGTCGGCGATGGGGTCGGTCACCTCGTCGCCCTCGACGAGCACGGCGTAGAAGCCGGTGATCGAGCCGGCGCCCCTGATCCGACCCGCCCGCTCGAGCACCCGCGGCAGGAGCGCAAAGACGCTCGGCGGGTAGCCCTTGGTCGCCGGGGGCTCGCCCACGGCCAGGCCCACCTGCCGCTGGGCCTGCGCCAGCCGGGTGATCGAGTCCATCAGGAGCGTCACGGCGGCGCCGGCGTCGCGGAAGAACTCCGCCGTGGCGCACGCCGCCAGCATCGCGCGCAGACGCATCAGCGGGGACTGGTCGCTGGTGGCGACGATGACGACGCTGCGTTTGAGGCCCTCGGCGCCGAGCGCGGTGTCGAGAAAGTCGCCGACCTCGCGCCCGCGCTCGCCGATGAGCGCCACAACGCTCACGTCCGCGGCGGTGTTGCGCGCGATCGAGCCCAGGAGCGTGGACTTGCCCACGCCGGGCCCGGCGAACAGGCCCACGCGCTGCCCCCGTCCGACGGTCAAGAGCGCGTCGATGGCGCGGACGCCGGTCTCCAGGGGCTCGGTGATGCGCCGGCGCCGGGTCGGCGCGATGGGCTCGGGGTCCAGGGGCATGGGCGCGCCCCCGACCAGGGGCGGGCCGTCGTCGATCGGCCGGCCCATCGCGTCGAGGACCCGCCCGAGCCGATCCTCCCCCACCGGCAGGACCGGGGCGCACTGCTCGGCCCGGACCCCGTCACCCGTGCGCAGCCCCGCCGTAGGCCCGTAAGGCATGACGATGGTCTCGGCGCCGTCGAACCCGACCACTTCGCCAAGCCGCCCGGCGCCGCGGCCGCCGATCCGCACCTGCGCCCCGACCGGCGCGGCCAGGTCCCGGACGCGCACCGTCAGCCCGCGCACCGACACGACCGACCCCGTGATCGCCAGCGGCTCGACGGTCCGCACCAGCTGGATCTCGTGCTCCAGGACGCTCACGCCTTGTCCGCTTTGTCGGCGCCGGCGTGGGCCCGGTCGGCCTCCGGCAGCAGCGCCTCGGCGATGCGGTCCAGTTGGGTGTCGATGCGCGCGTCGATCTCGCCCCCGGCCGTGGTGACGACGCACTCGCCGTGGGCCAGCGCCGGGTCCGGGGTGATCTCCACGTGCGGTGAGCCGGAGAGCCTCGCCGCCAGCCGGGGCATGGCGTCGGCGACGATCCGGGCGTCGTCGGCGCTGATCCGAACGACGAGTTTGTCCGGCGCCAGGACGGCGTCCAGGGCCGCGGCGAGCGTCCGCTCCACGGCGGCGGGGTCACACTCGATCGCCCGGCGGGCGACGCGCTCGCCGACGGCCACCGCCAGGCGCAGGACGTCGGCGCGCGATTCCTCCAGCATCCGCGCCCGCCGATCGTGAAAGGCGTCGAGCGCCTCGGCCCAGCCGGCCTCGATCGCGGCGATCCGGTCGGCGGCGTCGTTGAACGCGGCGAGCCGACCCTCCTCGTAGCCCGCCTTGCGCCCGTGCTCGTGCCCGCGGGCCTCGCCGCGCTCGAACCCGACGCGCTCGGCGTCTGAGATCAGGCGGTCGCGCTCGGCGCGGGCCTCGGCGACGATCCGCTCGGCCTGAGCGCGGGCGCGCGCAAGGATCGCCTCGCCCTGACGGGCCAGGTCCCCCAGGTCCAGGACCACGGCGCCGGCGGCCCGGCGGACGGACTCGGCGCCCTTGATCAGCGGCACGGCGGTCGGCCCCCGGTCACACGATCATCTCGCTCTCGGCGCCCCGGCCGGAGATGATGATCTCGCCGGCCTCTTCCAGACGCCGGACGATGTCCACGATGCGCTGCTGGGCGCTCTCGACGTCGCTGACCCGCACCGGGCCCATGTACTCCATCTCCTCCTTGATGAGCTGGGCGGCGCGCTCGGACATGTTGCCGAAGATCTTCGCCTGGAGCTCCTCCGATGCGGTTTTCAGGGCCAGCGCCAGCTCGTCGTTGTCGACCTCCTTGAGCACGCTCTGGATGCCCTTGTCGTTGACCAGCAGGATGTCCTCGAACACGAACATCAGCCGGCGGATTTGCTCGACGACGTCCGGGTCCTCGCCCTCCAGGGCTTCCATGATGGACTTCTCGGTCGCCCGGTCCGCGAGGTTGAGGATCTCCGCGACGGTGGGCACGCCGCCGGCCTTCTCCGACGATTGCAGCAGCATCGACGACAGCCGCGACTCCAGGCCCCGCTCCACCTCGCGGATCACCTCGGGGTTGGTCTGCTCCATGTACGCGATCCGCTTGACCACCTCGATCTGTTTCTGGAGCGGGAACCCGGAGAGCGTCTCGGCGGCCTTGTAGTGCGGCAGGTGGCACAGGATCAGGGCGATCGTCTGCGGGTGCTCGTCCTGGATGAACGCCAGCAGGTTCTCGCTCTCGGCCTTTTGCAGGAACGAGAACGGCGACCGCTGCACCTGCGTCGAGATCTTCTGGAGGATCTGCTCGGCGAGCTTGGGGTCGATCGACTCCATCAGGAGCTCCCGGGCGTACTCCAGCCCGCCCTCGTTGGCGAACTGGTGCGCAAGCGACAGCCCGTAGAACTCCTCGATCACGGCCTTGCGGAGCTTGGCCGGGACGTCGCCCAGGCTCGCCAGCTCGCGGGTGACGTCCTCGAGGGTCTCCTGGTCGAGCTGCTTGAGCAGGTCCGACGCGGCCTCGGTGTCCAGCGACAGCACCAGGATGGCGGCCTTGGTCAGCCCGCCGATCTCGGCCGGGTCGTCGGGCAGCTTGTTGGCGCGGCGGAAGGCCATCGGGTGTCCCTACTCCTCGGCGGCGATCCACTTGTTCATGACCATCGCCGCGTCTTTGGGCGACGTCTTGATCAGCGACTGCACCTGCTCGAGCATCTTCCGGCGGTCGATCTCCTCCTGCGTCAGCTCCACGCCGGCGAGCGCGCCCTCGACCTCGGCGGCGTCGCCGATCGCGCTGTCGTCGCCGCGCACCACCGGCGGGACGCCGACCAGCTCCTCCGCGGTGGGCAGCTCGATGGGCTGGTTCGCCTTGCGCAGCGTGCGCGCCATCAGCCCCAGCGACACCAGCGCCAGGGCGCCCAGCGCCACCGTCTTGACGAGCCCGGGGATCGTCACGCCCGAGCCGCCCCCCAGCCCCAGCGCCGCGCCCAGGCCGGCCTCGCCCGCGAGCCCCGCCGGCTTCCAGTCCGGGATCATCGACACCACCACCGTCCCGGGCCCGTCGGCCTCTTCGGGGGTGTCGACCAGGGGCTGCACGTCCGCGGTGATGCGCGCGATCTCGCGCTCCATGATCGGCTGGAGGTCCTCCTCGGTGGGCTCGGCCTGGGCCCCGTCGGCGTCGCCCGCCGGCTGAGCCTCACGCCACCGCGCCACGAAGTACGACCGCGGCACGTTGATCGTCGCGTTGAGCTTGGTCACGATCCCCCGGGGGTCGTCGATCCGCTGCGTCTGGTACCCGACCTCGGGGCGGAGCTCGGCCTTGGACTCCGACCGGCTCATCTCCGAGCCCGACGCCGAGCCCCGGTTGATGTCCAGCCCGGTGTTGGAGCGGACCCCGGCCTCGCCGCCCCGGCCGGCGTTGGACTGCGACTCCTCCGATGACGTCTCACTGAGCGCGAAGACCTGGCTGCCGGCGCCGGCGGGCAGGATCTCCCGCCGCTCGGTGCTGACCCGGCGGGTGTCGACCTGGGCGTTGACGGCGACGATCACGCCGTCGATGTACGCCAGCAGGTCCAGGAGCTTGCCGCGGACGCGCGATTCGACCTGCTTGGTCCGCTCGAAGTTGGTCGAGGCGACGGCGTCGTCGTCGCCGGTTGGCCGGCGCTGGGTGTTGGTCGAGCCGTCGATCACGCGGACGTTCTCGATCTCGAGCCCCGCCTTGGCGCCCGCGACGAAGGCGGCGACCGCGTCGACGGTGCGCTGGCTGACGGCGCCGCCACCGTCGGTGAAGACCGTGACCGCGGCGGTGGGCCGGCGCACGGCCGAACCCAGCCCGCTGGGCGCGGGGGCGTCGATCAGCACCTTCGCCGAGCGCACCCCGTCCATCTGGGCGATGGTCAGGGCCAGTTCGTTCTGGAGCGCTAGCCGCTCCATCTGCCGGCGCTGGTCGGCGCTCATCGCCCAGGACTGCTTGTCGACGATGTTCGAGAAGAGCAGGCTCGAGTCGTCCGGGAGGGCGCCGGCCTGCGAGAGCTGCGCCAGCGCCAGGTGCTTGCGGTCGGCGGGGACGAGGACCCGGCCGTTGCGGACCTCGTGCCTGACGCCCGCGACCTGAAGGGCCGTCACCACCCGCTGCTGGGCGTCGGCCGCCAGCCCCGGCGCCAGCTCCACCATCTCGCCCCGGCCGGCGTACTGCGCCACCAGGAACAGCGTCATCGCCGCGATCACCGCCAGCGACGCCAGGAGCAAACGCTGGCTCGTCGTGAGGCGCGACACCTGCGCCCGGATCATGTTCAGAGCCTGCCGGAGCTGGCCCATGACGGCTCGGCCTCCTGCCTGTGTACGCGCCGCTCGACGGCGCACCGACACCGGGGGCGATCCCCGCCACCCGGAATCTTTCAACGTCGGCCGGAACCGTGGCGCGGCTTGAACCTCCACGCCGCCGGCGCCGCGCCGGCCTCAACGCCGGCCGTCAGACCCGGATCTGGCGGAGCTCGTCGTACGCGTCGACCATCTTGTTGCGCACCTGGAGCAGCATGCGGAAGGCCGCGTCGGCCTGCTGCGTCGCGATCAGGACGCCCTCGACGTCGTCGCGACGGCCCGTCTGGAGGTCCTCGATCGCCCGCGTCGCGTCCTGCTGGAGGGCGTTGACCTCGTTGAGGCGCCCCATCAGGACGTCGCGGAAGGACGGCGCCTGCCCGCCGCCGGCCGGGTTGTCCGCCTGGCCGGGCCCCACCGGACGGATCGGGTTCAGCCCGCCCGCGCCGCCGATCAGCCCCACCGGGTCGCTCATGGATCAGGTCTCCGTCGTCACGCGATCAGTTGCAGCGCCGCGTCGAACATGCTCTTGGTCGCCTGGGCCGAGGCGACGTTCGCCTCGTACGCCCGGGTGGCTTCCAGGGCGTTGACCATCTCCACCGTTGGGTTGACATTCGGGTAATTGACGTAGCCCTCGACAAGATCCGCCGCCGGGTCCGTCCGGGTCGCGGCGAAGGGATGATCGGGGTCGTACACCTTGCGGAAGGGCGCGTCGTCGACGCCGATCTCCGCGACCCGCACGCCCAGCCCGCCGGCGCCGTCGCCCGCCGCCAGCAGCGCGAACCGCCGGCGGTAGGGGTCGAACTCGCCGCGGTCGTTCATGATCGCGTCGGCGTTGGCGATGTTGGCCGCCGAGACCTCCAGGCGGGTCCGGGCCGCGATCATGCCGCTCGTCGAAATGTCCAGGGCGCCGTACATCGCCGGATCACACCCGCTCGCTGATCGCCGAGTTCAGCAGGTCCATCTGCGACCGGAACAGGGTCGCCGCCAGGCGGAAGGCGCTCGCGTTCTCGACCTGATCCTGCATCAGCCGTTCCAGATCCCGGTCGTTCTGATCGTGGAAGAGGAGCCCCTCGCCGACCGGCGACGGTCGGAGGCTCAGCCGGCCGTCGCTCGACACCGCGAAATCCCGCGTCGAGCGCATCTCCAGCTCGCCGCGAACCCCGCCGAACGTTTCCCGCCGGGCGTCGACGGCCCGGGCCAGCTCCGCCTGGAAGGCCCGCGGGCTCACGTCGATCGGGCGGAACTCGGGCGTTGAGGCGTTGGCGATGTTGTGGGCGATCAACGGCTGGCGCCGGGCCGCGAACCGCATGGACGCGGCGAGCACCGGCAACGCGTCGGCCGTGACCAGGTCGCGGATCATCATCGCTCAACCAACCGCAAACCGTGCGCCGGACGATGACCGGGATTCCACGGGCACGATTCGTAGTTCGCGCACATGTCGCGCGTCCGCGCGTGCGCAGATCCTGCGCGGGCTACGTCCCGCGCATTATCCGCGCGGCCGATGTTCTCCGGGCGATTCGATCGGCCTGTCCTCATCGGCGGGATCTCGGCTACAGCGTCGCGGGCACCAGGCGTTCTTCCTTCCACTTCTTCAGCTTCAGGCCCAGGGTCCGCACCCCGATGCCCAGGGCCGACGCGGTTTTCTGCCTGTGCCCCCCGAAGTGGTCGAGCGCCTCGATGATCGCCTGTCGCTCGACCTCCTCCAGCGGACGCACGCCCCCCACCATGATCGGTGTGGGCACGGGCGTGGCCTCGGCGTTGAGGTCCGCCTCATAGACGGGCTCCTCCAGGGGCGCCAGGCGCAGCCTGGGCCTGGACGTTGGGCCGCCGTTGCGTCCTAGCGCGGGCGGGTGCACGCCCGACCGCACCCGCACCACTGGACCGCCGAGCCAGCCGTGGATCAGGTCCGCGTCGATGGTCTCGGCGGGCGCCAGCACCACGGCCCGCTCGCAGATGTTCTGCAGTTCGCGCACGTTCCCGGGCCAGTGGTACGCGCGCAGGAGCTCAAGGGCGCTGGCGCTGAACCGCCTCGGCGGCCGACCCTCGCGCCGGCACACGCGGTCCACAAAGTGCTCGGCCAGAGCGGGCACGTCCTCGGCGCGCTCGCGCAACGGGGGGATCGAGATCGGCAGGACGTTGAGCCGGAAGTAGAGGTCCTGCCGGAATACGCCGGCCTCGACCTCCGCCGGCAGGTCGCGGTTGCTCGTCGCGATGACGCGCACGTCCACGCCGATGGTCACGCTCGAACCGACACGCTCGAACGCCCGCTCCTGGAGGGCGCGGAGCAGCTTCGCCTGGATCTTGGGGTTCACCTCGCTGATCTCGTCGAGCAGCAGCGTCCCGCCGTCGGCGAGCTCGAACCGACCCTTGCGCAGCGAGTCGGCGCCGGTGAACGCGCCCTTCTCGTGCCCGAACAGCTCCGATTCCAGCAGCGTCTCGGACAGCGCGGCGCAGTTGACCGCCAGGAACGGCTCGCCGGCCCGGTCGCTCAGCTCGTGGATCGCCCGGGCGACGACCTCCTTGCCCACGCCGGACTCACCGCAGATCAGCGCCGACCCCTGCGACGCGGCGATGGCGCGGATCTCGTCCTTGAGCGCGCCCATCACGGGCGAATCGCCGACCAGCCGCGCCAGGCCCGACTCCTCCGCGGCGCTCCGATCCGACGCCGGCGCCGGGGGCGCGGCGGCGCGCCGCAGCACCTCGTTTTCACGCTTGAGCCGGCCGTGCTCGATCGCGCGCTTGACGCTCACGATCAGCTCGTCGCCCTCGAACGGCTTGGTGAGATAGGTGTAGGCGCCCAGGCGCATGGCCTTGACGGCCGTCTCGATCGTGCCGTACGCCGTCATCAGGATCACCGGGAGGTCCGCGTCGAGCCCGCGCAGCCGCTCCAGGAGCTCCACGCCCGTCATCCCGGGCATCTTCAGGTCGGTGACCACGGCGTCGGGCCGGGCGCGGGCGATCTGCGCCAGCGCCTGCTCGCCGCCCGGCGCGGTCTGGACCGTGAAGCCCGCCCGCTGGAGCGTGACCCCCACGCTGTCGCGCAGCATCTCTTTGTCATCAACGATCAGAACGGTGCTCATGCCTCGCCTCCGTGCGCGCGGGCGCCGGCCCGCGTCGGCTCGTGTGTGATGCGCGTCTCGCGGGCGGCGGGGAGCACGAGCTCCACCACCGCGCCGCCGTCGGCGCCGTTGCGCACCGTGACGCGCCCGTCGTGGGCGTCCGCGATCCGGTGCACGATCGC
>RFGI01000049.1 GCA_003696725.1 Planctomycetota bacterium | reverse complement strand
GGCCCGGGGCGGCCGTCGCGGACGCCGAGGCGGCCTTGGCGGGGGGAGCGGGCGCGGCGGCGGCGCCCGCGGCGTTCTTGGCCTTGGATTCCTTCTTGGCCGAGGCGGGTTTCTCGGCGGCCTCGTCGATCGAGCCGACCGCCGCCCCGACCTGCACGGTCTCGCCCTCGCCGGCGCCGTGGTGCACGACGCCCGACGCCGGGGCGGGGATCTCGGTGGTGATCTTGTCCGTTTCGAGTTCGAGGACCGGCTCGTCGCGCTCGGCCCACTCGCCCTCGGCCTTGAGCCAGGCGCTGATGACGCCCTCGGTGACGGACTCGCCCAGCTCGGGGATGACGATGGCTGTGCTCATGGGTCGGGCTCGGAAGTGGCGGGGCTACGTGGTGACGGCGGCCGCGGCGGCGGCGCCGACGGCCTCGGTCAGGAGCGCGTCCTGCTCCTTCTCGTGCTGTTTCTTCGATCCCGTGGCGGGCGTGGCGCTGGCCGGACGGCCGATGTACGGCAGCGGGGTCCAGCCCAGCAGGTCGCGGACGGCGCCGTCGAAATACCGGTACGCCCCGGCGTTCTTCGGCTCCTCCTGCACCCACGTCACCGTCGCCGACTTGGGGTAGCGCTTGAGCACGGTCTCGAGCAGCGCCGTGTTCAGCGGGTAGAGCTGCTCGACGCGGACGATCGCCAGGTCGTCCCGGCCGGTGTCGCGCCGGCGCTCGTCCAGATCGTAGAAGACCTTGCCGGTGCAGAGCACGATCTGCGTGACGCGGCGGCGGTCGCCGCTCTCCTCGAACACCGGGTCGTCGAGGATCTCGACGAACCGGCCCTTGACCAGATCCTGCACGCTCGACGCGCACGCCGGCAGACGCAAGAGGCTCTTGGGCGACATGACGATCAGCGGCTTGCGGAATTTCCGCCGGACCTGCCGCCGCAGGAGGTGGAAGATCTGCGCCGGGGTCGTCGGGTAGACGACCTGCATGTTGTCGTCGGCGCAGAGCGTGAGGAACCGTTCGAGCCGGGCCGAGGAGTGCTCGGGGCCCTGCCCCTCGTAGGCGTGCGGCAGGAGGAGCGTCAGCCCCGACCAGCGCTGCCACTTCACCTCGGCGCTGGCGAGATACTGGTCGATGATGACCTGGGCGCCGTTGACGAAGTCTCCGAACTGCGCCTCCCAGATGACGAGCATGTTCGGATCGGCGAGGGAGTAGCCGTACTCGTACGCGACGCAGACCTCCTCGGACAGCGGCGAGTCATAGACGCAGAAGCGTGCCTGCCTGGGCTTGCCGTCGGGCCCGGGGTCGCCCGGCTTCTCGCCCTCGACGCCCGGCACGCCTTGGGCGCGGATGTGGTTGAGCGGGACGTAGGGCTCGGCGGTCTGCGTGTCGCGGAGCACGGCGTGGCGGTGGCTGAACGTGCCGCGGCGCGAGTCCTGCCCGGTCAGCCGCACGGCCGTCCCCTCGACCAGCAGCGACCCGATCGCCAGCGCCTCGGCGGTCCCCCAGTCCACCGCGGCGTCCTCCGCGACCACCGAGGCCCGCTTCTTGAGAATTTTGGCGAGCGTGCGGTGGGCGTGGAAGCCCTCGGGCGTGCGGCCGATGGCCTCGGCGACCTCCGCGAGCACGGCGCGCTTCACGCCGGTGTCCACGGGGTCGTGGCTGTAGCGGTGCGTGAACCCCTCCCAGCGCCACGAGCCCGGGTCGATCGTCGGGTCGACGGCCATCTCCGTGGCGTGCGACTGGGCCTTCTCCAGCTGCTCCTCGAGGCTGCGGCGGATGGCCTGCACGTCCTTCTCCGCGATCACGCCCTCGTCGAGCAGGCGCTCGGCGTAGATCTTCAGCACGCTCGGCTTCTTCTTGATGAGCGCGGCCATGATCGGCTGGGTGAACGAGGGGTCGTCGCCCTCGTTGTGCCCCCACCGCCGGTAGCACCACAGGTCGATCGCCACGTCGCGCCCGAACTCCTGGCGGTACCGCACCGCGAGGTCCGCGGCGAGCACGACCGCGTCGGGGTCCTCACCGTTGACGTGGATCACCGGCGTGTCGATCATCTTGAAGATGTCAGTGCAGTACTCGCTGGTGCGCGAGTCCTCCGGGCCGGTGGTGAACCCGATGAGGTTGTTGATGACGATGTGGACGGTCCCGCCGGTGGTGTAGCCCTCGAGCCCGGCCAGGTTGAGCGTCTCCTGCACGACGCCCTGGCCGATGACGGCGGCGTCGCCGTGGATCAGGACCGGGGCGACGGCCGAGCGCGCCGACCCGCCGCGCAGGCGCTGCTTGGCCCGGGTCCGGCCCTCGACCACGCCGTTGACCGACTCCAGGTGGCTCGGGTTCGACGCCAGGACCACGCGGACGGTCTTGCCGGTGCGGGTCTGGCGGTCCGCGGAATAGCCCAGGTGGTACTTGACGTCGCCCCCGCCGTCGACGAAGTCCTCCTCCCAGTTGGCCTCGAACTCGGTGAAGATCTGCTCGTAGCTCTTGCCCAGGATGTTGTTGAGCACGTTGAGCCGGCCCCGGTGGGCCATGCCCATGACGAACTCCCCGACGCCGAGCTCGGCGCCCTGCTCGAGCACCCGGTCCAGCAGCGGGATCAGCGACTCGGCGCCCTCCAGGCTGAACCGCTTCTGCCCGAGGTAGCGCTTGTGCAGGAACGTCTCGAACATCTCCGCGCGGTGCAGCCGCTCGAGCGCGTGAACGCGCTCGCCCGCGGACAGACGCGGCGTGTTGCGCCCCGGCTCGCACGCCCCGCGCCACCAGGCGCGGGCCTCGGCGTCGGCGATGTGCATGTACTCGACGCCGATCGACCGGCAGTACGTCTCGTCCAGGGCGCCCAGGATCGCGCGCAGCGTCGCCGGCCGGTCCACCGGCAGGTCGCCGGGGTCGAACTCGGCGTCCAGGTCCGCGTCGGAGAGGCCCCAGGTCTGCGGATCCAACTCAGGGGGCGCGGGCCGTTCTCGGCCGAAGGGGTCGAGGGTCGCGCACCGGTGGCCGAAGCGCCGGTAGGCGTCGATCAGCCGATCGACGGCGCGCTGGCCCGCCGACGCGGGCGCCCCGGCCAGCGGGGCCGCCGGCGGCGCGGGCGAGGCCCGGCCCAGGTCAAAGCCGCGGAAAAACTCCGCCAGGTCCGGTCCGACGGCGGACGGGTCGCGCTGCCAGAGCCGGTACTGCTCGTCGAGATAGTCCGGGCTCCAAGCGTTGACGGCGGGGCGCAGGGCGTCGATCGTCGTGCCCATGTCTTTGCACCAAAGGGAGTTGCGCCCATCGCGGGCGGGTGTGCGAACGGCCGGCGATCCGGGCGGCCAAGGCGGGTCGACCCCTCGCCGGACCGATAGTAGCCCAACTCATCGGCCCGGTGGGCGCCGAGCGTGAGCCGATCGGCCCGATCGGCGCTGCGGGGCGATCAGCCGAACCGGCCCGTCACGTACTGCTCGGTCTCGGGGAGCATCGGCTTCTGGAACAGGTCCGCCGTGGGCCCGAACTCCACCAGCCGGCCGAGGTACATGAACGCCGTGTAATCGCTGACGCGGGCCGCCTGCTGCATGTTGTGCGTCACGATCACCACGGTGTAGCGCCGGCCGATCTCGTGGATCAGCTCCTCGATCTTCAGCGTCGCGATCGGGTCCAGCGCCGAGCACGGCTCGTCCATCAGGAGGACCTCGGGCTCGGCGGCGATCGCCCGCGCGATGCACAGCCGCTGCTGCTGCCCCCCCGACAGGCCCGTGCCCGGCTCGTGCAGCCGGTCCTTGACCTCGTCCCAGATCGCGGCGCCCTTCAGCGCCCGCTCGCACGCCTGGCGCAGCGCATTCTTGTTCCGCTCGCCGTCGATCCGCAGGGGATACACGACGTTCTCGAAGATGCTCATGGGGAACGGGTTGGACTTCTGAAAGACCATGCCCATGCGCTTGCGCAGGTCGATCACGTCCACGTCCGGGGCGTACACGGGTGAGCCGTTGAGCAGGAGTTCGCCCGTCGTTCGGACGCCCTGGATCAGGTCGTTGAGGCGGTTGATGGAGCGGAGGAAGGTGCTCTTGCCGCAGCCGGAGGGCCCGATCAGGGCGGTGACCTTGCCGCGCGGGATGTTGAAGGTGAGGTCGTACAGGGCCTGCGCCGAGCCGTACCAGAGGTTGAACCGCTGGACGTTGAGCACGGGGTCCTCGGCGGCGACGGCCGGGTGGATCGCGGGCTCGGGCGTCTCGCCGCGGCGGATGGCGTCGATGGCGTCGTACGTGACGGGCGCGGCGCCGGCCGGGGGC
>RFGI01000048.1 GCA_003696725.1 Planctomycetota bacterium | reverse complement strand
CTGGGCGGCGGTGGCGCGAACGCTGATCTCGCCCTCGCCGGGACGGACGAGCACCGGGACGTCGTCGCGGACCATGAGCGAGGTGAAGGCCTCGAGCTGATCCGGCGGGAGGGTGTACGTCCGGTCGATGAGTGAGCCGTCGGTGTCGGCGACGAGGATCGGCGCCACCGCGGCGAGGGGCGCGTAGGAGAGGGTTGCCGCCGCGGCGGGCGCGGGCGGCGCCGGCGCATCCGGGGCGGCGCAGTCGTCAGACGGGCGGGGCGCAGCGGGCGCGGCGACGATCATCGGTCCGACGGCGGTCAGCGCCTCGCGCAGACGGGACTCGAGGTTGCGCAGTCGCGCCTCGATTGAATCGGCGCCGTCCGATTCGGCGCACTCGTCGGCGGCGGGCGCTTCGCGGTCCCGCTGGCGCATGAAGCGCTCGAAGGTGGATTCGTCGGGTTCGGGCGCGGCCGCCGGGGCGGGCTTGGCCTGGGCGCGCTTCTCGGGCGGGCAGGCCCACAGCGGCGTGGCGACGGCGGTCAGGGCGGCGAGCGTGCCGGCGAGGGCCAGCCCCGCGAGGCTCGCTCGGGGCGTCGTGCGGTGCGTCATCACCATGGTCAGTCTCCGTGCGAAACGCCTGGCGTTCGCGGTGGCGACCCCGAGGCCGACCGGGCCCGGGGTCTGGGTCGAGCGGTTCAGGTACGCCGAGGTCCGGACCAGGGCGGTCGCGTAGGCGCGGCGATCGGCCGGCATCAGGGCCGTCACCCACGCGTCGCAGCAGTGGTCCGCTTCTTCGCGGAGCCGGCGCCGGACCCACCACACCATCGGGTGCCACCAGTAGACGCACGCCACGGCCAGCTCCGCCCAGCGGAGCCAGTGGTCGCGGCGTTTGAGGTGCGCCAGTTCGTGATGGACGACGGCGCGTCGGCCGGCGTCGTCCAGTTCGTCCCAGAGTTGGGCGGGGAGGATGAGTCTGGGCCGGGCGCCGCAGTACAGCATCGGCGAGACGCGGTCGTGCAGCAGATACGTGCGGGGGGCGGCCCGCAGGCCGATCTGCTCGGCGCCGGCGTCGATCAACGCCTGCACCTCGGCCGGCGCGGGCGTCGCGCGTCCGAACAGCCGGCGGGTCCGATGGATCTGCGCCGACAGGACGAGCGTGACCAGTCCCGCCCCGCCGAACCACACCACGGGCGGAATCGGCGGCAGCGACACGATCTCGTCGTGGATCGCGGAGATGTTGGCCGCCCAGGCGCGGGCCGCGGCGGGGTCGTACACCCGCGACCAGAGCGACTCGACGCCGGTCGCGGCGGCCCGAGCGGCCGCCGACCAGATCGAGACGCGCTCGGCGGGCGCCGAGGGGTGGGCGGGACCGGCCGAGGCGGCGGTTGGCTCAGGCCGCGGCGCGACGGGTGACGCGGGGGATCGCTCTGCGACGGTCCGGTCCGCCCCCGCGGGGGCAGGCGTCGGCGGGCGGGAGTCACGCCGGCTCGAGACCGCCTCGCGCTCGGCGGCGTGCGCGCGGATGACCCGTTCCGATGGGGCGGCGCGTCTCGGTCGCGGCGCTGGCACGGAACGAGGCGCCGGCTCGACGCGCGCCGCGGCCGTCTCTCGCGGCCTGTCCACCTGAACGGGTGTCGGCGCCGTCACGGCCGGCTCGATCGCACGGACCGGGGCCGGCTCGGCCGGGCGTGTGGTTGTTGGGAGCATGGCGCGGAGGTTGGGCAGCGCCGGCGGGAGCATGAGGGTCAAGAGCGCCACCGTCCACAGCAGGTGCCGGGTGGCGGCGCGCAACGGCAGCAGCCGGCAGGCGAGGGCCACGGCGATCGCGATCGGGATGAATCCGAGGGCGTTTCGCCAGAGCGCGTCGTGGACAAGGCCGAGGTCCATCGGGCGTCACCGGCGCGGGCGCCGGCCCTCCTGCTGGCGGGCGAGGTCGTCGATGTGCCGCTGCAGGGCGGCCAGTTCGTCGGGCGAGAAGGACTCGTGCTCCATCAGGTGCAGGACCAGCGGGGCGGCGGCGCCGTCGAAAAGCTGCTTGACCGTCTCGCGCACGCGGCTGCCGACGATTCGGTCGCGCGAGACGCGGGCGCGGTAGCGGTAGGCGTGCCCCGTCTTGTCCGCGCGGACGCAGCCCTTCTGCTCCAGGCGGGTCAGGAAGGTGAGGACGGTGGTGTGGGCGACCTTCCGGCCGCGCTGGGCCAACCGCTGGCGGACCTCGCGCACCGTCGCGGGCCCGCCGTCCCAGAGCGTCTTGAGGGTCTCGAGTTCGGCTTCGCCCAGATCCGGGACGCGTGGGGGCATGGCTCGCCTCGCGGGGTCTTCTACACCTGTCGAAGACCTAGCCTACTACATCTGTCGTAGGTTCGCAAGGGGGTGTACGGGAAAAACGCCCGGCGGTTTCACGCGGGATCCGCCAGGATCGCGCAAGGCCCGGCGCGGCGGGCGGTTGCCGAT
>RFGI01000007.1 GCA_003696725.1 Planctomycetota bacterium | reverse complement strand
TGCCGATCGGGATCGAAGTAGAACGAGTACGCGGCCGTCGCGGCCTGGCCGGCTTCGTACCGCGTGCGCCGCGCCGACCCGTCGAGGAACGCGATGTTGTCGATGTCGACGCCGTGCCACCATCCATATGCCAGGGTGGACCGATCGCGGTCGGCCGCGGGGATCCTACCCATCAGCATCGAGCCCCAATCGCCGGTGATGACGAACCGTGATGGATCCTCGGCGTCTACATGTCGGTTGCGATCCGTGGCGTGGGTGTAGAGGTCGTTTGACCTCCCCTCGTGCAGATAGCCGAAGGGGTAACCGATCTCAGCCCAGATCCAGTCGTTGGCCCGGTAGCTCGTGCCCAGCACGCTGAACGCGGTCCGGCCGGCGTCCTCGGCGCCGGACTTCGCGATCAGGTCGAGGTTCGACGAACCGACCATCCCGCTGTCGCCCCAGTTGTACTGCAGCGCGTCGATGCCGCGCAGGCCGTAATGAAAGATATCCATCCGAAGCCCGTCGTCGCGTGGGCACTGGAAGATCTCCGCGCGGTGTTCGAGATGGTCGTCGTCACCACCGATGTACGAATTGAGCGGCCGGGAATCTCGGCCGAACTGTTCGCGGGGCCCGTCGCCCCGGTACCAGTCCACCCCGCCCCAGTCCCACCAGAGCGGGATCGATCTGCCATTGCGGACGAATTCACGCTCCCCGTTGGTGTTCTCGAACTGTTCGATTGTCGGCTTACCGGACGGGAAGAGATCTTGCCGCTCGCCCCCGTACAGCACCCATCCCACGGCGATCTGCTTCTGGTTGCTCAGGCACACGGCGTCGCGGGCCGCGCCCAGGGCGCCGCTCAGGGCCGGGGCGAGAATCCCGATCAGCACCCCGATGACGGCCAGCGAGACGAGCAGTTCGAGCAAGGTGAAGGCGCGCGTGAACTGCGGCGTGGGTCGGCGGCGTGCTGCGCGATGGTCGGCCGGGCGTCGATCGAGCATGGGCGCCTCCATCGGGGCCGAGGGGCTCACCGCCAGTATAGATGCCGTGTCAAGCGCCCGGCGCCTGACGAGCCGATGAGCAAGTTCTGGACAGGATGCGCGAACCCGCCGCTGCGGACGGGGGTGGGCATCTCGTCATCCGCGAGGTGGGCGCAGACGGCCGGGACGGCCGTCCCACCGGCTGTCTCCGTCCTGCTCACGTCCGAGTGACCCGCCTACCCCCAGCCTAGCCGCCGCGCCGGCCGCCGCGCTGCTGACGCTGGGCGGCCCGGCGTTTCATCATCTCGGCGCGCAGGCCCGAGTCCTGGGCGTTGCCGGACTCGGCGGCTTGGGCCATCTGCTCGTTGAGGCGTTCGACCATCCGCTCGCGCATCTGGGCGCGCTGCTCGGGTGTGATGTCCTCTGGGTTGAACCCGGGCCGGCCCTCGCGTGGGCCGCGGCGCTCCTGCGGCGGCGCGGAAGGCTCCTGGCCGCGCGCGAACCGCCGCGCGACCTCGTCGAACATCTCCTGCATGGTCTTGGCGAGCGCTTCGCGGTTGGCCTCGTCCCGGGCCAGGGCACGGCGCTGGTCGGGCGGCAGGGCGCGCAGGAGCCGGCCGGCCTCGGCGGCGTACTGCCGCTGGCGCTCCTCGTCGAGCCGGTCGAACCGGTCCGACGCCAGGACGGCCAGGGCCTCGTCCGCCGTTGTCGGCAGCGCCGGGGGGCGCGTCAGCTGGTGGTACGAGGCGCCGCCGGCCAGCGCCGCCAGCGCAACGCCCACCGACGCGCACGCGACGGCGATCTTCTTCCGCTTGGACCAGCCGGCGTCGATCGGCGTGCGTGCGGCGGCCAGGGCCTCGTCCAGATTGATGCGCGCGCGTTCGGTCATGGCTCGCCCTATTCGATGTGCCCGTCGGCGAAGAGGATGTTCCGCCGATGATGGAAGAAGCCGACCTGGATGATCCGCCCGTCCTGCGTCTCGAACCCCCCGCCGTCGAAGTCGTGGCTGAGCCAGGTGTCGGCCGGCTCCTGCCGAAGCAGCCGGCGGAAGATCGATCCGTCGTGCGTCACGCCGGACAGGCCCGTCTGGTAGGTGTAGGACATGCTGGTCGTGCGCTCGGCGCCGGCGTCGTCGGTGTAGGGGAAGTCGAAGACGACGGGGTCGCCGGGGCAGCGCCAGGCCTCGTCGGTCTCGATGTAGCCGGCCATGGCGTCGCGCAGGGGCGGGTCCTCGTCGCCCGAGAGCCAGGGCGGGGGCATGTAGCGCGCGGCGGGGTAGGTCCGCTCGTGCTCGTCGCGGTACATCTGGAAGGCCTGGGCGATCCCGTGGTAGTTGGCCGCGCAGGCCGCCTTGCGGGCGCCGTCCCGCACGCGGGGCACGACGGGGACCAGGATCCCGATCAGGACAGCGATGATCGAGATCGCGACGATCAGCTCCAGGAGCGAGAAGCCCGGGCGGCTCGGCCCGTGGGCTCTTGCTCTTCTGTCAGACGATCGGCGCATGGCGGGCCCCTCTCGGCCACGAAAGACGCGGCCGAGGTCGTACCGTCGGCACAACGCCCGGTGGCGTCCGGTATTGCACGGGCCGACGCAGGCGATGCGGGGTGGGGTAACCGGGCCATGCGCCTGGGCGCCCTGATCGAACGCAGCCGGTCGAAGAGCGGACGGCGGGCCGGCCGATGACAGGGGCATGGACCCCGTCGGGCTGCCCATCCAGTCGTCGCTGGCCGGCGTGAGCCAGACCGAGCGGCAGCAGGCCTCCGCCCGGGCCGCCCGTGAGCGCGCCGCCGATCGCCCGCGCCGGGCCGCGGACGAGTCGGACCTCGACTCCACCCTCACCCAGACCGAGGCCGTCGAGGCGCCTCGCAGCGCCAAGGGCAACGATCAGGAAGAGGCGCACGAGGACCGCCAGGCCCAAGACCGCGCCGGCCAGAGCGGGCCGCGGCCCCGGCTGGACGTCGAGGGATAAGGGGCGCCGATCAGGCGCCGGCGGCGGCCTGATCGAGGTACCAGCGGGTCTCGCCGGCGGCCGTCGGGGGCGCCCCATCGGCCCAGCGGGCCAGCGCCCGGCCTTGGTCGGCGCCGACGGCGAACACCGCCAGAAGCCGCGCCGCGCGCAGGAACGGACCGGTCATGGTCACGCCCCCGGCCGGGTCGCGGGCGCACCACGGCGCCGGGGCGTCGGGGGACCCTTCGCCGAATGAGGCCAACCCGGCCAGGCGCCCCTGGGCGTCGAGCGCGACGACCGCGGCGTCGAGCCGGTCGCGCCCCCGGGCGCGGGCGCCCAGGCACTCGCGCAGGTCCTCCTCGTAGCGCTGGGCCGCGTCGCCGGGGCCGAGGTCGATGGGGTGGATCTGCTCGGTGGGGATCCCCGCGTGGTCGACGAGGTAATCCCGCACGATGGAGTAGACCGCGGGCCCGTCGGCGCCCGGGCGCTCGTGGGCGAGCCACAGGTGGGTGCGAGCCCAAGGCATGGCCCGGAGGACGGGGTCGGACATCAGCCTGAGGCAGACGCGCTCCAGGGCGGCGTCGCCCCCGACGGCGAGGTGGAAGTCGCCGAACATGCCGGCGCAGGTCAGCGCCTGGGCCATGAGATCCGAGGCGAGCGCGTCGAGCGCCTCGCCGGGGGTCGGCCGGACGACGGCCTCGCCTGGCAGATCGAGCCACACGCGGGCGCCGGCGGTCGATTCGTCGGGGAGTCGGCTCACGCGAGGATGGTACGCGTCGGCGCGGCCCGGCCGCACGTCAGGTGCACGGGCCGAACTGGTTCAGGATCGCGGAGATGTCCGCCCCGTTGATCACGCCGTCGGCGTTCAGATCGTTGGGGCCGAACCCCTCGAACGGATTGCCGAAGACGTTCAGCAGGATGGTGATGTCCCCGCCGTTGACGACGCCGTCGCCGTTGAGATCCGCGGTGCACAGCGTCTGGGGATTGACCCCGCTCACACAGTAGTTCGCGAAGAAGACGTCCGAGGGCTGGAAGTTCGCGTTGAGCGGATCGTCGAACCCCCACCCGTACTGGATGCCGTCGAACGTGGCGGAGGAGAAGATCGGCGCCTGGAAGAACTCGCCGAGGAGGGGGACGGTCTCACCGGCGGCGGAGGTGGCGAAACCGATCCCCTCGCGCACGTTCGCGGTCAGAACGTTGTCCTCAAACCCGGGGTAGGTGTTGACCCAGCCGACGGGGTCGCCGTCGATCGTGGGGATCTGGCCGCTGGCCAAGCGCGGATCCAGGAACGGCGGGACGACGGTGGTCGTGACGGCCGTCTTCACCCACACGCTGTACCCGGTCGTGCTCATGTGGACCATGAGGGTGAACCACGAGTTGGTCGGCACGCGGAGCACGGGGGTCAGCGCGCTGCCGTAGAAGAGGACGCCCTGCCCGTTCGGTGATCGGCCGAGGCTGAGAAACCGGTTCATGACGCCCGACGCGTCGCCGAAGCCCGCCAGCTCACCGGTGAGGTTCGACCCGCCGAAGAAGATCCGGTCGTAGATCGTGCCCTCGGCGAAGGACAGCGGGCTCCACCAGGTCGTGGTGCGGGGCGACGCGTTCGGGCTGGAGACATAGATGTCCTGACTGATCAGGACCGGCTCGTTGAGAATCGGGAAGAACTCTCGGTGCCGGACCTCCGCCGCGATGCCCAGCGAGGTGTTCCGCGGCGTCGAGACCGTCCCCCGCGCCGACACCGCGAACACCGGTGTGAGCAAACCGTGCGGCGGCAAGCCCTGCGGATGCGTCGAGCCGGCTGCGGTCATGGTCGCCGCGTCCGCGATCCCGAAGAAATCCTGGGTCGACCACGGCTGCCCGTCTGGGTTGAGCTGGCCCGAGAGAGGGCTCAGCGACAACGGCGGGTTCGTCATGTCCGTCAGAGAGTACGACGAGAAATCGTCGAAATACTCGCAATTGGTGGGTATGCCCCCGCCCGCGCCCTCCGGCGTCCCGAGCAGCGCACGGGGCGCCAGGGGCGCTGGCCGCTGCCGGGCCGGGTTCAGCACGATCGGGGCTTCGAACGTCGGCGGGGGCGCCGCCGACGCGGACTCTCCCCCGGCCAGCGCGAGGAGCATCCCGAGCGTCAGCATCGCCTGTGGTCTGGTCTGCGTCACGAATTCGGCTCCTCCATGGGGGTGGCGAGCGACAGCCCGGCGCCCGGTGTCACGCCCTGTTCTCCGCACCCGAGACGGGACGGTTCGGGTCGGCCCGGCCCGTGATCCGTGTCATGCTGTCATTGCCTTGCCCGGTCACGCCACCAGCGCCGCGGCGGGACCACGTGCGGCCCGATCGGCCCACCCGCCGTGCCGGAACTCGGCCAGCGCCGCCCGCACCTCGGCGGGGCCGGGCGCGGTTCGGATGGCCTCCCGGAACGGCTTGCAGGGCCCCAGCCGCTTGGCGAACCACGAGATCCGCCGGCGGATGTGAGTCATCGCGTACCGCTCGCCGCGGTGTTCGAGCATCAACCCGAAATACCGCATGATCAAGTCCAGTTTCTCCTCGAAGGTCGGCTCGGGGCCGACCCGCCCCGTCGTCTGCAGCGACCAGCAGGCCCGCGGGAGCCACGGCGCCGAGAACGCCCCCCGGCCGATCATCACCCCCGCGCACCCCGTGACGCGGAGCATCCGGACGCACGCCTCGGGCGTGGTCACGTCGCCGTTGCCGATGATCGGGATCCGATCCACCGCGGCGACGACCTCGCCGATCCCGTCGAGGTCCACCTCGCCGCGGAACCGCTGCTCGGTGGTGCGCCCGTGCACGGTGACGGCGGCGATCCCGGCGCCCTCCAGACGCCGCGCCAGCCGCGGCGCGACGATCGAGCGCGAATCCCACCCCAGGCGCACCTTCGCGGTGACCGGGACGCGCCCGAGGCTCGCCTTCTCCACCGCACCGACGACCCGCTCGGCCAGCCGCGTCGTGCGCTGCGGGTCGCACAGCAGCATGGACCCGCCGTTGGTCTTGGTGACCTTATCGACGGGGCAGCCCATGTTGATGTCAACGACCGCGGCGCCGTGGTCCACCGCCCAGGCGGCGCCGTCGGCGAGGATCGCGGCGTCGTTGCCGTAGAGCTGCATGCCCAGGGGCGCATCGCCGGCGGCGGTCTGCGCCAGGTCCAGGCTCTTGGCCGAACCCCGGAGCAGCCCGTGCGGGCTCAGGAGGTCCGTCGAGGCGAGCCCCACCCCGCCGCAGCCGCGCACAACGAGCCGGAACGCCAGATCACAGTACCCCGCGACCGGCGCCAGCAGCATGTTGGTCGCCAGCCGCACGGGCCCGATGGTCAGGGGCTCGCCGATCACGCGGGCGATTCTAGAGCGCGACGCCAGGGCGGCGCACCGGCGGGCGCGCCGCCGTACAGTCCCGCACAGCTCCAGCCCGCCGACGATCCCTCCCCATCGGAGCACGCCCATGCGACACGTCGTGACCTCGCTGCTGACACTCGCCGCCCTCGCGGCGCCGGCGCCGGCGCCCGCGCAGCCCATCGACCCGCTCCGCATCGGCGGGGCGACGTTCGAGGTCGTCGCGACCATCCCCGTGCCGGACAACCCGCACGGGACGGCGTTCAGCGCCGATGGGTCCCGCGCCTACGTCGCCTGCTCCGGCGCGGACGTGATCGCCGAGATCGACACCGAGACCTACGAGGTGCTCCGGACGCTCGAGGCGGGCGCCACGCCCTTGGACGTCACGCTCGCGCCGGACGGCGACGCCTTGATCGCCACTCAGTTCCGTGGCGAGTCGCTCGTGCGGGTCCCGCTCGCCGGCGGCGCGATCGAGCCGGTCCAGCGCGTCGGCGCGGGCGGCTCACTGTTCACGCCTCGCGCGGTCCGAGGCGGGCGGCGCTACCTCGTCTCGGAGTTCGCCGACCTCCTGAGCGAGATCAACCCCGACGGCTCGCTGCGCCGGGTGTGGGCCGCGGCGGACCGCCCCTACCCCGCGAGCGTGACGCGCGACGGCATCCTCGTCTTCACGCCGCTGCGCGCCTCAGGGGAGGTGATGGTCCTCGACACGCTCAACGACCGGGTGCGCGCCCGCGCGCCCGTCGGCGCGCAGCCCGAGGGCGGCGCCCTGACCAACGACGACGTGTCGTACGTCGCCGCGTCCGGCGGGGCGAACGAACTCGCGTTCATCAACACCGCGTCGTTCGAGGTCGAGACGGTCGTCCGCGACGGCGTGGGGCCCCGGCCCTTCTCCGTCACCATGACCGCGGACGACGGCCTGGCGCTCGTGAACAACGCCGGCGGCTCGACGCTGAGCGTCCTGGACCTCGACGCCCGCGCGGTGGTCGGGTCGATCCCCGTAGGCAGGATCCCGATCGTGGTCCGCGCCCACCCCGACGGGGAGCGGTTCTTCGTCTCCTGCGAGGGCGATCACGTCGTCTCCGTCGTCCGCATGACGCGCCACACGCCCGCCCCGCCCGCGTCGATGAACAAGACCGAGGTCCTCGTCCTCGGCATGATCCACGGCGGGCACCGGACCAGCGAGCGCTACGGGCTGGACGTGGTGCGCGGTGTGATCCGCGCGTTCCGCCCCGACGACGTGTGCGCCGAGATCCCGCCCAACCGGCTGGTCGCGGCGGCGCAGCAGTGGCGGGACACGCACGCCATCACCGAGCCGCGGGTCTCTCGGTTCCCGGAATACGTCGACGCGCTCTTCCCGCTCACGGACGAGATGGGCTTCACCATCGTGCCGTGCGCCGGCTGGACCGCGGAGATGAACGACTACCGCAACGCGGCGTTGGCGCGGATCCAGCGCGACCCGGCCCGCGCCGACCAGTGGCGCGCCCACCTCGAGGCGATGGCCGAGATGGGGCGCCGGCTGGACGAGATCGACGGGCGCGACAACCCGCGGGTGATCCACTCGCCGGCGTACGACCGGGTGATCAAGGCGGGCTACGGCGGGCCGTACGACGAGTTTTTCAACGACGATCTCGACGACGGCGGGTGGAGCCGCATCAACGCCAAGCACTGGGCGCTGATCGAGCGCCACCTGGACGCGGTGCGCGGCGGGGGCCGGCGCGTGCTGATCACCTTCGGCGCCGCCCACAAGTATTGGTTCCTCGAACGGCTCGCCCAGCGCGACGACGTGACCCTCCTGGACGCGGCGCCCTATCTCGACGCCGCCGGGGCGCCCTGATCCGGACGAAAAAAACGCGGGCCCGCGCCCGCGTGTGTGTGGGTCAGAGGGCTGTCGGGTGTCGGCTACTCGGGCTTCCAGACGGGCAGGCGGCCGGGGGTCCAGGGGGCGCCGGCCTCTTCGAGGTCCCGCTCCAGGTCGGCCAGGTCGTCCTCGACCAGGTCGCGCAGATCGTCCAGCACGGTCTTGAACTCCGCGGCGGCGGCGTCGTACTGCCGGCGGTGCGTCTGCGTCGGCGGGGAGGTCACCCACCACTGGTCGCCCACGATGGCCCCGACCCGCTCGACGATGCTCGCGTCGGTCGGCTCGTCCAGAGCGGCCAGCACGCTGTCGCCGGTGAACGCGAAGCGGATCTCGCGCAGACGATCGTTGAGGGTCTTCCAGCGCGGGAGCAGGTCCACGTTCGCGCCGGGCGTCTCGAGGATGGCGCGTTCGAGGTGGTCCAGGCGGCTCTGCGCCTCGCCCACGGCGCGCATCGCGCCCCACGCGGCGCGCTGCAGCCGCCCGACCTTGCGCTGGAATGCCAGGACAGCCTCGCGGTCCTTCGCGGCGAACGTCGCGAGATTGAGCGGGACGACCTCGAACTCGACGGGCTCGCTGAGCTCGCGGATCTCGCCGTCCTTCATCGCGCTGACGGTGACGGTGTACGTCCCCGGGAGCGCCAGCGGGCCCCGGTCCGGGTTGGACCACGGCGAGTCCGGCCCGCGGCGCAGGGCGATCGGCGTGTCGGGCGGGTACCGCAGGTCCCACGCGACGCGGTGGACGCCCTCGCCGTGCGGGCCCTCGAGCCGGCGGACGACCTCGCCCGCGTCGTCGCGGATGGTGAGGATCACGCCGTGGTCCGGCTCGGTCATCTCGGCGCGCATGTCGTCGTCTGTCGGGTAGGTCTCGAGCGTGACGCCCGAGTTCTTCTCGCGCTCCTGCCGGGCCTCCTTGCGCGACATCACGCCCTCCTTGAGCCGGTAGGTGATGAGGGCGCCGAACGGCGGGTTGGGCGCCGAGTAGTACGACGAGCCGGCGAAGCCGCGCCCCGACGGCATCCCCAGCCGGCTGGCCTCGATGTAGGCCCGCGCCGGGCGGATCGGGTAGACGACGGCGTCCGCGTCGAGCTCCTCCCCCGTGCGGCGCAGGGGCGTGTAGTCGTCGAGGATGTAGAACCCGCGCCCGAAGGTCGCCATCACCAGGTCGTGCTCGCGCGTGTGCACCTTCACGTCGCGCACGGCGATGGTGGGCAGCCCGGCGATCTTGTGCCAGTGCGCCCCGCCGTCGTTGGTGTAATAGGCGCCGAACTCCGTGCCCACGAACAGCAGGCCGGGGCGCTCGGTGTCCTGGTCGACGGCGTAGACGGTGTTGCGCTCGGGCAGGTCCCCCGCGACGGAGCGCCAGGTGACGCCGCGGTCCGTGCTCTTGAGGAGGTACGGCGAGAAGTCGCCGTTCTTGTGGTTGTCGAACGCGGCGTAGACGGTGTCCGCGTCGTGCCGGTCCGCGAAGAGGTACGAGACGTACGTCATGTCGGGGACGGTCGGGAAGGCCTCGATCCGGCGCCAGTCGCCCCCGCCGTTCTCCGAGACGTGGATCAGCCCGTCGTCCGTCCCGGCGTACAGCAGGCCCTCGACGAGCGGGGACTCGGCGATCGCCGTGAGGTTGCCGAAGATCGACGTCGAGTTGTGCTTGGCGACGGCGTCGACGGACTGGATCTCGCCCATGACCTCCAGCGTGTCGCGGTCGATGCCGCGGGTCAGATCGCCGCTGATGACCTCCCAGGAGTTGCCGCGGTCCTCGGAGCGGAAGACCCGGCGCCCGCCGAAGTACAGCCGGGTGTGCTTGTGCGGGCTGATGATCAGGGGCGAGTCCCAGTTGAAGACGTAGGGCGGGTCGCCCGGGCGCTGGCGCGGCTTGATGTCGACGACCTCGCCGGAGCGCCGGTCGTGGCGGACGAGCCCGGCGTACTGCCACTCGCTGTAGACGATGTTGGGGTCCTCGGGGTCGACGGCCGGCTGGAACCCGTCACCCCCGACGGTGACGAACCAGTGCTCGCTGGCGATCCCCACGCGGTCGATGGTGCGCGAGGGCCCGCCCAGCGTGTTGTTGTCCTGCGTCCCGCCGTAGACGTAGTAGAACGGCTCGGAGAAATCGACGGCGGCCTTGTAGAACTGCGTCACCGGGATGTTCGTGAAGTGGCGCCAGGTCGCGGCCCGGTCGAAGGACTCGTACAGCCCGCCGTCGCAGCCGACGATCAGATGGTCCGTGTCGGCGGGGTCGATCCACAGGGCGTGGTCGTCGACGTGCCGATCGCCCATGGGGACGCGGTCAAAGGTTGCCCCGCCGTCGTCCGTGACGTGCATGAAGGTGTCGGCGGCGTAGACACGGTCCACGTCGTGCGGGTCGCAGAAGATCTCGTTGTAGTACTGCGGGCTGGAGGTGATGTACCCGCTGCGGCGTTCCCACGTCTCGCCGCGGTTGGTGGAGCGGAAGAAGCCGTCCTTGCCGTCGGCGGCCTCGACGATCGCGTACAGGACGTCGGGGTTCGCCGGGGAGACGTCCAGGCCGATCCGGCCCAGGTCCACGCCGGGCAGCCCACGGGTGATCTTCTTCCAGGTCGCGCCGGCGTCGGTGGACTTATAGACGGCGCTCTCGGGCCCGCCGTTGATGAGCGTCCAGACGCGCCGGCGGCGCTGGTACGCGACGGCGTAGAGCGTGTCCGGGTCGCGCGGGTCCATGTGGACCTCGCTGACGCCGGTGTGGTCGCTGATGTGCAGGACGCGGGTCCAGGTCTGCCCGCCGTTGGTCGTTTTGTAGAGCCCGCGGTCGCCCCCGGCGTTCCACAGCGGCCCCTGGGCCGCGACGTAGACGGTGTCGGGGTCGCGCGGATCGATCGCGATCATGCCGATGTGCTGCGAGTCGCGCAGGCCCAGGTTCGTCCAGGAGCGCCCGCCGTCGACGGTCTTGTACACGCCGTCGCCGAAGCCCACCGAGCGCTGGCTGTTGTTCTCGCCGGTCCCGACCCACACCACGTTCGGGTTGCTCGGGTCGATCGCCAGGCACCCGATGGAGTAGGACCCCTCGCCGTCGAAGACGGGGTCGAAGGTGACGCCGGCGTTGGTCGTCTTCCACACCCCGCCCGACGCCGACGCGACCCACCACTCGCTGGTGTCGGCGGGATTGACGGCGACGTCGGTGATGCGCCCGCTGGTGAGCGCCGGGCCGATGCCGCGGGCGCGCAGGCTCGAAAACGGGTTGTCCTGCGCGTGCGCGGGCAGGACAAGGGCGGCGGCGCAGACGCCGGCGAGCGCGGCGAGGCCGGCACGAACAGATCTGGTGCGCATGGGACGGAACTCCTGCGTGAGCGTGGTCGGGTTGGTCTCTCGCTCCGGAGGACGGGCCTCGGCCGCCGGGGGGCAACCGGCGCCGGGGCGCACGTCGTTATCGGGGCAGTCTACCGGCGACTGCACTCGGAATCGGCGCCGATCCGTCAAACTCGCGCGGGCGCGGGCCGGCCGCGGTCCCATAAGCGAAGACCGCCGCGCCGGGCGCCGGTATCTTCCCGCGGTCACTCCCCGTGAGGGCGCCCGATGAGCCGGAACCCGACCGTCAAGTTTGTCAACAAGTGGAGCCGCAAGACCCACCGCTGGGGCGCGGTCGCGATCGCCCTGCCCATCGCGGCGGTGATCGGCTCCGGGATCCTGCTGCAACTGAAAAAGGACGTGGCGTGGATCCAGCCGCCGACCGCGCGCGGCGCCGCCGGCGGCGATCCCGACAACGGGATGACCGTGTCGATGCGTGACATCCTCGACGCCGCGATGACCGTCCCCGAGGCCGGCTTCACCGGCTGGGGCGACATCGACCGGCTGGACGTGCGGCCGGACAAGGGCGTCGCCAAGGTCCGCGGGAAGAACCGCTGGGAGGTGCAGGTCGACACCGCGACCGGCGAGGTCGTGCAGGTCGCGTACCGCCGGAGCGACCTGATCGAGTCCATCCACGACGGGTCGTGGTTCCACGCGGCGGCCAAGCTCTGGGTGTTCCTGCCCAGCGGCGTGGTGTTGTTCATCCTCTGGCTGACGGGCGTGTACCTGTGGGCGCTGCCGATCTGGGCCAGGCGCGCCGGCCGGCGTCGCAGGGCCGGGGCGTGAGCGGGCGCGCACGCCGCTGGGCGCTGCCGATGGGCGCCGTCGCCGTTGTGGTCGCGCGCGTCGCGACGGCTCAACCCGCCGATCACACGGGACGGACAATCGCGGGGGAGGCGCTCACCGACGCCGGCTCGGGCCACGACGGCGCGTTTGTGATCGCGGATCCTGCATCGGGCGCCCGGCTGGAGCTGACCGGCTGGTCGCAGGTTCGATACACCGTGGGGCGCGCGGGCCGAACCGCGCCGCCCGCCGATGGATTCGACTCGGGCTTCAGCCTCCGCCGGACGCGCCTGACGATCCAGGGTGTGTCGGCCGACGGCCGGTTCGAGTTCAAGGCCACAAGTTCGTTCAGCCGGGCCGGGGGCGGGGCGCGCCTCAGCGACGCGTTTCTCACCGCGCGGCTCGCGCCGGGCGCCGGGCTCCGCGCCGGGCAGTTCAAGCCGCCATTCGCCCGCGAAGAGCTGACCAGCGCCAAGCGATTGCTGGCGACGGACCGATCGATCACCAACGATGTGTTCGGCCAGGGTCGATCCCAGGGCGTCGAGCTCGTGCTGACCCGCGGCGAGATCCGTGCGGCGATCGCGTTCTCCGACGGATTCGGCGGCGCCAACACGGACCTGGCGGTCGGCGCCGCGGACTGGGCCGTCACCGGCCGGGTCGAGTGGACGCCGATCGGGTCGGCGGGCGCGTTCCGTGACTTCTCGAGCCCTCGGGGCGCCGGGCCCGCGCTGCTGCTGGCGGCTGCCGGTCACGCCCAGCGCGCGCCCAGCGCGCCCGGCTTTGGCGCGATGACGCGTTTCTTCTGGACCGCCGACGCCGGGGTCGAGGGCGACGGCTGGCACGCCTTCGCCGCGGTCCTGGGCCGATCAAGTGACGAGCCCGCCGGCACGTTCCACGACCTGGGTGTGGTCGCGTCGGCGTCGGTCTTTGTCACCGATGCCGTCGAATCGTTCGTGCGCTTCGACGCGGTGCTGCCCGACGGGGATCGGCCGCCGGGCGGCGTCTTCCGCACGCTGACCGTCGGCGGGACGTGGTTCGTCCACGGGCATTCGCTGAAGGTGACGCTCGACGCCCAGGTCTTTCTGGACGACCTGGACGACGCGCCGCTCGTGGGGCCTCTCTCGGCGCAGGGGCTGCTCGCCGGCGCCCGGGCGGGCTCGTTCGCCGTCCGAGCCCAGGTGCAGTTCGTGTTCTGAACCGCGGCCCGCATCGGGTATCGTGGCCGGGCGCACCACGACAAGGAGCCCTCCCATGCACGCAGCGCGCGACGCCGGCGATCTGGACCGCAGACTCTTCCTGGCCGCGGCGGGGGGCGCGGTCGCCGCGGGGGCGATCCCGCGGACCGTCCGCGCCGTCGAGGCGGCGCACCTCCGGCAGCCCGAGGACGCCGACGACGCCCCGGCGCCGGAGGGGATCAGCCTCCGCACGATCATCGAGGCGGAGAAGCTCGCCCGCATGGAGTTCTCGCCCGAGGAGCGGGAGCAGATCCTCAACTCGATCGAGGGGCTGACCGGGCTGTACGACGCGATCCGCGGCGCCGACCTCGCCAATCACGAAGGGCCGGCGGAGGTCTTCGATCCGCGCCTGCCGGGTTTCAATTTCAACCCGCGCCCGCGCCGGGCGCGCCACGAGCGAATCAGCCCCGGCGCCGCCCCCGACGACGAGACCGACCTCGCGTACGCCTCGATCGCCGAGCTGGGCGCGTGGCTGCGGCGCGGGGACGTCACCAGCGTCGAGCTGACGCGCCTGTCGATCGAGCGGTTCAAGGAGCACGGGCCGCGGCTCGAGTCCGTCGTCACCCTGATGGAGGAGCGCGCGCTGGAGCAGGCGCGCCGCGCCGACGATGAACTGTCCCGCGGCGTGGACCGGGGCCCCTTGCACGGCCTGCCGTGGGCGGCGAAGGACCTCTTCGACACCGCGGGTGTGCGGACGACGTGGGGAGCCGAGCCGTTCAAGGACCGTGTCCCCGAGCGCGACGCGGCGGTGGTCGCGCGCCTGGGCGAGGCCGGCGCGGTGCTCGTCGCCAAGACGACGCTGGGCGCGCTGGC
The DNA here is from genome assembly GCA_003696725.1 of Planctomycetota bacterium. Lineage (GTDB taxonomy): Bacteria > Planctomycetota > Phycisphaerae > Phycisphaerales > UBA1924 > J020. The sequence goes on along the minus strand of RFGI01000007.1, from coordinate 25,043 downwards.
CTACGGCGACATCTGGTTCGGGGGGCGCACGAACAATCCGTGGAATCTCGAGCAGGGCTCGTCGGGCTCCAGCGCGGGCAGCGCCGCCTCGGTCGCCGCCGGGCTGTGCGCCTTCACGCTGGGGACGGAGACGTACGGCTCGATCATGTCGCCCTCGACGCGGTGCGGGGCGACGGGCTACCGCCCGACGTTCGGGCGCGTCAGCCGGGCCGGGGCGATGGCGCTGTGCTGGTCGCTGGACAAGGTCGGCCCGATCTGCCGCAGCGTCCCGGACTGCGCGTACGTCCTGGACGCGATCGCCGGGCCTGACCCGGACGACGAATCGACCGTCGGCGTCCCGCTGAACATCGACATGACCCGGCCGGTGCGCGGCATGCGCGTCGGGTACCTCAAGGACGAGTTCGAGTCCGACCGCGCCACCGACGAGGACGCCGAGACCCTGCGCACGCTGGAGCGTCTGGGCTGCACGCTCGTGCCCAGGACGCTCGAGCCGGGGCCCTACGGCGGGATCATCTTCTTCATCATCAGCGTCGAGGCCGCCGCCGCGTTCGACGCGATGACGCGCAGCCACGCCGACCGCGCCATGAAGTGGCAGGCGGACCAGGCCTGGCCCAACACCTTCCGCATGACGCGGCTGACCTCGGCCGTCGAGTTCATGAACGCGCGGCGGCTGCGCCGGCGGTACATGCGGCTGGCCGGGGCGCTCTTCGACGGGATCGACGCGCTGGTCGCGCCGCGGCGGCACGGGGCCCTGCACGCCCTGACCAACATGACCGGGCAGCCCGCCGCCACCATCCGCCAGGGGTTCCGTGACGACGGCACGCCCTTCGCCGTCAACCTCTGGGCGCCGCTCTACCGCGACGCGGACCTGCTGGCCCTGGCCGCGGCTCTGGAGCGGGAGTTCGGCCTCTGGCGTCGGCGCCCGCCGCTGTTCTCGTGACCGGCGCCGGTTGATCCCCGCGCCCCGGCGCGGTCGAATGCCCGCCCATGCGGGCGATGGTCTGGTTCCGGTCCGATCTGCGGGTGCGCGACAACCCGGCCCTCGCCGCGGCGTGCGCCGACGCCTCACGCGGCGTGGTCGGCGTCTTCGCCGTCTGCCCCGAGCAATGGGCCGAGCACGACTGGGGCCCGCCCCGCGTCGGGTTCCTGCTCCGGGCGCTGCGCGATCTCTCGGTGAGTCTGGACCGGATGAACATCCCGCTGCGGATCGTGACCACGCCGAGGTTCGACGGCGCGCCCGCGGCGATGGACGGTCTGGCGGCGTCGCTCGCGTGCGACGCGATCTATTTCAGCAACGAGTACGAGATCAACGAGCGCCGGCGGGACGACGCCGTCGAGCGGCGGTTCGCGCAAGCCGGGCGCGCCGTTCGGCGGTTCGACGGCCGGGTGATCCTGCCGCCGGGCTCGGTGCGGACCAAGGCCGGGGGGATGTCGCGCGTGTTCACGCCGTTTCGTCGGGCGTGGCTGGCCCGGCTCGACGAGGAAGGCGGCGTGTCGACCGCGGCCCGGCCCGACAAACAGCCCGAGAGGCCGTGCCCGCCCGATCCGATCCCCGATCGCGTCGCGGGGTTCGACCCCGGCGACGACCCGGCGGACCACTGGCCGGCTACGGAGCGGGCCGCCCACGACCGGCTCGGCGGGTTCATCGAGGACCGGCTCAGCGCGTACCACGAGGCGCGCGACGCGCCCGCGGCCGACGGCACGAGCCGGCTCTCGCCTTACCTCACGCACGGGCTGATCTCGCCGGGGGCGTGCCTGGCCGCGGCGCTCGAGGCCGGCGGCGCGTCGGCCCTCGCCAAGCCCGGCACGACCGGCCCGTCGGCGTGGATCAGCGAGCTCGTGTGGCGCGAGTTCTACATCCACCTGCTGGCGGCGCACCCGCGGCTGAGCATGGGGCGGGCGTTTCAGCCGGTGACGGAGCGGCTCACCTGGTCCGATGACGACGAGGCGTTCGACGCGTGGCGCGAGGGGCGCACGGGCTACCCGATCGTGGACGCGGCCATGCGCTGCCTGACGGCGACCGGGTGGATGCACAACCGCCTGCGCATGGTGGTGGCGATGTTCCTGACCAAGGACCTGTGGATCGACTGGCGCCGGGGCGAGGCGCACTTCATGCGCCGGCTCGTGGACGGGGACCTGGCGTCGAACAACGGCGGGTGGCAGTGGTCCGCGTCCACGGGCACGGACGCGGCGCCGTACTTCAGGATCTACAACCCCACCACCCAGGGCGAGCGCCACGACCCCGACGCCCGGTTTATCAAGACGTGGTTGCCGGAGCTCGCCGACCTGGACGTGCGGCCGGCGCACGACCCCTCGCGTCTGCCGCCCCCGGCCCGTCGCCGGCTGGGCTACCCGGAGCCGATCTGCGACCACGCCGAGCGCCGCGAGCGCGCCATCGCGGCGTTCAAGGCGCTCGGGGCCACGCCGACGGGCGCCCGCGCGTGATGCGGCCGGGGGAGGGGCCCAGCGGCCCGCGGGCGCCGGTGGCGATGTTGGGGCTCACTATCTATCGTCGCGGGCTCGTGTCGCGGGGCGAGCCAACTCGGCGTCGGCGGCGCGCGGGCGTGGGGTGGGCGCTGGCGGCGCTGGCGCTGCCGGTGTGCCCCGCGCCGGCGCAGCCCGTGCAGCCCCCCGCCGGGCAGCAGGCGCCCGACCCCTTCTCGCCGTACGACGGCCGGCCCGTGCGTTCGGTGCGGTTCGAGGGCCTGTCGCGGGTCAGCGAGCGCTTCGCGCGCAACCAGATCCGCACCGCCGAGGGCCAGGCGTTCGACTCATCGGTGGTCTCGGCGGACATCCGTCGTCTGTACGCGCTGTACGAGTTCGAGACGGTCGAGGCCGCCGTCGAGCCCAACCCGGACGGCTCGCTGCATGTGGTGTACACGGTCCGTGAGTCGCCGATCGTGCAGGACGTGCAGGTCGTCGGGAACCGCCGCATCCCCGACGACGACCTCGCCGAGGAGGTGGCGCGGGTGAACCTGACGGCCGGGGTCCCGATGGACCGGTTCCGCATCGACCGCGCCCGCCGGGCGATCGAGGACCTCTACCGCGACGCGGGGTACTACACGGCCCGGGTGGGCGTCGACGAGGCCGAGCTCGACCACGGCGTGGTGCTGTTCCGGGTGCGCGAGGGCCCACGCGTTCGGCTGATGGGGATCCGGTTCGAAGGAGCGCGCTCGTTCACCGAGAAGCAGCTGCGCCAGCACGTGCGGTCCAAGACGGCGTCGTTGCTGCGCAAGGGCGCCCTGGACCTCGAGTCTCTGGACGCGGACGTGACGGCCCTCGTGCGGTTCTATCAGGGCGAGGGGTTCCTGGACGCTCGCGCCGACCGCCGGCTGGACATCGCCCCCAACGGGCGAGAGGCGATCGCGACGTTTCTGATCGACGAGGGCCCCCGGTACCGGCTGCGCCGGGTGCGCGTCGAACGGATCGACGGCGTGGACCGCCCGCCGCTGTTCAGCGCTGAGCAGGCCGTCGGCCTGATCGCCACCAAGCCGGGCGACGCCTACGCCAACAACGCCGGCGTTCAGGCGTCGCTGGCCCTGCTGCGGGCGTACAACCGCTTGGGGTACGTGGACGCGGACGTGCGCCGGCAGGAGCTGCGCGATCCGGACGAACCGCTGGTGGACCTGGTTCTGCAAGTGATCGAGGGCGAGCGGGTCCGCGTGGGCGAGGTGGTCGTGCAGGGCAACACCATCACCCGGCAGAAGGTCGTCCGCCGGCAGCTGCGGTTCTGGCCCGACCGGCCGATGGATGTGCAGTCGATCACCGAGTCCGAGCAGCGGCTGCAGCAGACGCGGCTCTTTGCGCGCCCCAGCCCGCAGCTGCCCGCCGGGGGCGCCAAGATCACCCTCCAGCCGGAGGACCCGGCCGACCCGGGCCACCGCGACGTGCTGGTGCAGATCCGGGACACGGAGACCGGCTCGATCGCGTTCATCGCGGCCGTCAGCGCCGACGCCGGGCTCATCGGGCAGATCTCGATCACCGAACGGAACTTCGACCTGGGCAACCTCCCGCGTCGGCCGGGCGAGCTGTTCAGCCGGCGTCGGTGGCGCGGCGCGGGGCAGACCCTCCAGATCGTCGCCGCCCCGGGCACCGAGATCCGCAACTTCGGCCTGTCGTTCACCGAGCCCTATCTCTTCGAGAGCGACCTGTCGCTGGGGGTGTCCGGCTCGTTCCGCGACCGCATCTTCGACGAGTTCGACGAGCGCCGGCTGCGCGGGACGCTGTCCCTCGGGCGGCGCTTCGGCGACCGCTGGACCTCGAGCCTCACCCTCCGCACCGACACCGTCGAGCTCAACGACCTGGACCCCGACGCGGCGCGTGACGCCTTCGCCGTCGCCGATCAGAACACCATCTTCGGTGTGGGGGTCGGGCTGGTGCGCACCACGGTCCCGCCGACCGAGCGGGTCTTCCCCACGCGCGGGTCGCGCACGGAGCTCTCCGTCGAGCAGGTCTTCGGCGACTTCACCTACAACCGGCTCAACGTCGAGCACCAGTTCTTCGTGCCCGTCTCGCAGGACGCGCTGGGGCGGACCAGCGTCCTGTCGTTCCGGCTGAGCGGGTCGTGGATCCCGCAGGAGGGGGACGCGCCGATCTACGAGCGGTTCTTCCTCGGGGGGACGAGCTTCCGCGGGTTCGACTTCCGCGGGGTCTCGCCGCGCGGCATCGCGAACGATACGGGGCTGCCCGGGCGCAACCCCAGGGGCGGGCATTGGGCGTTCTTCGCCGGCGCCGAGCTGACCCGCCCGATCTACCAGGACGTGATCGCCCTGGTCGGGTTCGTGGACTCGGGCACGGTCACGGACAGCATCGGGCTCGACGACTATCGCCTGAGCATCGGGGCGGGGCTGCGGATCAAGGTGCCGGCGCTGGGCCCGGTGCCCCTGGCGTTCGACTTCGGGTTCCCGATCCTCAAGGAAGACGGGGACGAGACGCGGCTGTTCACGTTTACGGCCGACATCCCCTTCTGAGGGCGCCCGGCGTGCGGCGCGGGCCGAGGCGGGGGCGGGTATGATCGCCCGCGGCGTCCGCGACGGGCCCCGCGGGCGACGGGCCCAATCCCACCGGAGGCATGTCATGCGCCGATTCCTCAGATTCCTGCCGGCGATGTCTGTTGTTCTAGCGCTGGCCGTGACCGTCGGCTGGCGGGCGTCGGCGCAGAATGGCGCCGAGGCCCCAACGCCCACGCGTGTCGCGACGGTCGACCTCGCCCGCGTGTTCGAAGCGCTCGAGGAGCGCACCGTCCGCGAGGGCGAGCTGAGGGCGTTCATCGACCAGCAGAACTCGCTCATCACCAACCTGGGCGACCAGCTCAAGCAGGCCCAGGAGGACCTGGAGCTCCTGGTGGCCGGCTCGCCGGAGCGCCGGCGCAAGGCCGAGGAGGTCGCCCGGCTGCGGATCGACTTGGAGGTGCAGGGGCGGTTCTCCGAGCAGCTGATCGACCGCCGGCGGGCGGAGGTGTTCTCGGCGCTGTTCGCCAAGATCGAGTCCTCGGTGGCGGCGCTGGCGGAGCAGTTCGGGTACGACCTGGTGCTCAACAACGACGCCGGCGAGCCGGTCCCCGGCAACGCCGAGGCGGAGACCCGGGCCGCGATGGCCGCCCGGCGGGTGCTCTTCGCGGGCCCGTCGCTGGACATCACCGACGCGCTCGTCCGCCGGATGAACAACGACTGGAACGCCGGGCGGTGACGCAGGCGCCGGCGACGACAACCCCGAGCGCGGGTGCTCCCGCCGACGCCTGGAGTTCGGGGGAGGCGGCGGCGCTCGTGGGCGCGGAGCTCTCGGGCCCGGCGGACCTGCCGCTGACCCGCCTGGACACGCTCGACCGCGCCGACCGCGCCACCCTGGCGTTTATCCGCGACGAGAAGCACGCCCAGAAGTGGGCCTCCAGCGAGGCCGGGGCGGCCATCGTCACGCGCGGCGTGGAGGTGCCCGGGCACGACCCCGATCGGCGGGCCCTGCTCATCGTCGACGACGCGGACCACGCTTTGATCCGCCTGCTGGAGAGGATCGCCCCGGCTCACGTCGGCCCGCCGCCGGGCGTCCACCCGCAGGCCACGGTCGATCCGACGGCCACGCTCGGCGAGGCCGTCCGCGTCGGCGCCGGCGCCCGGGTGGGTCCCGGCACGACCATCGGCGAGGGGACCGTCCTGCACGCCAACTGCGTCATCGGGGCGCGCGTCACCATCGGCCGGGCGTGCGACGTCCGCGCGGGCGTGGTGATCGAGGACCGGTGCGTCCTGGGCGACGCGGTGGTGATCCACCCCAACGCGGTCATCGGCGCGGACGGCTTCGGGTACCGGCCCGCGCCGGACGGCCGGGGGCTGGTCAAGATCCCCCACGCCGGGCACGTCGAGATCGGCGACGCGGTGGAGATCGGCGCCGGGGCGATGATCGACCGGGGGAAGTTCGGCGCCACGATCATCGGCGCGGGGGCCAAGATCGACAATCTCGTTCAGATCGCGCACAACTGCCGCATCGGCCGGTCGTGTGTCATCTGCGGGGCCTGCGGCATCGCCGGAAGCGTCACGATCGGGGACGGGGCGGTTCTCGGCGGGGGCGTCGGCGTGCGCGACAACGTGACCATCGGCGCCGGCGCCCAGGTCGGGGCCCGCTCGGGCGTCATGGACGACATCCCCGCGGGGGAGGTCTGGGTCGGGTACCCGGCCCGCCCGGCGAAGGAGACCATGCGGATTGTCGCCGCCACCGGCCGGCTGCCGAAGATTCTCAAGCGACTCCGCGGGCTCGGGGTCGACGAGGGACTGGACCGCGACTGATGCCCGACGCGCCGCCCGCCAACCAGCGCACGCTCGCCGGCGCCGCCACGATCTCCGGGCGCGGGCTGTTCACCGGCGAGCCGGTGACGGCCACGCTCCGCCCCGCCGAGCCCGACACCGGCTTTGTCTTCGTCCGCACGGACCTACCCGGCGCCAAGCCCGTCCCCGGGCGCGTCGAGTACGTCGTCTCCAAGCCCAGGCACACGGCGCTGCAGCGCGGCGAGGCGGTGATCGAGACGACGGAGCACTGCCTGTCGGGGCTGGTCGGGATGGGCGTGGACAACGCCGTGATCGAACTCGACGCCCCCGAGCTCCCCTCGGGGGACGGGTCGGCGACGCCGTTTGTTGAGGCCGTCGCCGCCGCCGGCGTGGTCGAGCAGCCGGCGCCCCGCCGACCCCTGGTCATCACCGAGCCCATCACCGTGCGCGACGGCGACGCCATGATCGCCGCCATGCCCACCGCGGGCGACGGGATGGACCTCCTCTACGACCTGGACTACGGCGAGGACGCCCCCATCGGTCGGCAGATCCATGCCTACACCCTCGAGTCGGAGACCTACCGCGCCCGCATCGCCCCGGCCCGCACCTTCGCCATGCGCCACGAGGCCGAGGCCATGCGCGACCAGGGCCTCTTCGAGCACGTCTCGCTCAAGGACGTGCTGGTCATCGGCGAGCACGGGCCCATCGAGAACGCCTACCGCTTCGACGACGAGCCGGTCCGGCACAAACTCCTGGACCTGATCGGCGACCTGGCCCTGGTCGGGCGGCCGATCCGCGGCCGGATTCTCGCGTCCAAATCCGGGCACGCCCTGAACCAGCGTCTGGCCCGGGCCCTCATCGACCTCGACCGAGCCGAGACCCACTCGGGCGATCACCTCCCCGCGCCGGCGATGGACATCCGGCAGATCATGCGCCTCTTGCCCCACCGCTACCCGATGGTGCTGGTGGACCGGGTGCTGGAGATGGACGGCGACCGCCGGGCCGTCGGCATCAAGAACGTCTCCGTCAACGAGCCGTTCTTTCAGGGCCATTACCCCGGGTCGCCGATCATGCCGGGCGTCCTGATCGTCGAGGCGATGAGCCAGCTCTCCGGGCTGATGCTCAGCCAGAAACTCGAGCGCACGGGCAAGGTGGCCGTCCTGCTGAGCCTGGACAAGGTAAAGATCCGCCGGCCGGTGGTCCCGGGTGATCAACTGGTCATGGAATCGGAGTGCATCCGGGCGACGACCCGATTCGGGGATGTGGACTGCCGGGCGTTCGTCGCCGGGAAGCTGGTGGCCCAGGCCCGGGTTCGCTTTATGATGGTGGACGCCGAGCAGGACTAGCCGCCCTCCCCCACCCAACGAACAGCCGACGCCATGCCCACGCCGATCCCATTCCAGCCCGGTGCGCACCCCTCGGCGGTGATCGACCCCGGAGCGGTCGTCCACCCCTCGGCGGCGATCGGTCCCTACGCCGTCGTCGGCCCGGGCGTGGTCATCGGGCCGCGGACCGTCCTGCACAACCACGCCTGCGTGATCGGGCCCACGACGATCGGCGAGGACAACGTCATCTATCCCTTCGCGGTGGTCGGCGCCGAGCCCCAGGACCTCAAGTACCACGGCGAGACCACCGAGCTCGTCATCGGCGACCGCAACCGCATCCGCGAGCACGTCACCATCCACCGCGGGACGGAGGCCGGCGGGAGCAAGACCGTCATCGGGTCGGACTGCCTGATCATGGTCGGCGCCCACATCGCCCACGACTGCGTCGTCGAGGACCAGGCGGTCATCGCCAACGGCGTCATGCTCGGCGGGCACTGCCTGATCGAGTTCGGGGCCACCATCGCCGGCGGCGCGGGGATCCATCACTTCACCACGGTCGGGCAGCTGGCGTTCGTCGGCGGGCTGGCGCGCATCACCAAGGACGTCCCGCCCTACCTGGTCGTCGAGGGCAGCCCCGCCGAGCCCCGCAAGGTCAACACCACCGCCCTGATCCGCCGCGGCTGGGCCGACGCCGAGATCGACGCCCTCCGCGCCGCCTACAAGGCCCTCTACCGCGGCGACGAGCCCATGGCCGTCGCCATCGCGCGCCTGCGCGCCGACACGGCCAACGCCACCGCCGCGGTCACGCGCCTGTGCGATTGCCTCGAGCGCACGCAGCTGGGCGTGCACGGGCGCTACCGCGAGACCTTCCGCTCGGCGGCCGCCCCGAGGCGTTGACGCCGCCCCGAGCGCGGGCGGGCCTTACGAGTACCGGAGCCACTTGAGCAGGCCCAGCACGCTGGGCGGCTGGCCGTACATCAGCACCCCCACGCGGAAGATCTTCGCCGCCGCCCACACGCTGGCGATCATCCCCGCGATCCCCACGATGGTGGTCGCGGCGAGCTCCCAGGTCGGGACGGGGTCGTTGATGTACGCCACCCGCAGGGACATCACGAAGGGTGTCGCCGGCGGGAAGTACGACAGCGCCCGCGCCACCGTCGAGTGCGGGTTGTCGCTGAACATCACGCTGAAGATGCCCAGGTACATGATGAGGATCATCAGGCCCAGGATCGGCCCCTGCAGCGCCTGCGCCTCGCGGGCCTCGTTCACCGCGGACCCGATCGCCGCGTTGATCGACGCGAAGATGAAGTACCCCATCAGGAAGTACACGAACAGCCACACCAGGATCGCCGGCGGGATCAGGTTCCACACCTCGAACTGGATCGCCGCGAAGACGCCCAGCCCGCCGTAGATCACCAGCAGCAGCAGCCCGACGGCGCCCTGCCCGATGATCTTGCCGGTCATCAGCTGCATCGGCGAGACCGACGACAAGAGCACCTCCATGATCCGGCTGGCCTTCTCCTCCACCGTGCTCATCAGCAGGTACCCGCCCCCGGTGAAGATCGCGATCGCCAGGAACACCAGGAACGCGACGGGCAGGAACCGCTGGATGAGCTCGCCCCCGGCGGTCTCCCGGCCCGCGACGGTCAGGGTCGTCTGGGTCACGCCCGGCCGGCGGATGAGCGTCCGCACCAGGGGCGCGCTCATCCCGGCCGATTCGAGCCGCACGTCCACGACCGAGTCCCGCACCGCGTCCTCGATCAGGTCGATGTCGCGGGCCTTGGCCGACTCGCTCACCAGGTTGGTCAGCGACCCGCCGGGCTCGAGCGTCTCCTCGGTCACCTCGATCAGCGCCAGGAGCTCGCCCGAGCGCACGCGCTCGCGCGCCGCGTCGAGGTCCGCGTCCGGCGTCAGCCGCTCGACCGTGATCTGGGCGGGTTTGAAGCTCAGGCTCGACTCGGCCATGTTCATCGCCGTCTCGCCCATCTCGCCCAGCGCCGCCAGCCGCTGGCGGGCCTCGGCCTTGAGGGCCTCGAGCTTCGCCTTCTGCGCCTCGGGGTTCAGCCTCGCCGCAACAAACTCGGCGAGCCGGCCGTCCGTCGGGTCGACCAGGGCGATCGAGCCCTTGGTGGGCTCCGGCTCCTGGCTGAACAGGCCCGCGGCGCCGGCGGCGCCCAGCACGCCCCAGATCACCACCGGCAGGATCACCGCGCCGAAGATGAACGCCGGCGTCAGCGCCGTCGCCTTGAACTCGCGCACCGCTGTCAGCAGGATCTTGTTCATCGATCAGGCTCCCACGGGCTCGGCCGACTCCGCCTTGAGGGCGGCCCGGATGCTGTCCTCGGAATCGCCCGGGTCCACCAGGCTCACAAAGATGTCCTCGAGCGTCGCCTTGCGCAGCTCCACGCGCCGCACCGGCAGGCCCGTCGCGATCGCGCCGATCACACCCTGGGGGTCCGTCCCGTCCTCCAGGTGCGCCTCGTACACCGCCGACCGATCGCCCAGCCGCATCACCGATTTGACGCCCGGCAGCGCCCCGAGCGACCCCGAAAACGCGCCGTTGGCCGCGGTGTCCGCCGGCTCGACCACGATCGTCTTGGGGTCGAACTTGGCCCGGATGGCGTCGATCGGCCCGTCCAGCACCTTCTTGCCGCGGTTGATCATGAACACCCGGTCGCACAGCTGCTCGGCGCTGCCCAGCACGTGCGTGGAGAAGATGATCGTCTTGCCCGCGTCGCGCATCTCGTCGATCAGCGTGCGCAGCAGCCGGGCGTTGACGGGGTCCAGCCCGCTGAAGGGCTCGTCCAGGATCACCAGGTCCGGGTCGTGGATCACCGTCGCCAGGAACTGCACCTTCTGCTGCATGCCCTTGGAGAGCTGCTCGCACTTCTTCTTGCGCACGTCCGCGAGCTGCACCCGCTCGAGCCAGCCGTCGATGCGCTTGGTCAGCGCGGCGCCGGCGGCGGCGCCCTTGAGCCGCGCGATGTACGCGAGGAAGTCCCCCACCTTCATCTTGCGGTACACGCCGCGCTCCTCGGGCAGGTACCCGATGCGGTCCTTCGACTCGATGGCGCTGGCGCGCCCCAGCACCTCGATCCGCCCCGAGTCGGGGTAGATGATCGACATGATCATGCGGATGGTGGTGGTCTTGCCGGCGCCGTTGGGCCCCAGGTACCCGCACACCGACCCCGCGGGGATCGCCAAGTCCAGGGCGTCGACGGCCCGCTTGTCGCCGAACGTCTTGGTGACGCCCTCCAGCACGACGGCCTGTTCGCTCATGCGTCGCTCCGTTCTTCGTCAGTCGCCCGCCGACCGCTCATCAGCGCCGGCGCAAGCCGCAGCACCCGTCGGCGCCGACGCCCGCCGCCACCAGCGTCCCGAGGATCACCGCCGCCGACGACGCGCCGGTCCGGACGGCCTCGTCCATCGATTCGCCCATGACGAACCGGTCGACCACGATCCCCACACCGCCGATCGCCCCGGCCGTGATCACGAGCATAGCCAGCCTGCGGATCGCCACCCGCCCGACGCCCGATCGCCGACCCGACACCGCGTCGCCGCCCGCGATCGTGTCCCATTCGCGTTGCATATCCTTCATGGGGATCCCTCCGAGTCTGTTTCACGCCCCGGCCGGCTCAGGTCGCCGGCGCCGTCGTCGAAGATCGTCTCGACCGGCTCGCCGAAGAGCCGGGCCATCTTCAGCGCCAGCGGCAGGCTCGGGTCGTACTTCTCCCGCTCGATGGCGTTGATCGTCTGCCGCGACACCCCGAGCCGGGCCGCCAGTTCCGCCTGCGACCACGCGCGCTCGGCCCGGAGCACCCGCAGCCGGTTTTTCACCGGTACCGCCTCGCCGCCGCCGCGTAGCCCCCCACCCACAGGATCACGAACAGAAACAGCGTCCAGTGGACCGTCAGGTGCGGCAGGCCCACGTCGGCCTCGGCCAGCTGCTCGTACACCACCGCCGCCACCCACCCGCCGGCGAAGCCGAAGGCCAGCGCCTCGAGCATCATCCGGCGCTGAAGCTCGTCCATCAGCCGCACGCCGCGGACCATCGCCCACACCAGCACGCCGTACACCGGCGCCGGGCCCACCGCCACGAGCACCCGCCCCCACCCCGGCATCTCCACATGCTCCAGCGCCCACGACGACGCGGCCACCGTCAGCCCCGCCGCCAGCGCCAGCCCGGCCTGCCACAGGCTGTTCTTCCTGCACCTGCTGAGCACGCTCGCGGTCCTCCGCCTGCCGGATCCACCGCTGAACGCCGAGCGATGGCCACGGGAACGAGTGTAAACAAGACACGCCACAATGTCAAGCATCATTGACTATTTTGCGATCACCCACGGCCCGGCGGCGACCACGTCGATCCGGACGCTGAGACGCGAGCGATAATCATCCGTTGATCCGGATGAACGGGATGATACCATGCCCGGCGACGCCCACTCGCCCCGATCGCCGATGACAGCCCCTCCTACGCGCTGGCCCGCCATGACCCATCCCCTCTTCGCCCATCTCGACCGCCGGCCCTTGCTGATCGACGGCGCCATGGGCACCAGCCTCCACGCCGCCGACTGCGACCTCGAACGCGACTACCTCGGCAAGGAGAACTGCTCGGAGATCCTCGTCCGCACGCGCCCCGATGTGATCCAGGGGGTCCACGAGTCGTTCCTGGCCGCCGGCGCCGACGCGGTCGAGACGGACACCTTCGGCGCCAATCCGCTGGTCCTCGCGGAGTTCGACCTCGCCGACCAGGCCCGCGCTCTGAATAAGGAAGCCGCCGAGATCGCGCGGGCCGCGTGCGCCGCGCACACGACGACCGACAAGCCGCGATTCGTCCTTGGTTCGATGGGGCCGGGGACGAAGCTCGTCACCCTCGGCCATACGACCTGGGACGAACTTCTGGCGTCCTACACAGAGCAGGCCCGGGGCCTGATCGACGGCGGGGTCGACGCTTTTCTCATCGAGACCTGCCAGGACCTGCTCCAGGTCAAGTGCGCGATCAACGCCTGCCTGGACGCCCTGGCCGAGCGCCGCCGGGACGCCGCCGACACGCCCGTCATGGTCTCCGTCACGATCGAGACGACGGGGACGATGCTGGTCGGGACGGAGATCGCCGCCGTCGCGACGGCGCTGGCGCCCTTCCCCATCGCGTCCTTGGGGCTCAACTGCGCCACGGGCCCGACGGAGATGGCCGACCACGTCCGCTGGCTGAGCCGGCACTGGGACCGCCCGATCTCCGTGGTCCCCAACGCGGGCCTGCCGATCCTCGTCGAGGGGCGCACGGAGTACCCGCTCAAGCCCGAGCCCTTCGCCGACGCCGTGGCGCGGTTCGTCAAGGAGTTCGGCGTGCCGATCGTCGGCGGCTGCTGCGGCACGACGCCCGCGCACATCGAGGCCCTGGCCGGCGCCCTCGCCGACGTCGCGCCCGCGCGCCGGGACGTGACCCCCGCGCCCCCGGCCAGCACGTCCCTGTACTCGCCCGTCGAGCACCGCCAGGACACCTCCATCCTGATCGTCGGCGAGCGCACCAACACCAACGGCTCGCGCCGCTTCCGGCGCCTGCTGAACGACGAGGACTTCGACGGGCTCGTCTCCATGGCCCGCGAGCAGCTCCGCGACGGCTCCCACCTCATCGACGTCTGTGTGGACTACGTCGGGCGCGACGGCGTGCGCGACATGAGCGAGATCGTCGGCCGGTTCGTCCGCCAGGTTCCCGCCCCGATCATGATCGACTCGACGCAGGTCGACGTCATGGAAGCCGGGCTCAAGCGCGCCGGCGGCAAGTGCCTCTTGAACTCCATGAATCTGGAGGAGGGCGAGGCCAAACTCGCCGAGATCTGCCGCCTGGCCCGGCGCTACGGCGCCGGCGTCGTCGCCGGGACCATCGACGAGGACCCCGACGAGGCCATGGCCAAGACCGCCGACCGCAAGCTCGCCATCGCCTGCCGCATCGCCCGCCTGGCGGTGGACGAGCACGGCCTGGCGCCCGAGGACCTCTTCTTCGATCCCCTGGTCCTGCCGATCACCACCGGCGTCGAGGCCGATCGCCGGCTGGCGCTGGAGACCATCGAGGGCACGCGCCTCATCAGCGAGCGCCTGCCCGAGTGCAACACGATCGTCGGGCTGTCGAACGTCTCCTTCGGGCTCAAGCCGGCCGCCCGCGTGGTGCTCAACAGCGTGTTCCTGCACGAGCTGGTCGAGGCCGGCCTCACCAGCGCGATCGTCCACGCGTCGAAGATCCTACCCAGAAACCGCATCGACGACGAGCGCTGGGACGCCGCCCTGGACCTGATCTACGACCGCCGGCGCGACGGCTTCGACCCGTTGCAGGCGTTCATCGCGCTCTTCCCGGACGACGAGGCCGAGGCTCAGACGCGCGTCGCCCTGGCCGACCTGCCCCTGGAAGAGCGCCTGCGCCGGCACATCATCGACGGCGAAAAGGACGGGCTGGACGCGACCATCGACGAGGCCCTGACGCGCTACGACGCACTGGCCGTCCTCAACGACCACCTGCTCGAGGGCATGAAGGTCGTCGGGGACCTCTTCGGCCGGGGCGAGATGCAGCTGCCCTTCGTGCTCCAGTCCGCGGAGGTGATGAAGGCCGCCGTCACCCGCCTCGAGCCCCACATGCCAAGGGCCGCGGGCAAGACCAGCAAGGGCTCCATCGTCCTTGCGACCGTGCAGGGAGACGTGCACGACATCGGCAAGAACCTCGTGGACATCATCCTCACCAACAACGGGTACACCGTCCACAACATCGGGATCAAGCAGCCGATCGCGAGCATCCTCTCGGCCCTCGAGGCGCACGGCGCCGACGCGGTGGGCCTCTCCGGCCTGCTCGTCAAGAGCGTCGGCGTCATGCAGGACAACCTCCGCGAGATGGCCCGGCGCGGCGTGTCGGTCCCGGTCCTGCTCGGGGGCGCCGCCCTGACGCGACACCACTGCGAGACCGAACTCCGCACGACCTACACCACGGGCAAGGTCTACTACGGGCGCGACGCCTTCGAGGGTCTGCGCCTGATGGACCACATCGTCCGGGCTGATTTCGATGCGCTCGACGAGCAGATCGCCCAGCGCCTCGCCAAGCGCGCCGACGCCGAAGCCAAGATCGCCGCGGCCAAGACCGCGCGTCGCGGCGGGGCCCGCGCCGCATCGGGGAGCGTGCGCGTGCTCGACCCGCCCGAGGCCGGCGCCCCGCCCACGGTCGCGCCCGCCGACGTGCCCGAGGCGCCCTTCTGGGGCAGCCGCGTTGTTGAGTCCGTCCCGCTGACGGAGGTCTACCCCTTCATCAACAAGGTCGCCCTGTACCGCGGGCAGTGGCAGTTCAAGAAGGGCCGCAAGACCGACGACGAGTACGCCGCCCAGATCCGCGACGAGGTGGACCCCATCTTCGACCGGCTCTGCGCCGCGTGCGCCGAGGAGGGCGTGCTGACCCCGCGCGTGGTGTACGGCTACTTTCCCGCGGCGAGCGACGGCGACGACCTGATCGTCTACGACCCCGAGGATCACGAGCGCGAGGTCGAGCGCTTCACCTTCCCGCGCCAGCCCGAGCGCCGCCGGCTGTGCATCAGCGACTTCTTCCGCCCCGCCGAGTCCGGCGAACGCGACGTGCTCGGGCTCTCGTGCGTCACCGTGGGTGAGAAGGTCTCGCAGCGGGCCCGCGCCCTGTTCGAGCAGGACGACTACGCCGAGTACCTGTACCTGCACGGCTTCGGCGTGGAGTGCGCCGAGGCCCTCGCCGAGCTCTGGCACAAACGCATGCGCCAGGAGCTCGGGATCGCCGGCGACGACGCCCCCGCCGTCCGCGACCTCTTCACCCAGAAGTACCGCGGCTCGCGCTACTCCTTCGGCTACCCCGCCTGCCCCGAGATGCGCGACCAGGAGACGCTCTTCCGGCTGCTGGGGCCCGAGCGCATCGGCTGCCGGCTCACCGAGAACTGGCAGATCGACCCCGAGCAGTCCACCAGCGCCCTGATCGTCCACCACCCCGAGGCGAAGTACTTCAGCGTATGAACGACGGGTCGGACCGACGCCGATGAATCGCCGATAGTCTGCGGCGGATGCACTGGTGGCAGGCGGTCATCCTGGGGCTGGTCGAGGGGATCACGGAGTACCTGCCGGTCTCCTCGACGGGGCACCTGATCCTGGCGTCGTCGCTGATCGGGCTCGACGATGCGCGGGCCAAGCCCGCGGTGGACGCCTTCACCATCGTGGTGCAGGGCGGCGCCATCCTCGCCGTCCTGGGGCTGTACCGGGCGCGCGTGGCGCAGATGATCCGGGGCGTCCTGGGGCGCGATCCCGCCGGCCTGCGCCTGGCCCGCAACCTCGTCGTCGCGTTCGTGCCCGCGGCCGTTCTCGGCGTGCTGCTGGACGACTGGATCGAGGCGCGGCTCTTTCGCCCGGCGCCGGTGCTCGCCGCGTTGGCTCTGGGCGGCGTGTGGATGATCTGGCTGGACCGGCCCAGCGCCCGCCGGGCCTCGGCCGCGCTGCACCAGGCCGTCGATCACAACCGCGCCGCGGACGCCGCCGGGCCCCGGCGGCTGACCCTCGACGACCTGACGTGGCGGACCGCCCTCGTGATCGGCCTGTTCCAGACCGTCGCGATGTGGCCCGGCACGTCGCGCTCCATGATGACCATCGCCGGCGGGACCCTGCTCGGCCTCAAACCCAAGGAAGCCGCGGAGTTCTCCTTCCTCCTGGGCCTGCCCACCCTCGGCGGGGCGACCGTCTACAAGCTGGCCAAGAACCTCCGGGCGTCCGCCGACGCGGGCGAGCCCAACCTCTTCGAGGCCCTGGGCGTGGCGCCCGTGCTGCTGGGCGTCGCCGTGGCGACGGTCTCGGCGGCGCTCGCCGTCCGGTGGCTGGTCGCGTTCCTGAACCGGCACGGTCTGGGCGCGTTCGGCTGGTACCGCCTGGCGCTGTGCGCGGTCCTCGGCGGGCTCATCGCCGCCGGCGCCGTGAGGCTCTAGGTTTTGTTTGACGGATCAATGGGACGGGCGTTTCGCCCGTCGTCGTTGACCAAGAAAACGGCCGAGACGGTCGTTCCACTGGCTGTCTCCGTCTCGGGTGACGCCTGAGCGAATCGTCAAACAGAACCTACACCGCGTCACATCTCGACCGCGACGCGGAGCGTCCCCGGATCGGCGGCGGCGCGGACCGCCGCGTCGGCGCGGTGGAAGGGGAACCGGTGCGTGATCAGGCCGTCGCACGCGATCTCGCCCCGCGCCAGGGCGCCGACGGCCTCGCGAAGCCGAACGCCGCGGCAGCCCACAATCGTGATCTCGTGTTCGACGATCGGCGCCAGCGCGACCGGCCCGGACGCCGGCGCGAGCGTGACGATCTTCCCGCGCGGGCGGACCATGGCGCACGCGACGGCCAGCGACTCCGCGCCGCTGTCGACGCACACGATCACGTCCTGGTCCCCGCGCCGCCCGACGCGCTCGAGCCGGCGGTGGCGCACGCGCAGGCGGTCCGCCGCGGCGAGCGTCGCGTCGTGCTCGGTGACGATCCGCACCGAGGCGTTGAGCCTCGCCATGACCTGCGCCGCGATGACGGCCTCGGCGCCGGCGCCCAGCACGGTGACATACGGCCGGCCCTCCAGGTGCACCACCCACGCCGCGTGCAACGCCCGCGCCACCGGGAGCGCCAGCGCCGCGTCGTCGTCGCGCAGCTCGTCGGGAACCGGGACGAGGCCGGTCGCGGGCAGGGCCAGTCGCTCCCGCAGAGCCCCGTCGGCGCGCGGCGCGCCCATCGTCGCTCGCTCCGTGCAATGAGCGCTCAGGCCCGACCGGCACCGGTCGCACGCGCCGCACACACGGTCGGGGTCGGCGACCACGCGCGCCCCGGCCAGGTCGGGGCGATCCGCCGGGGGCTCGGCTACGCGCCCCACGAACTCTCGCCCGGGCGTCCACGGCTCGGTCGGCGTGGTGTCGCTGCGTTGTGTTGCGCGGAGCGCGCGCGGGCCGCCGGAGCCGTTGACCGCCGCATCGGCCGGCCCCAGCGTGACGAGCGCCGGCGCGACCAGCGCCTCACGCTCGCCCGCCGGGTCGATCTCGATGGTGTCCATGACCGCGCCGGCGGCGCTGAGGCGCACGGCCCGGACGGTCAGCCTCCGGTGGGCGCGTCGGGCGTCGGCGGCGTCATCCCCGCCGGGACCGACGCCGTCTCGTTGGGCGGTCGCATCCACGGGATCAGCTGCTCCCACAGGAAGGGCGACCGCCGGTAGACCGGGTAGACGTACCGACCGCGCCCCGCGAAGAGATCGGCCGTTCGCCCCGTCCACTCGAGCCACGCGCCGTCGTCCAGGCCGAAGTCCTGCCCGGTCAGGAGGGTCAGCGAATCCCGGGCGGCCCGGTTGACCAGCAGCCGGCGGTCCCGCAGGGCCGCGATCAGTCCCTGCACCACCTCCGGGTCGGCGTACTGCCCTAGGGCGACCGCCGCCGCGGCGCGGGTCTCGGGGTCCTCCTCACGCCGTTCGTCCACGGCGCGCAGCAGGGCGTCGACCGCCGCCGGGTTGTGGAGGCGCTGCAACGCCCGGGCCGCGGCCCGGCGGACGACGGGCTCGGAGTCGGTGAGCCCTTGGACCAGGATCGCCGCGTCCTCCGGCGCGCCGTGCCGACCCAGCGCCATCATCGCCACGGCGCGGACGGCGGCGTCCTCGTCGCCCGCCGCGGCGCGGTAGAAGTCCACGTACACGGGCTCCCCGCCCCACGGCGCCGTCGCCAAGAGCAGCGTCCCCCGCTGGCGCTTGTCCGGGTCGTACGGATCGGCGGCCCAGCGGGCGGCCTCGGCGGGGTCCGGGGGCGCGAAGATGGTCAGCACCGACTGCTGATCGAGCGAGCTCCCGCCGGCGACGTCCAGCCCGCACCCGGTGACCGCGCCGCCGAACGCCGCGGTGAGCGCCGCGCAGACGGCGGACGGGATGGCTCTCACACTCGGCATCGGCGTGCGCCCCGCCGGCGAGTATACGGGCCGCCCGGGCGATCGGCCCTACGCCGCCGCCGGCGTCCCCTTGCGCATCAGCCGCAGGGCCGTCTGGAGCCACTGGATCTGCTGCGTGGATTCGGTGATGGAGCAGGACGAGTCCAGGGCCGTCACGGCGCGCTCGGCGGCCTCGGACACCGCGGGGAAGCCGTACGACCCCGCCGTTTCTTTGATGTCCTGCGCCAACCGGCGAGTCTTCGACACGTCGTCGTCGGTGATGGCCCGCTTCATCTCTGCCTTGACCTCCTCGACGAACGCGAAGAAGCCCTCCAGCAGGCCCTCGCAGTGCTCCTGCGTGGCCAGCTGGCTGTACATGGGCCCGGCCAGGCCGTCGGCGCCGCCCTTGGAGATCCACTCCGAGAGCACGGCGAGGAGGTTCTTCGGGTCGTAGGGCTTGCGCACAATGGCGTCGGCGCCCGCCTGCTTGACCTGCCGCATCCGCGACGGGTTCGACTCGCCCGTCAGCGCGATGATCGGGCCCAGGTACGGCGTTTTCCTGATCGCCTTGATGGCCTCCTCTCCCGGCAGGTCGCCCAGGTTGATGTCGCACAGCACCGCGTCGAACGTGTCCTCGCGCGCCAACTCCAGCGCCTTGACCAGCGTCGTGCACGTCACCAGCTCCAGCTTGGTCGGCGCCAGGTGATGCTCGCACATGCGGCACTCGATCTCCAGGTCGTCCAGCAGCAGCACCTTGCCGTCCAGGTCGTGGTGGTCGCCGGATGTGGTCCGCTTGGCGTCTTCGCCGCCCTCCTCGCCCTCGAGGAAACGCCACAGGTCCACCGGCGCCTCGAACCGCACCCCGGCCTCGTGCACCATGCCCGTGAGCACCCGGCACCAGACGATCCGCCCGCGGATGGCCTCCTCCCCGCCCCAGATCGTCGGCAGCATGATCTTCAACCGGGTCCCGCGGTGCAGGTACCCGCCGTGGATCACCGACACGCCGAAGGGCGTCAGGTTCCGTGTGCAGATGTGGTACGACCCGATCCCCCCGCCGGGGTGCTCGACCACCAGGGCGATCTCGCGGTGCCGGAACGCCAGACGCTCGGACAGGTTGCGGCGCTCGGCGCGCTCGGTGTCGTCGCCCTCGACGCCGGCGCGCTGGGCGGCGGCCTCGAACACCTCGTTGAGCTGCGCGTCCGTCAGGTTGACCGTGGTGATGAACTGGTCGGGCAGCATGGCCCAGCCTCCAGCCCGGCCCATCGGCGGGCCGAGGCCGGGGGGTTCACCCATTCGGCGTCGCCGGCGACGCGATCCACCCTCCCGGGGACGCGCCGGCCGACCACTATTTGAGGAGGTGCGCGATCGAGACCCGCTCGCGCCGGCCGTCCTCGGACGTGAGCGTGACCGTCCCGGCCCGGGCGTCGATCTCTGTCAGCCTCCAGCCCGGCTCGACCTCGTCGCCCAGACGACGCAGCCGGCCGTTGATCGTCACCAGCGTCGCCCGCCGACCGACCAGCACGCTCGTCACCGTGAAGACCGGCGCCGTCGGCTCGGCTCGGACCGGCTCGGCGGGCGCGGGCCCGATCGACGGCTCGGGCGCCTCGATCCCCCGGTGCATCGGTGAGCCCGCGAACGGCTCGCGCAGCGCCGCCCGCGCGTACGCCAGAGCGGCCGTCTCGGCGGGCGTCATCGCCACAAGCGCCGGGGCGGTGCGCGTCGGCGCTTCGCCCAGGGCCCGCTCGGCCGCGCCCACGTCCGCGGGCGACCCACCCACCAGCGCCCGCGCAACCAGCGCCACGATCACCGGCGCCGCCGCCGCGCCCAACCCAGCCGACCGCACCCGCGCGGTGTTCATCGCTCGTCTCCCGATGCGCTGGCGACGGCCCGCCCCGGCTCGAACCGCACGTGGCGCGTCTCGAGCGTGACGCGCACACGCCCCGGCCCGTCCGCCCCACCAGCAGGCGCGATCGAGAACCGCGCCACGCCGGCGGCGCCGAGTTCCCGCTCGATCCGATCCAGCAGCCGGGCGACGCGCTCGTACTCGCCCGTCGCGTCCAGCGCGAAGCCGAACTCCGTGACGCGCTCCTCCCGGCCGCGCCGCACCGGCGTCGGGTCGATGCGGTCCACACGCACGTCCAGCGCCTCGGCCAGGCGCAGGAGCGCCTCGTACCGCGCGCTCTGGTCGGCGCGCGTCTGCGCCTCGACCCACGCGCCCAGCGACTCCGCCTGTTGTTCGACGGCGTCGGCCTCGCGCTCCAGCGGTGACTCGCGCTGGCCCGCCGACAGCGCCGAGAGTGTCGCGCGGGCCCGGCCCAGGGACGCGTCCAGCCGGGCGCTGACCAGCGCCACGAACCCGACGATGCACGCCGCGGCGATCACACTCGTCGCCGCCAGATCGCGCGGCGAGGGCTCGGACCTTTTCACGGCGTCTCCTCCATCTCGGCGACACCGCCGGGCGATCGGCGCACGGGCGTCAGCCGGACCTCGACGGTGAAGGCCCACTCGTCGCCCGTCCGGCGCACGCCGCCCAGGGTCGCCAGCGAGACGAGCCCGCTCTCTCCCAGCGAGCGCGCAAAGTCCGAGATCGCCCGCCGGGCTTCCTCATCCGATTCGGCGCGGGCGGCGCCTTCGACGGCCGCGATCGGCTCGCCGTCCTTGTACGCGCCGCTGATCCGTTTGAGCTCGATCGCCTCCGGCGTGAGCCTCGAAAGATCCGCCAGCAGCGCGCCCCAGTTGGCCCGCGCGGGCGCCGTCTCGGCCAGACGCGCCGCCTCGGCCTGCGCCGACGCGTACCGCGCCGACGCCGACACGTACCGCGTCCGCGAGGCCTCGATCTGCGCGGCGATCGGCGCCAGCTGGGCGATCTTCAGCCGCAGCGAGCGCGTCTCCAGCGCCGTCGCGCCCGCATCGACGGCCAGCGCCAGCGCCGCCAACCCCAGCCCCACGAGCAGCCCACGCCTGGCTGATCCGGACGCCCGCGTCGTCACCGCCGATCGCGGCAGCAGGTTCAGACTCGACGCCAGGGCTTCGGCCTGCTCAACTCGCCGTGGTGCGTGGCCGTGGCTCGGCGGCGCGGCGTCGTCCATCGGCAACTCGGCCTCATCGGCCAGCACCCGCGCCAGGTTCGGGATCAGAGCGCCCGACCCGTCGATGCGCAGGGCCGCCCGGGCGCGGTCCGGATCGGACAGCCCGAATCGAAGCGACTGTTTGATCTCGACGACGAGCCGCTGAAGGACGGGCTGGATCGCGGGCAGGACATCGGCGCCGCGCAGCCCCGTCGCCGCGTCCACCTCGTCGCCCGGGGCCGGCACGCCTGTGCACGTCAGGATCTCGCGGGCGTCGGCGTCGGTCAGCCGCACTTCGCCGCGCTCGGACATGATCGGTCGCGTCATCGCCGCGACCAATCGCCCCACGCCCGCGTCGACCGGTCGCAGGAGGAGCAGCCGGCCGTCCTCCGACGCCGCCAGCGCCGCATCGTCTTCGCCCAACCAGAGCGTCGCGACGAGCCCCGCGCCGTGCGTCTGCCGCGCCACCGACGCCGCGCACGCGATGGTCACGGCCCGCGGCGGGATCACCGCGTCGACCCTCAGCCCCGCGCGCTCGATCTCGTCGATCAGGGCCCGCGCCCACGCCCCGCGCTCACCCGCGGCGAGCGTGTGCGTGACCGGGGGCTCGCCCGATGCGTCGCGTCCGAGCACCGTCACGGCGACGGGGTCGGCGCCCGGCTCGAACCCGCATGACTCGCGCAGCGCCAGCGCCGCGGCGTCCCGGGCCTGCGCCGCCGGCGCCGGGGTCGACCGGAACTCGACGGCGCACTCGGCGCTCGCCGCCAGAACGACGGCGCGCGACCCGGCGCAGCCGGCGCGTTCGACGAGCGCGCGGATCATCGGCGCCGCCGAAGCCGGATCACAACTCTGTCCGCCGTCGCGCCCCGCGTCGCGGCGCTCGGTCAGCGCGGCGCCGGCGCCGATCGGCGTGAGCGTCACGCGGGAGTCTGAAATCTCCAGGATCACTCGCTTGGGCACAGGCGCTCTCGCTTGGGGGTCAGCCCGGTCCGCCCGTGGCGGCGCGGGCCGGTCAACGCTGGATATCGGGCGGGATCGGCCCCGACTTGCGACACTCGGCGGGCGTCGCTCGCGATTCCCGTCGTCCGAAAAGGGCCGGCGGTCATCAGGGCGCGACCGCGTCGATCTCCCGCCGGGCCGTCCCGCTCAGACCCCGGACCCGCGCCGTCCCCGGCGCCGCCGGCGAGGCCGAGAACGCCGTGACCACCACCGCCGACCCGTCGGGCAGCGTGATCGTCGCCGAGGCCGGCAACGCCGGCGTGTCGAGCCACTCGCGCGCGACGACCGCCGAGGCGCTCTCGGCGTTCATCCTCGCCCGCGCCGACTCGATGACCAGCGCCGCCCGGTGGGTGTCGTCACCCGCGGCGCCGATGACCCCCAGGGCCACCATCTGCACCACGACCAGGAGGAGCGCCACGGCGACCATCGCCACACCCCGCCGCCCACCGCGCTGACTCGCCCGATGGGTCACGGCCAGTGCCTCCAAGCGCGGACCGCCGCGGCGCCGCGCAGCTCGAACCCGCCCACCACCAGGCGGATGTCCACCCGGCGGATCTGGTCGGGCGTCGCGGAGGCGTCGGTCACACCGTCGTCGCCCACATAGGTGAGATCGAACACGGTGACGCCCTCGGCGAGGATCGCCGGCGCCCCGCCGTTGGGCGTCAGCCACAGGGTCGTGCCGGTGAGGCTGATGTCGTCGCCGCCGGTCAGCGCCACCCGCGTCGGCTGCGCCGCGCTGATCTGCGCCCCGCTGACGGCGGCGGGCGCCTCGGTGACGGCCCCCGTCGCCGCCCACTCCATCGCGCGGTAGATCAGCCGCAGGCCGTCGGCGCTGACGTGCTCGAACTGCATCGGCGTCGCCCCGACCGAGAGCAGCACGCGCCGGCCCGCGGCGTTGCCCGACGGGATGCCCGCGGCGCCCGCGTCGAGCACCGCGACCGCCGGCCAGCCCGACAGGCTCGCGAGGATCTGGAGCCCGGGGGCGTGCGTCGCGGTGTTCGTGCTCAGGGCGGTCATGATGTGCGGCCGGCCGAGGACGGCGACATCGCCGAGCCCGAACGCGCTGGTGATCGGGTGCGTCGCGTCGGTGACGGTGAGCGTGTCCTGCGCCGCAAACGCCACTACGCTGGTGGCCATCAGGAATTCGTCGACGAGTTGGGCTTCTTCGTTGACCACGCCCGTCGGCGTGTCCCGCAGCTTGGTGTTCAGATCGCCGCTGACGACGACCTCGGAGATGTACACCACGTCGGCGGCGGCCGCCGCGGCCAGCAGGTTGGCCTGCGTGTCGGACGCCGACATCGTGGCGACCGTCATCCCCCACGCGGTGAAGAGATCGATCCGACGCTGCTCCTGCGCATCGGGCGTCCCGCCGGCGTCGTTGACGATGACGAGCGCGTCGAGCCCGGCGAGCCCGCCCTGCGCCGCCTGCGTCGTCGCCCCGGCGGCTTCGATCGCGCGGATCACACGCTCGAGCGTCAGCCGGGCGGTCTCGGCGGCGCGACGCTGCTCGGCGCCCGTCGCCATGGCGTCCCCGGCCGAGGAGACCACCGGCGCGATCGCCGCGGCCAGCGCCCCGAGGATCACGATCGACGCGATCAACTCGATCAGCGTGAACGCCCGGCGTCTCATGACAGGTCCGCCACGATGACGGCCAGGTCCAGCGTCCGCGCTTGCCCGCCGGGGTCCGTCCACGAGACCGTCACCGTTACCCGGCGGTACTGCGGCGTCGTCGCGGAGAGGTCCACCGCCGCGGTCCAGTCGCCGGAGGACTCGCTGGTCGTGACGGGCTCGATCGTCAGGCTCCACGTCAGCCCGCGCCCCGCGTAGAACGTCCCGAAGATCGGGTCCGTGCGCGTGCGCAGCGCCGCCTCGTACCCGGCGGCGTCGGTGAGCGCGGCGAACCCCAGCGACGCGTCGGCGCTGCCCGCGTCGGCGAGCACGTGCGCCAGGACCGTCTCGGCGAGGGTGACGGCCCGTGT
>RFGI01000047.1 GCA_003696725.1 Planctomycetota bacterium | reverse complement strand
TTACGGAGGGTTCACTCAGGACATCGTTCAGCATGGCGGTCGCGGCCTGCATCTGACGCCCGAGATGGTACAGTCTTTGAGACTCAGTCGCAACTACTCCGATCCGTGCGGGACGAGGGTCGAATCACAGGAGTTCAGGCCATGCCAAGCCGAGGCCGCATCGTGTCGCCTCTCGCGGCGTTGTGTGTGACGGCGTCCACCGTCGCCCAGACCATCGTGATCCAGCGGTCGGCGCCGGACGAGGACCGGTGGAACTATCCGTTCAACGCGTCTGTGGGATTCCGCACGTCGGCGTCGACGTTCGCGGCGCCCCCGGGAGACCCGGCGTTCGACGACCGGGACGCGCAGTTCCTCATCGGGTGGGACACCTCGGCTGAGGTGACGCCGGGGCTGGCGCCGACACGGTACGAGATCCTGTCCGCGACGGTGACCGTCACGACGATCTCCGGCGGGGTGTTCGTCTTCGACCCGACGACGGACGACTGGCGGACGCACCTCGACCCGGCGGATCCCATGTTCATCGCGGACGCCGATGCGGGCCGGCCGATCGAACTCTTCGGCGTGGGGTTCCGCAACGGGTTCGACGCGCAGACGTGGACGGAGTTCAGTCCGTTCCAGCAGGCGCCGTTCGGCAACTGGCAGGGGACGCGCAACGCCTTCGCGACGGACAACGAGGGGCGGTCCGGGCGCGATATCTCTCGCCATGTCGAACAGGGGTTCACGCCGACGCCGTTCGCGGTGGGGCAGGCGTCGGGCGTCGCGCAGGGCGCGAGTGTGCCGTTCGATACGCCGTGGACGTTCGCGCTCGATGTCGCGGACGCGGACGTGTTGGCGTACCTGCGCGAGTCCCTGCGCTCGGGCCGGCTGCGCCTGATGGTCACGTCGATGCACCCGGCGCCGACGATGGGGCAGGGAGCGCAGAACTGGCCCGACTACTACACACGGGAGAACAAGTTCGCGATCCCGCTGGGCTTCGCGGCGACCCTGGACCTGACCGTCCGCATCGGCTCGGGGGCTGATCTCAACGGCGACGGCGTGGTCAACGGCGGGGACATCACCGTGATCCTCAATCAGTTCGGCGGGCCCGGCGACGCGGATCTCAACGGCGACGGCGTGGTCAACGGCAGCGACATCACCGTCGTGCTCAACAGCTTCGGCGCGTGAGCCGGGCGGCGAGGTTCTGTGTGTGAAGGATCGGTGGGACGGGCGTCTCGCCCGTCGGTGTGGGTGGGGTGCAGGCCGCGGCGGTGTCCCACCGGTCGGTCACGGCGCCTCGGCGCTCCCCGCCGATGCGTCATCAGCGCCTAGTCGTTGATGTCCAGGACGATCTTGATCGCTTCGCCCGCCTGCATGAGCTCGAACGCGCGGGCGTAGTTGGCCATGGGGATCCGGTGGGTGATGATCCCGCCGAGGTCGAGCCGGCCGGAGAGGAGCAGGGCCTCCATCTGGTACCAGGTCTCGAACATGCGCCGGCCGTTGACGCCCAGGACGGTGGCGCCCTTGAAGATGACGCGGGAGTTGAAGTCGAAGGGGAAGGGCCGGCTGGGCAGGCCCAAGAGGGCGGCCGTCCCGCCGTTGCGGAGGGCGTCGAGGCCGGCGTTGATGGCGTCTGGGGCGCCGGACATCTCCAGCAGGGCGTCGGCGCCGTCGCCGCGGGTGGCGGCGCGGAGGTCGCGCACCCACTCGTCGCCCCCGCGGACGTCGTAGAACTCGTCGGCGCCGAGGTCCAGGGCGAGTTGGCCGTGGGCGGGGTTGATGTCGGCGGTGAAGATGCGGGCGGCGCCGGCGGCGCGGGCGACGGCGACGGCCATCAGCCCGATGGCGCCCACGCCCGTGATCAGCACGTTCTTGGCGCTCACGCCCGCGGCCATGACGGTGTGCACGGCGTTGCCCAGGGGGTCCATGACGGCGGCGATCACGTCGTCGATCCGCTCGTCCACCGGCCAGATGTTCCCCTCCGGCATCATGATGTAGTCGGCGAAGCAGCCGTCGCGGTCCACGCCGATGATCTGCATCCCGCGGGCGATGTGGGCGTTGCCGGTGCGGGTGTTGTAGTCGTCGGCGGGGGCGATGTGGCCCTCGGCGCTGACGCGCTGGCCCGGGCGGACGGTCGTGACGTCGTCGCCGACGCGCTCGACCACGCCGACGAACTCGTGCCCGGTGACGATGCCCACGGGGATGCGCGAGCGGGCCCAGTCGTCCCACTCCCAGATGTGCCGGTCGGTGCCGCACACCCCGGCCTTCAGGACGCGGATCAGGACCTCGCGCGGGCCGGGCTGGCCCCGCGAGGGGACCGGCCGGGCGGGATCGAAGTCCAACCCCACATCGGCGCGGGCCTTGACCAGGGCGCGCATCGTCGGGCCGCCCGCGGCGACGGGCGCGGCGGTCGTCGCGGGTTGGTCGGCGGCGCGGGTCACAGAGCGGTCACCATACCGGAGCGGCCCGGGCCATCTCGGGCGGAACGGCGGATTCTAGGGGCCCGCCGGCGCCGGCGCCGCGTACGATGACCGGCCCGGCCAACGGGGCCGGCTCGAGCCGATGGCGATCAACCGAGAGCGAACCGATCTGAAGGTCAGCCGCGAGCGCGCGGCGCTGGCCGCCGTGCACCTGCCCTCGACCCGGGTCGACGAGCGGGACCCCTTGGGGGAGCTGCGCGCCCTGGCCGAGAACGCCGGGGCGACCGTGGTCGGGGAGCTGATCCAGCGGCGCGACAGGCCCGAGGCCGGAACCTATATGGGCTCGGGCAAACTGGAGGAACTGCGCCGGCTGTGCGAGGAGGCCCGGGCCACGCTGGTGATCTTCGACCACGACCTCTCCCCGGCGCAGATTGGCAACATCGAGCGCCGGCTCGAACGCAAGGTCATCGACCGATCCGAGCTGATCCTGGACATCTTCGCCGGGCGCGCGACCACGCACGAGGCCAAGCTCCAGGTCGAGCTCGCCCAGCTGGAGTACACCTACCCCCGGCTGCGGGCCATGTGGGACCACCTGGAGCGGATCGTGGGCGTCGGCGGCGTCGGCGGGATCGGCACGCGCGGGCCGGGCGAGCAGCAGCTGGAGGTCGATCGGCGTCTGGTCCAACGCCGGCGCACCCGGCTCAAGCGCGAGCTCGACGCGATCCAGGCCCGGCGGGCCCGCCAGGTCCGCGAGCGGAAGGTCGACCACGTCCTGGTCGGGCTCGTGGGCTACACCAACGCGGGCAAGAGCA
The DNA here is from genome assembly GCA_003696725.1 of Planctomycetota bacterium. Classification (GTDB taxonomy): domain Bacteria; phylum Planctomycetota; class Phycisphaerae; order Phycisphaerales; family UBA1924; genus J020. The sequence goes on along the minus strand of RFGI01000047.1, from coordinate 2,790 downwards.
CGCTCTTCAACCGGCTGACCGAGGGCGGCGCGTACGCCGACGACCGCGTCTTCGCCACCCTGATGACGCGCACCCGGCAGTGGGGCGTCGGCGCCGGGCAGTCGGTGATGCTGTCGGACACCGTCGGGTTCGTGCGCGACCTGCCGCACCACCTGGTGGCGTCGTTCAAAGCGACGCTCGAAGAAACCACCCACGCGGACCTGCTGCTCGTGGTGCTGGACGTGTCGGACCCGGCGGCGTCCATGCAGCACGAGACGGTCTGCCACACGCTGGACACGATCTTCGAGGAGACGGCCCGGGCCGAGGCCCGCGCGGGCCGGTCGTGGTCGCCCCCGGCGCGGGTCACGCTTCTGAACAAGGCCGACCGGCTGACGGACAACCGCGAACTGCTGATGTGGCAGAGCCGGATCCCGGGCGCCATCCCGGTCTCAGCGGTGAACCCGAACCATCCGCTGGCGGCGGAGGGGCTCGAGCGGCTGACCGAGGCCGTCCGCGCCGCGGCGGCCGGCCCGGTGTCGGAGGTGACGCTGCGGGCGCCGCTGTCGGACGCCAAGACGATCCTGGCGCTCGAATCCTCGGGCGAGGTGCTCGACCGCGCGTACGAGAACGGGTCGGCCGTCTTGCGGCTGCGGATCGGGGGCCGACGGCTGGCTCAGATCCGCGCCGGCGGGGGCGGGTTCGAGGTCGTCGAAGCGTCGGCGACGGGCGCCCCCGAGTCGGCCGCGCCCGACTGAGCCGGCGGTATCCTCGGCGGCCATGCTGATCGCCGTCGCGTGGCTCAACCGATACCTGGCGCCTCCCGGTCTGACCGCCGACGAGGCCGTCGCGGCCCTGGAGCGCATGGGGTTCCCGATCGAGTCGCGCGAGGACCACGCCGACGCCGGCGCCGTCCTCGACGTGGAGATCACCAGCAACCGCGGCGATGGCATGAGCCACATCGGGCTGGCGCGGGAGGTCGCCGCGGCGACCGGACGCCGGCTCGTCCGGCCGGTGATCCCCTTCGACCCGGAGACGGGGCCCGGCTCGAGGACCGAGGCCTCCGAGGTCTTCTCGCTCGAGAACCGGGCGCCCGAGGCGTGCCCGAGGTTCACGGCGCGGGTCATCCGCGGGGTGAAGGTCGGGCCCAGCCCGCCGTGGCTCGTCGAAGCACTGGAGTCCATCGGCCAGCGCAGCGTCAACAACGTCGTCGACGTCTCGAACTTCGTGCTGTTCGAGTACGGGCAGCCAACACACACCTTCGATCTCTCGACGCTGCGCGGCTCGACGATCGTGGTGCGCTGGGCGAGGGACGGCGAGCGGCTGGCGGCGCTGGACGGCCGGTCACACCGGCTTACCCCGGACGAGCTGGTCGTCGCCGACGCCGAGCGCGCCGTGTCGATCGCGGGCGTGATCGGCGGCGCAGAGACGGCCGTGACCGAGCGGACGACGGACGTGCTGCTCGAAGCGGCGACGTGGTCGCCCGCGGTGGTCAGGCGGATGGCGCGGCGGCTGCGGATCACGACGGACGCAGGCCGGCGCTTCGAGCGGCTGGTCGACGCGCGGACGATCGACGAGCCGGCGGCTCGGGCGGCGGCGCTGATCCTTGAAATCGCGGGCGGGGAGCTGCTCGCCGGCGTGGTCGAGGCCGGGGCGCCCCCGGCGCCGAGGCGCGAGATCTCACTTCGGCCCAGACGCGCAGACCGGATCCTGGGCGTCGTGATCCCGCCGGCGGAGATCGTCGAGCACCTGCGGGCCCTGGAGATCGACGCGCGGGCGGACGACGCCGGCGAGCGGATCGCGTGCGTGGCGCCGCCGCACCGCCCGGACCTGACGCGCGAGGTGGACCTGATCGAGGAAGCGGCGCGGGTCCACGGGTACGACCGCGTGCCGATCGGCGAGCGTCTCGAGGTGGAGGTCAGGCCGTTGCAGCGCGAGGAGCGCACCGAGCGCGAGATCGCGCAGACGCTGGCGGGCCTGGGCTTCTTCGAAACCGTGACGTTCAGCTTCGTGACGCGGGAGGAGGCGGCGCGGTTCATGCCCCCGGGGATGCGGCCGTTGTGCGTCGACGAGGAGCGTCGCCGGGGCGAGCCGGCGCTGCGGCCGAGCGTCGTGCCGAGCCTGTTGCGCGTGCGCCGGGTCAACGCCGACGCCGGCGCCGCCGACGGTGTCCGGCTGTTCGAGTCGGCGTCGGTGTTCGCCCAGATCGACGGCGGGACGACGATCGAGAACCGCAACCTGGCCCTTTACATGGATGCGCCGGACGCGCAGCGCGGGTGGCGCCAGATGCGCGGCGTGATCGAGGTTGTGGCCCGCGCGGCAGGGGGCCCCGCGGCGCGGGTCGAGGTCGAGCCGGCGGCGCCGGTCTTCCCCGCGTGCCGGGCGGACGGCTTCGCGGGCGTGCGCATCGGCGGCGAGCACGCCGGGTACATGGCGCTCCTGACCGACGAGGCGCTGGCCCGGGCGAGCGTGGACACGCCGGCGGTCGTGGCGGAACTGAACCTGCCGCTGCTGCGGTCGCTGGACCCCGGCGCACGGCGGGTGACGCCGACGCCCGCGTTCCCGGCGATCGAACGCGACCTGAGCGTGGTGGTGGACGAGGCCGTGGCGTGGTCGGCGATCGAGTCCGCGGCGCGGGGCGCGCAGCCCGCGCTCCTGGAGGACCTCAGGTTCGTGGGCGTCTACCGCGGCAAGCAGATCGGAGCCGGGAAGAAGTCGGTCACGCTGAGGATGATCTTCCGCGATCCCGAGCGGACGCTCCGGCACGAAGAGGTCGATCCGCAAGTGGCGCAGACGCTGGCGGCGCTGGAGCGG
>RFGI01000046.1 GCA_003696725.1 Planctomycetota bacterium | reverse complement strand
GTGTACCGGAGCCGCCCGGGCTGTCAAGCGCCCGAGGGGACCCGGTGCAGAATCTGTGGAGGGTCGGCCGGCGCGCTACCCGCCGATCCGCCCGGACCCGGCGCCTGTGGGGGGCCTGGCGCCGCGGTTGGGTGTTCGGCTCTCGGGGCCGGGGCCCGCCGGCGACTCGGGCTGAGGGGCGGGCCCGGACTGTGCCGACGGGCTCGGCGTCCGGACCGCGGTGGACTGCCCGGCCCGCGCCGACGCCCGCAACCTCGCCAGCAGCGGGTCGGCGCGATCCACCCTCGGCCGACGCACGATGACCGCGCCGTCGCTGATCCGGCCGAGCCGCACCGCGGGCGTCAGATCCTCGGCGCGGGACACCCCGGCTTGATCCAGTGAGGGCTCGAGGAACACGTCGAGCAGGAACAGCCCGGGCGGATCCTCGGCGATGGGGCGGGTGATCTCCCCCTGCACCGCCGGGGGCACGACGCTCACGTCCCACACCGGCAATGGGGCGGGCAGCTCGATCGCCGGGGCGATCACATCCCCGACACGGACCCGCGTCCTGGCCTCGCGCCAGTACCCGTAGAAGAAGCGGTACCGCGTCACCGTCGCGCCGGCGTCGCCGATCGCCGACCCGGGCTGCGGGACCGAGGCGTTCTCCACGAAGATGTACGACCGCGCCGGGGCGAGGACCGGGGCCGACCACGGCGACGCGGGCGTCGTGATCGTCGGCGCCTCGGCGTAGGCCCGCGATCCCTCGTCGAGCGACTCGTCGTACCCGAAGAGCGGGTTGGGCAGCACGAGACTGACCCGGTACTCGTACCGGGCGCCCGGCCGGATCGACGCGTCGTGCGTCCAGACGCTGATCGACTCGGCGTCGCGGAGAGACTCGACGGCCCGGGCGGCGGCCTCGCCGAGCGCCGGCCGGCCTGTGCGCGGGTCCAAGCCCGCGTCGATCAGTTCCTGCTCGATCTGATCGGCCTGAGCGCGGAGCTCGGTGATCTGAGTCTGGAGCGCCTCGATCCGAGTCTCCCGGCCGGTGCGAGCGCGGTCGTCGCGGCCCGGCGGCGCCGGTCTGCTCCGGCCCCCGCCGCCGCCCGGGCGTGAGACCTGCGCCACCGCGGGCGCGTGCGCCCCGGGGACGAGGGCCTGCTCCTGCAGACGGTCCAGTTCACGCTGGAGGTCCTCGATCTGCGAGAGGATCTGCTCGAGCCGATCGGCTCGCGGGTCGCCCGAGCCAGGCTGCGCATCCAGGGGCGGGCGCCAGGGCTCGCCGGCGATCGCGCGGTAGAACCGCGGCTGGCGGATCTGTGCGGCGCTGGCGGGCTGGCCCACCCGCTCAACCAGCCGGTTGAGCGCCGCGGGCGTCAGGTCCTGCCCGAGGAGGTCTCGGACCGTCGCCGTCCCGGGCGCCGGGGGGAGCAGCGTCGAGGGCCCGCGATCGCCGTCGGCCAGGATCTCTCGGCGCTCGACGCGCACGTCCAGGATCTCGAGCCGGTTGCGCCACCACCGGGTCGGGATGGCGTTCATCGGGCCGGCGCCGTCGGGGTCGCGGTCCAGCGCGTCGCGCAGCGCCGCGGCGTCGAACTCGGCCTGCACGCTGACGAGAAACGCGTCCAGGGGCTGATCGCTGGGGTCGCCCAGCACAGCGGCGCGCAGCGCAGGGACACGCTGGAGTTCGAACGGGTCCAGCGTCACGCCGGTCGCCTGGCCGACCGGCGCCCCCGGCGCGGGCAGATCCGGCGGACGCAAGCGCAGCGCCTCGAGCCCGGGGGCGTCTGTGACGCCGGCGCCCCCCGCGATCGCCACGACGGGCCCGAGGGGCAGCGACGGGCCGGGGTCGGGCCCGCGGGACCCGATCGCCGAAGCCAGCCGGTCCACCACCCTGGGCGGCTCGGTCGGGATCTCCTCGGGGACCGTCGCCGAGTCGAGCTGGGCCCGCTTGGTCTGCGCCAGACGGGCGACCTCTTCGTACGCGCGATCGGGGCGCATGTCCGTGTTCCCGGCCCGGACGGTCACCCCCGAACCGAGGAACTGCATCGCGATTACGCCCAGGAGCACGACGAGAAAGAGCCCCAGGAAGAGCTTGTCCGCGATCACTTCGATGAACGGGATCCCGCTGCGCTTCATGGGCTGGCCTCCTGCGGCGCTCGCTGGCCGGCGGCCGGGGCGTCGGCGGGTTCGGCCCACTCGTCGGGTACGCCCATGAGGGCGCGGATCGAGTCAGGCATGTATCGCGCCGTCCACGGGCGGGCCCAGACGGTTTCCACCCGCATCGAGACACGGACGAGATGCCCATCGCCGTAGTAGTGCCCTTCGTGCAGGTCCGCCGTCGGGTCGTAGTCCGCGATGTTCAGCGACACGACCGACATCAGGCCCGTTCGCGGGAACGCGTCGATCACCTCCGCGAGCCGGCTGGAATCCACCAGCAGCGACAGGTCCGCGTAGCGCACGTCATAGAATGAGCCGGGATGGTCGGGCCAGCCGGCGCGCCCGGTCGGGGAGATCTCGAAATCGCGCGGGATCTCGGCCGAGAGATTGGCCCTCGCCGGGGGCTGCCCGCTGGCGCCCGCGGCCAGGGCGGGCAGGTCCCACGCCGGCGCCTCCAGCGACAGCAGCCTTTTCACCGGGCCCGTCGAGGCCGAGTACGGCTGCCCGGCCTGGTCCGTGTTGGCCGCGGCCAGCGCCTCGAGGACATCCCCCAAGATCCACAGGCGCCACTGCCACTCGTAGCACTGCTCCAGGGACGGGGCGCCGCGGGTCTCGTCCCACCGATCCACACCCCGGATCGCGTCGGGCGAGGCGTAGAACAGCACCTCGTCGGCGCGCCGGCGGTAGGCGGCCAGCCGCTCGGCGCCCAGCCGCTCGCGGGTGCGGGCGTCGTCCTCGGCCGAGAGCGACGCCGACTCCCCCGCCCCGATCCCAAGGATGCGCTCCTTCTCGCTCTCGTAGCGCGCCAGCAGCTGCTGGAAGACCGCCTCGGCCGGCGGCGGGGCGCCCGCGCCGATCCGGTCGATCAGCGACCGCGCCGCGTCGGGCCATCGGCGGGCCATCTCCAGGCGCTTGGCGTTAGACTCGGCCTGCGCCGGCGCCGGAAACAGCCCATCAACCAGCGGCGCCCGGCCCCCGGCGTTGAGCGACACCACGAAGTCGAACAGCCGCTGCGCCTCGGCCGACACCGCTTCGATCCACTCGGCGACGGCCCGGTTCGCCGCCTCGTTGGGCGTCATCGACACCCTCACCGGCGGCGCCGACGGGTCCAGTTGCGGCGCCTCGTACGTCACCGTCAGGCCGTTGAGGTCGCGGAGGCTCTGCCCCACCTCCTGCTCGACGGTGCGCACGAGCGACGCCTGCCGGCCCTTGCTGAGGACGAACAGCGTCGGGAACGCCGCCAGCGCCACCACGATCGCGATGACCGAGACCAGGTTCGTTTTGGCCCACCCGAGGATCTGCTTCATCGCGACACCCCCCGGGCCGAGGCCACCGCGGTCGGGCCGGTCAGGTCGATGGGCTTGTCGGGCGGCTTGAGGATCACCCGGAACGTGATCGAGTAGCGGAACGCGTCCTCGCCCGGGGAGGGGCGGCTCACCAGAGGCAGGGGCGCCAGGTCGGCGAGCGAGGTCGGCGTCGAGGGGGCGGCGCCGCCGGGGCCCTGGCGCGGCGCGGGCGGGCGCATCGCGGGCCCGGCGCCGGGCGG
>RFGI01000045.1 GCA_003696725.1 Planctomycetota bacterium | reverse complement strand
CCCCGACGGCGCTCGCGCGCGCGGGGTCCAGGATCGGCGCCTCATCCACCGGCCGTGGGATGTGATCCGATTCCGGGACGAGGCGATCGCGGCTGACCTCGCGGCGACGCTGGGCGATCCGCCGGCCAGGGCGCGAACGACCGACGCGCGCGCCCTGCCCGGCGTGACGGTCCTGGGCGATGCGGCCGTTCGAGTGTCGGCGTCGGCGACGGTCTTCCCCGGCGTGGTCCTCGACGCGACCGGCGGGCCCGTGGTCGTCGCCGACGGCGCGACGGTCCGCCCCGGCGCGATCCTCATCGGCCCGGTGTGGGTCGGCGATCACTCCGCGATCCTCGAGCACGCGCTGATCAAGGCCAACACCGCCGTCGGCCCGTGGTGCAAGATCGCCGGGGAGGTCGGCGGCGCGATCGTGCAGGGTCACTCCAACAAGGCCCACGACGGGCACCTGGGCGACGCCTGGATCGGCGAGTGGGTGAACCTCGGCGCCGGGACCGTCAACTCCAACCTCCTGAACACCTACGGCGAGGTCGCCGCCGCCGCCGCCCCGCACATGCCGCGGGAGAAGACCGGCCTGACGTTTCTCGGCTGCGTCCTGGGCGACCACGTCAAGACGGCCATCGGCACGCGGCTGATGACAGGGACGGTCGTCGGCACGGGGTCGATGCTTGCCTCGACCTCGGCGCCCCCCACCGCTGTGGGCCGGTTCGCGTGGATCACCGACGCGGGCGCGACGCGGTACAAACTGCCGCGGTTTCTTGACGCCGCCGAGCGCATGATGAAGAGGCGCGGCGTGTCGCTCTCGCCCGCCATGCGGGAGTGCCTGACCGCGCTGCACGGGGATGCGCCGTGACGGCCGACGCGCCGGCGGACGAGCCCCGGCCGACGCTGTACCTCATCGACGGGCACGCACAGTTCTTCCGCGCCTATCACGCGATCCGCACGCCGATGACCAGCCCCGTCACGGGCGAGCCGACCAACGCCACGTTCGGGTTCGTCGGCGTGCTGCTGAAGATGCTGCGCGAGCAATCGCCGGACTACCTGGCCGTGGCGATCGACGCCGCCGGGGACCGGGGGACGTTCCGATCGCAGATCTTCGAGGAGTACAAGGCTCACCGTGAGGAACCGCCGGAGGACCTGGCGCTGCAGATCGAGCGGTGCGTGTCGATCCTGCGCGCCATCGGAGCCCCGGTGCTGGCGGTCCCCGAGGTCGAGGCGGACGACACGATCGCCACGGTCGTCCGCCGCCTGCGCTCGCGGGGCGCCGGGGGCGCCGGGCTCGTCATCCGCATCGTGTCCAAGGACAAGGACCTGATGCAGCTGCTCGAGCCCGGCCGGGTCGAGATGTACGACCCGTACAAGGACGAGTCCATCACCGCCGAATCGTTGCGCGAGGAGACGGGCCTGAATCCCGCGCAGGTCCCGGACATGCTCGCCCTCATGGGCGATCCGGTGGACAACGTCCCCGGCGTCCCTGGGATCGGGCCCAAGACCGCGGCGCAGCTCATCGCCCGGTTCGGTTCGCTCGATGCGCTCTTGGAGCGCGCCGACGAGATCGCCGGCAAGCGCGGCGAGAGCATCCGGGCCGCGCGCGACACGATCGCGCTGGCGCGCACCCTCGTCACCCTACGCGACGACGCACCGGTCGACTTCGACCTGGAATCAGCCCGCGTGGACAGGCTCGATCTGGCGGCGATGGAGCCGATCCTCCGCGAGCTGGGCTTCAATCGTCACCGCGACGATCTGCTGGCCCTGATCCGGAAGCGAGGCGGGGACGCGCCCGCCGGCGCCGAGCCCGCGACCAACTCCGAGGGCCCCGCGCCCGCCCCGCCCGGCTCGCTCTTTGCCGGCGCCCCATCGGCCCCGGCGCGCGAGCCGAACCCGCGCTACCGCGCGATCACCACCCGCGCCGACCTGGACGCCCTCATCGAGACGCTGCGCACGGCGCCGATGATCGCCCTGGACACCGAGACCACCGGCCTCGACCCCATGCGCGCCGAACTCGTCGGCGTGTCCCTCTCGGTCGAGCCCGGCGCGGGCGTTTACATCCCGGTCCGATCGCCCGATCCCCACGCCCACCTGGATGAAGGCGCTGTCCTCGGCGCCCTGCGGCCGATCCTCGAAGACCCGGCGCGCCCCAAGACCGGGCACAACCTCAAGTACGACCTCAACGTCCTGCGCAACGCCGGGGTCATGCTCCGCGGCGTGGCCTTCGACACCATGATCGCCTCGTTCCTCATCGATTCCTCGCGCTCCAGCCACGGCATGGACGCCCTGGCCCTGGCCCTGCTGAACCATGCGTGCATCCCCATACGCGATCTGATCGGCTCGGGGAAGCACCAGCGCACGTTCGACACCGTGCCGCTCGACGCCGCGACGCAGTACGCCGCCGAGGACGCGGACGTCTCGCTCCGCCTGTACGAGGCCATGGCGCCGCAGATCAAGGCCATGAACCTCACGCGGCTGTTCCATGACGTGGAGCTCCCGCTGGTCGAGGTCCTGGCGGAGATGGAGTTCAACGGCGTGCTCGTCGACGTGGACGAGCTTGACCGCCAGGCCCGGCGCCTCACCGCCCGGCTCGAAGCGCTGCGCGACGAGATCGGGGCCGCGGCGCCGCGGCCCTTCAACCCCGACTCGCCCAAGCAACTCGCCGGCGTCCTGTTCAACCGCCCCGACGACCCCGACGAGCCGGGCCTGGGGCTGACCAGCGTCAAGAAGACCCGCACGGGCCGGTCGACCGACGTCGAGGTGCTCGAGCGCCTCGCCACCGACGACGCCGTCGGCTCGCCCCTGCCCGGGCTCATTCTCGAGCACCGGCGGCTGGCCAAGCTCGTCAGCACCTACCTGGTCGCTCTCAAGGATGCGGTCAACCCGAGGACCGGGCGGGTGCACGCCTCGTTCCACCAGACGGGGGCGGCCACGGGCCGGCTGTCGTCGTCGGACCCGAACCTACAGAACATCCCCATCCGCACGGACCTGGGCCGCGAGATCCGCCGGGCGTTCGTCGCCCCGCCGGGCCGGATGCTGGTCACGGCTGACTATTCCCAGATCGAGCTGCGCCTGCTGGCGCACCTGTCGAAGGACGAGGCGCTGATCGCGGCGTTCCGCGCGGGGGAGGACATCCACCGCGCGGTGGCCGCCGAGATCCACGGCGTGCCGGTCGAGCGCGTCACGCGCGAGCAGCGCGCCGGCGCCAAGATGGTCAACTTCGGGATCGTCTACGGCGTGACGCCCTTCGGGCTGGCGAGGCGCCTTGGCGTCCCCACCGACGAGGCCGGCGCGATCATCGACAACTACAAGCGCCGGTTCCCCGGCATCACGACGTTCCTCGCCGAGTGCATCGAGCAAGCCAAGCGCCACGGCTACGTCGAGACCATCCTCGGCCGGCGCCGGGCCGTCGCCGACATCCACTCGCGCAACCCCAACCGCCGGGCGCTCGCCGAGCGCGTCGCCATCAACTCCGTCGTGCAGGGGTCGGCGGCGGACCTCATCAAGATCGCGATGGTTGACCTGCACCGCCGGCTCAGCCCGTCGGCGGGACACTGGCGCGCCGCCGCCGGCGAGGGCGCCGACCCCGCGATCCCCGGCGTGCTCATGATCCTCCAGATCCATGATGAGCTGGTCTTCGAAGCGCCCACCGAGCGCGCCGACGCCGCCCGCGATCTGATCGTCGAGCGGATGGAGCGGGCGATGACGCTGGACGTCCCCCTGGTCGTGGACGCCGCGGTGTCGGCGACCTGGTACGAGGGGAAGTGATGAACCCACGGGACCTCGTGCTCAGCCCGATCGCCGGCCCGGAGGTGGACCCGATCGATCTGACCGGCGCCGGCCCCGTCACCGTCGGACGCAGCCGGGAGTGCTCCGTCCGGCTCAACGACCCCGCGGTGTCACGCCGGCACGCCGTCTTCACACGCGCGGGCGATGGGTGGGCCGTCACCGACGCCGGAAGCCGCCACGGCGTGCGCGTCAACTCCGCCCCGGTCGCCCCGGGCGAGCCGACGCCCATCGGCCCGGGCGACCGCGTGCGCCTCGGGCCCTGGCTCTTCCGGGTGCGCGACGCCTCGGCGCCGTCGACCATACGCTCCATCGACGACACGGCGGACGCCGGGACGACGCGCGTCAGCCGGATCCAGATCGGCGACCTCGCCAGCCGCCGGCTGGACCTGCTGATGCGCGTGGCGCGCACGATCCAGGACGCGGAGGATGAAACAGCCGTCGCCGCGGCCGTCGTCCGGTCGCTGGTGGAGGGGTCCGGGTTCGACCGCGCCGCGGTGATCCGCCCTGTGCGGGGGCTCGACGAGATCGAGATCCTCGCGGCCCACCACCGGTCCGAACCCTCGCCGATCCGCCCCAGCCGGACGCTGATCCGCGCCGCGGCCGCGGGCGGCGTCGCCCGGCTCGAGGACCAGACCGACGCACAACACGCGGTGAGCATTGTCTCGGCGAACGTCGCCTCGGCGCTGTGCGCCGCGGTGACCATCGGCGGGGAGACCGACGCCTTCGTCTACCTGGACGGCGCGTCGAGCCCGCACGCCGACGCCGGCGCATTCTGCGCCGCGGTCGCGGATTTGTGCGCCCTGGCGATCGCGAACATCCGCCGGCGCACCCTCCAGCGGCGGCAGGACCGGCTGCTCCGTGATCTGGAGACAGCCCGGCGTGTGCAGGAACGGCTCATGCCGCCGGCGGCCGGCGTCGTCGGGCCCGTGCGCTACGCGCTGCGGTTTCAACCGGGCCGGGTCGTCGCGGGCGACTTCGCCGGCGTGCGCGACCTGGGCGCCGGCCGCGCCGCGATCTTCCTGGGCGACGTCGCCGGTAAAGGATTGGGGGCGTCGCTCTTGATGGCGACGATCCAGGCGCGCCTCGACACGCTGCTCGAGACGGGCGCCGTCCTCGACGAGATCGTCAATCGTCTGAACGGGTACCTCGCGGAGCGCACCGCGACGGGCGAGTTCGCCACGCTCTTCGCCTGCGTCCTCGACGCCGGCGCCGGGACGCTCGCCTGCGTCGACGCGGGGCACGGCTACGCGATGCTCCACCGCGGGGGCGCCGCCGAGCTGCTCACGTGTGACGGCGGGCCGCCCGTCGGCGTGGATCCGGACACCCGCTACGCCCGGACCGACGTGGCGTTCGAGCCCGGCGACCGGCTCATCCTCATGAGCGACGGCGTGCCCGAACAGCCGGACCCCGCGGGCGAGCAGTTCGGCGTCGATCGGGCCGGCCGGTGTCTCGCGGGTTCAGCCGACCCGGAGTCCGACGTCGCCGGCCTGGTCTGCGCGCTGGTGGGTCACACCCGGCGCGACTCGTTCGCCGACGATGTCACCATCCTCTCCATCGCCCTGCGGTAGCCCGCGGCGCCCGGCGCCGGTCCGGCGGTCACCGATCCTCGGGCGCGGGCAGCACCGTCAGTGTCACGGTCTCGCTGTTGCCGTTGTGCGAGACGGCCACCTCGTACTCCCCGGGCGGGACGAACTCGGCCATCGGGTGCGGCGTGCCGAGCCGCTGTTTCGGGTCGGCTTGCAAGTCCCACACCACGCGGTTGATCCCGGGCCGGGCTTGCCCGCTGAGGGTGCGGACGGTGACGCCCTGCTCGTTCTTGATGGTCACGCTGACCGGCCCGTCGCCCGGTTCGTTCACCCAGCACTGGATGACCGCGCCCACCGGCGGGTTCTGAGCGATGAACATCCGGTCGCCCCACAGCCCGCCGAAGGGCAGCCGCCGGCGCGGCGCGGCCGGCATCGGCTCGAAGACGTGGAACTCGGACACCACCACCTCCGGCGTCAGCTGTGACAGAGCCGAGACGTCGTCCAGGATCCACACACTCCGCCCGTGCGTCCCGGCGACGAGGTCCATCGCCCGCGCCTGCACCTTCAGGTCGTCCACCGGCACGGTCGGGAGCGACCCCGTGTTGAGTTTCACCCATCGCCCACCGCGGTCGATCGTGACGTACGCCGCCCGCTCGGTCCCGACGTACAGGACGTCGGGGTTGCCGGGGTCTTCGCGCACGACCTTGGGCGGGGCGCCGGCGGGCAGATCGCCCGCGATCGAGCGCCAGGTGCGCCCGGCGTCGTCGGTCATCAGCAGGATCACATCGAAGCGGTCGGAGCGGCGCCCGTCCACGGCGACGTACGCCGTGTACGCGTCGTGCCGCGAGGGCTCGATCTTCGAGATGTACCGCCCGTCGATCTGGCGCGGCGTGACGTCCTTCCAACTCTCACCGCCGTCCTGCGTGACGTGGATCAGCCCGTCGTCCGTCCCCGCCCAGATCATCCCCTCGACCAGGGGCGACTCGGCGAGCGAGACGATCGTGCCGGCGGTCTCGGCGCTCGAGCCCGCGGTGAGGATGATGTCGGGGTCGCGGGTCGAGAGGTCCGGGCTGATCGCGCGCCACCGGTCGCCTCGGTCCAGCAATTGGAACACCTTGTTCCCGCCGAGGTAGAGCGTCGTCGGCTCGTGCGGCGAGACGACGAACGGCGCGTTCCAGTTGAACCGGAACGCCTCCTCGCCCTCCTTCGCCTCGGGCTTGATCATGTGCTGCGCGCCCGTGTCCAAGTGCGTGCGCGCGATGTTCCCGCCCTGGGACTCGGCGTAGACGATGTTCGGATCCAGCGGGTCGAACGCGACGTGGAACCCGTCGCCGAACCAGACCATGCGCCACTGGCCGTTGGTGATCCCGCCGCCCCGGCCCATGAACGAGCCCGAGTCCTCCATCCCCGTCTGGCTGGGCCCGATCCAGGAGCCGTTGTCCTGGAGGCCCCCGCCGACGCGGTAGGGGTCCGAGTCGTCCACGGCGACGTTGTAGAACTGCCCGACGGCCATGTGATTGTGGAAGTCCCACGTCGCGCCGCGGTCGTGCGAGACGTACAGCCCGCCGTCGGTCCCGATGAGCAGGTGCTCGGGGTCGTCGGGATCGATCACCATCGCGTGAAAGTCCACGTGCGGGACCTTGGCGACGCCCGCGCGGAAGGTCTTCCCGCCGTCCTGGGAGAGGTACATCTCCCAGCCGAGGAGGTAGACGCGCTGGTCGTCGGCGGGGTCGATGCGGATCTTCGAGAAGTAGAACGGCCGCGGGGCGAAATCGTTGACGCGCGTCCACGTGTCGCCGCCGTCGTCGGAGCGGAAGACCCCACCGGCCTTGGACCGGTTGGCGAACCCGCCGTAGGAGCCGCCCTCGTCGGACTCGATCACGGCCATCACCACGCCCCGCGCCGAGCGCGACACGTCCAGCCCGATCCGCCCGGTCTGCCCGGGCAAGCCATCGGTCAGTTTCTCCCACGACCGGCCGGCGTCCGTCGAGCGGTAGATCCCGCCCTCGGGCCCGCCGGACCGGAATGACCACTTCTGCCGCCGGCGGTCGTACATCGCGGCGTAGACCGTGTCCGGGTCGTGCGGGTCGAGGATCACGTCGACAGCGCCGGTGTTCTCATCAATCTGGAGGACGGCGTCCCAGGTCTCGCCCCCGTCCGTGGTCTTGTAGACGCCGCGCTCCTCGTTGGCGCCCCAGAGGTGGCCCAGCGCCGCGACGTAGCAGACGTCTGGATCGCGGGGATCCACGGCCAGCGCGGGGATGTCGTGCGTCTCTTCGAGCCCGAGGTGGGTGAACGACGACCCGCCGTCCGTCGAGCGGTACACGCCGTGCCCCCACGAGGAGGAGTTTCGGCCGTTGCCCTCGCCCGTCCCGACCCACACGACCTTGGCCCGGCCCTTCTCGGCGAGCTCGTCGTCGCCCGGACGCTCGTCAGAGTCCTCGAACTCGTCGTCCCACCCGGACCAGTCGGGCGGCGCATCGGCGACCGCGATCGAGCCGATGGAACTGGTCGCCTGATCGTCAAAGACCGGCGTGAAGGTCGTGCCCGCGTTGGTGGACTTCCACACCCCGCCGGTCGCGTAGCCCAGGAAGATGGTCTTCGAGTCGCCCGGCGCCAGGGCGATCGCGGCGAGGCGCCCGCCCATGTTCGCGGGGCCCACGCTGCGCCACGCCAGCGCCGAGAGGTCTTTCTCCGTCAGCTGGCGCGGCTCGTCGTCCGCGCCGGGCGCCGCGGCCGCGAGCACACACGCCGACGTACACACCGCCACATCCAGCCATCTCCGACCGATAACCCATCGCGTGCGCATCTGTCTTCTCCTTCGACGGCGGTTGTACCGGATATCGGCCCGGTCGTGGCGTCCCGACAGCCGCGCAACGACAACGCCCGGCGCCAAATGTGGCCGACGCCGGGCGTCATCAGATTCGGGAGAGGAGGGGCGACGAGGCGCAGGGCCCGGCCGCCCCTCCTGACGAGGCCTATGTGTGTTCGTGCGCCGCGATCAGAACGACCCGCTCAGGTCCGATCCAACGCTCACCGAGTCGCCCGGGCCGACCTGCGGGAAGTCCGTCGGGATGGGCGAGCCGTCGCCCGGGTCGTCGATAAAGGTCGCCGTGCGCAGCTGCAGCTCGCCCATGCCCAGGTCGTTGGTGGTGATGACGCCGACGGTCACGCCGGCGACGACCACGGCGAAGTCCGCGTTCGGGGCCGCGTCCTCGATCTGCACCTTGAAGCGCTGTTCGAGCACATTCTTCTTCATCCGCTCTTCGTAGCGCGCCTTGCCGGAGGCGAGCGTCGGACCGCTCAGCCGGGCCTCCATCTTCACGTCCCCGGCGCCCGCAGTCGCGGTGGCCCCGACGAACGCGGCAGCGGTGGTCGCGATGACAGCCACCAGTGTCACGAGGGTGTTCTTCAGCATGGCTTGGATCCTGTCTCCACGTGCGTGGCCGGCTCGATCGGCCGGTCCACCCTGATGCCGGCCTGTCCGACCGGCGCCCTCGCCGCCCGCGGGAGCCACTCCCGCCGGCTTTCCCCGCCTCAACAAGGCGTCGCCCGTGAGGTCGCGCGTCCCTCAGCGTGCAGACACATTGCACCGCCCGGGCCAGCCTGTGTCGATAGGAATCGCGACCTATTCGGACCCACCAATGATCGGGCCCGTGGCGTCTTCGCTTGGTCCGCGTGTGGGCGCGGTCTATTCTTGGATGACGCCAGCGGATGCGCCACACCGCATGACCCACCCTCAGCGACCATCACGCCGGCCAGCCCCGCCGATGCGGACCCGGCGGTGGCTCTCGGTGTACTTCCTGCTGGCGGCGTTCGACATCGCGGCCGTCTCGATCAGCCTGTACCTGAATCACCTCATCGTCAGCCGGTACGCGGAGTCGATCGAGGTCAACCGCGACTGGGCCGACCGCCAGGGCATCTACGCCAGCCTGGGGCAGCTCGCGGCGACGGTCAACACGCCCGGCAACGACGTCTTCGCGACGGGCGACATCGACGCGGAGGAAGCCCGGCTGGCCGCTCGCGCCGAAGACTTCCGCGTCCGCCTGCGCGAGGCCAGGCGGGAGCTCGTGCTCGACATCGACCCCGCCGACGCCGGTCCCCTGCTCGACCTCTTGGACCGGTCGGCGCAGGAGATGGAGGCGGCCGTCGCCTCCGGGCTGTCGATCTTCGACGCCCTGCGCGCCGGCGACGCCCACGCCGCCGGGCAGCGCATGGCCGCGATGGACCGGCGCTACAACCGGGCGCGCGACTACCTGACCGAGCTCGACGCCCGCGTGCGGCTGATCCAGCGGCGGACACTCGACGCTCAGGCCGCCGCCGCCGCCGACCTGCGCCGGTTCGAGTTTCTCGTCGGGGCGTTCATCGTGCTCATGGTCGTCGGGGTGACGGCGTACGGCCGGCTGCTCGTCCGCCAGACCCACCGCGCCGCCCGCGAGCGTGAGCGCTACCTCGCCGAGATCGCCGGGCAGCGCGCCCGCCTCGAGGCCGTCTTCCGCACCGCCGCCGAGGGCATCCTGACCGTCCGGCCGGATGGGGCGATCGAGTCGGCCAACCCCGCGGCGGGAGCGATCATCGGCGTCGAGCCCGGCGACCTCGCGGGCCGCCCGGTGCGGTCCCTCCTGGCGCCGGACGCGCCGATCCCGGACGCGCCCGGCGTGGCGATCGAGACCGTCGGCCGGCGCGGCGATGGCCGGGCCTTCCCCCTCGAGGTCGCCCTGAGCGCCCCGGCCCCGGCGCCCGGCGGCGGCGTCACCACCTGGATCATCCGCGACATCTCCGAACGCAAGCGCATCGAGTCCGAACTCGCCGAGCACCGCGACCACCTCGAGCGCCTCGTCGAGGCTCGCACCGCTGAGCTCGAGGACACCCACGCCCGGCTGCGCGCCTCTGAACGGCTGGCCTCCATCGGGACGCTCGGCGCCGGCCTCGGGCACGACATGAAGAACCTGCTCTTCCCCATGCGCTGCCGGCTCGACGCGCTGGACCGCCTGGACCTGCCCGATCCCGCCCGCGCCGAGCTCGCCCAGATCCGCGCGGGGCTCGACTATCTTCAGAATCTCTCGCGCGGGCTGCGCCTGCTGTCCCTCGACCCCGAGGACCCCGAGGCCTCGGGCGGTGTGACGGACATCGCGCGCTGGTGGGACGAGGTCGGCGCGCTCATCGAGCGTTCCCTCCCGGCGGGGGCGCGCTTCACGGCGCGGATCGATCGCGACTCACCCCCGGTGCGCGTCGCGCCCCACATGCTGACCCAGGCCGTCCTCAACCTCGTCGTCAACGCGGGCGATGCGCTCGGCGCCGCGCCAGGGGACGTGGGCCTGACCGTCCGCCACACCGATCGGACGGTGACGATCCGCGTCGAGGACACCGGGCGAGGCATGACGCGCGAGGTGCGCGACCGGGCCCTCGAGCCCTTCTTCACCACTAAGCAGCGAGGCCTGTCCACGGGGATGGGCCTGTCGTTGGTTCACGCGGTCGCCCTGGCCGCCCACGGATCCTTGCGGATCGACTCCGAGCCCGGCGCCGGGACCACGATCGACCTCACCCTCCCGGTGGGCGTCAACGCCGACCCCGATGCTCAGGCCGACTCGCCCGCGAGCCCGGCCGGCGCTGTCACCGCGGTGGTCTCGGTCCGCGATGCGAGACTGGGCGCGTTCGCGTCCGCGGTGCTCAGGGCGGCCGGCGCTCGGGTCATCCGGGCCAGTGCGCTCAACGGGTTCACCAGCCCCGCGGTCTGGGTGACGGACCGCCCCGACCCCGCGCAGCGCGACCGGTTCCTGGCCGCCGACCGGAGGAACCGCATTGTGTCACTCGCGGCGGACATCGATCCGACCCCCGGGCTGATCCGGGCGGACGACGCGGGACGGACGGACCGTTTCCGCCGGATCCTGGCCGAGGCTTTGTCGGCGGCCGCGGGCGCCGGCGGGGAGACGCCGACATGACCCCAGACCCGATCCGAGTGCTGTGCGTCGATGACCACGCGTTCATGGCCGACGGCCTGCGGGCTCGCTTCGACCAGGAGCCGGGGATCGAACTGGCCGGGCGCCGATCCTCAGCCGATGGGCTGCTCGGCGCGGTCGACGAAACCGCCGCGACGGTCGTGCTGATGGACATCGAGATGCCCGGCCCCGACCCGTTCGAGGCGATCGAGAATCTGGCGCGCCACCGGCCCGACGTGCGCGCCATCCTGTTCAGCGCGTTCGTGCGCGATCACTACATCGACCAGGCCGTCGCCGCCGGAGCCTGGGGGTATCTCTCCAAGGGCGACCCGCCGGACGACGTGGTCCGGGCGATCCGCGCCGTGGCGGCGGGCGAGTTCGCCATGAGCCGTGAGGTCGCCGATCGGGCCGCCGGGCCAGGGCCCAAGGCCCCGGAGCCCGACACCCCCCGCTCGAAACTCGCGCTGCTGACGCCGCGGGAGATCCAGGTGCTGCGGCTGATCGGGCGTGGCCTGTCGCGAGTCGAGATCGCCCAGACCCTGCATCGCAGCCCGAAAACGATCGACGTCCACCGGGCCTCGATCATGGAGAAACTCGGTGTCAACGATCGGGTGGACCTGGTCCGGTTTGCTCTGCGGGAGGGTCTGGCCGAGCTCTGAGCGCGGACGGACGGCTTCGCCGGGCCGAAATAGGGTGGGTTCCCTATCCCGATTCCCCGCTCCACGCTTGATCCAAGGCCGTCCTCTCAGTGATAATGCGGGGAGTCCGGCCGAACCGTCGATCCAAGCGAGTGGGGAATAATCGATACGCGCAGCCCATCCCGGCGCGGCGGCTTCACGCTTGTGGAGCTCCTGGTCTCTATCGCGATCCTCGCGGTGCTGCTGTCGCTGTTGTCCCCGGCGCTCGGCCGTGTGTTCGGCGCCGCCAAGAGCGTGCAGTGCAAGTCGAACCTTCGCTCAATCGCGCAGGACTTCGCCGCGTTCGCCTCCACCGGCGGCGGGGTCGATCGCGGTGACGATAACCGTTTGCGCGACCACTTCCGACTCTCCACCTTTCAGGAGAGCCTGTATCAGATCGACGAGTTCTGGGCGTACGGCGCCGCCGATCGGGCCGAGCTCGACGGCGGGGGCGTCCACGATCGCGTCCACTGCGCCGCCGTCAGCGGGACCGTCACCGTCGCGCACAACCTGCCCTGCACCAGCGCCGGGGCCATCAATCCCCCGCAGAACGTTTCTTATGGGTTCAACGCCCGGCTGCACCGCGCCGAGGTCGCCGGTCCCGGCGGGTTCCCACTGCCAAAGCCCGTCTTCCTCACCGAGGACATCCTGACCGAGCCCGACGTTCCGCTCGCCTGGGACGTGGACGGCGCCAAAGCCTTCTCCATGCGCGTCCTCCCCCAGTTCTCCGCCCCGGCTCTGGGCAGCAAGTCCATCTACGCCGGCGACCGGTTCTGGTTCCCTGACCGCCGGCACGGCGGGACGCTCAACGTCGCGTTCGTCGGGGGGCACGTCCTCTCGACCCGCGAACCGCTGGATGAGGGCGGCTGGCGCTGGGAGTATCAGCCGGTCCACTAGGCCCCCGCCCCGACGCGATCGACGCAATTAGGGCGTGATTCCGATTCACACCGCGCCCCGGGCGTGGCAGGATAGTCTCGATGGCGCCCGCTCTGATCATCTACGCATCCGGCGCCGCGCTTCTGGCCGCCGCCGCCGTTGCGCCGGCGGTCTACGCGTCTGACGGCGAGGGCGGGCATTCCGGATCCTCGCTGCTGACCGTCACCAGCGCCGGGAAGACCTGGACCGACGCGGCCGGCGACGCCGCGGCGCGCCCGACGGGCTCGCTGACGCAGCCCCATTTCGCGATCGCGCCGGACCTCCTGGATCTCTCCCTCCGTTTCTGGGACCCGGCGTCCCCCGCGGATCCCTTCGCCGGCGCCGCGGGAACGTTCCAGTCGTCGCACGTCATGCGCTTCGACATGACCGTCGCGGGGCTGGTCAACCCGCCGG
The DNA here is from genome assembly GCA_003696725.1 of Planctomycetota bacterium. Lineage (GTDB taxonomy): Bacteria > Planctomycetota > Phycisphaerae > Phycisphaerales > UBA1924 > J020. Next base: position 16,079 of record RFGI01000045.1, on the reverse strand, counting down.
GCCCGCTGGGGCTGGGCGGGTACCCGTGGGACCCCGACCGATTCGGCGACCGCCCGCTCAACGGGTTCATCGAGTTCGACGTGGACGGCCAGAAGAACTCAGGCGGGGAGCTCGAGCCGATCGCCCGCACGCGGTTCCTCGCCAACGTCGGCCGATTCGGCGAGCTGCCCGACAACTCCTTCGGCGACCGCGCCGCCCGAAGCGCCGCGGACTACGACGGCGTCTTCGCCACGGCGCCGCCCATCGAAGAATCGGGCGCCGAGTTCACGCTTGTCCTCTGCGGCTGCTTCGACCCGACGCTGATCTCCCAGACTGGCAACATGGACGGGCATCTGGACCCCGGCGAGACCATGGTCGTCCGCGGCCGGTTCTTCGAGCGCATTCAGGCCGTCGCCCCCTTCTCCGGCGTGTTCGGCGGGAGCGACTTCGGTCTGTACGACCCTGACGTTGACCTCCGCTTCCAGCATGACCCGCAGACCGATACGACGACCGTCTCGTTCGTCTTCCCGTTGGACCACACCGGCGCCGCGATCCTCACCGGCGAGCCGCTTCAGCCGATGGACTTTGCGGTGTTCAACCACACCAGCGTCGCTGAGGCGCTGAGCGACCTGATCTTCGCCGCCGAGGGCCTGCTCGGGCCGGTGACCGATCCCGCGGTCTTCGAACTCATCCGCGAGTGGCAGGGCGCCGACCCGGCGGGAGACACCCTCGATCTGCGCAAGTGGGACGTCCACGCGCTCCTCGGCGCCTCCTACATGAGCCCCGGCGCGGGGGCTCTCTATGTCTGGTCCGATGTCGGGTTCGACACAGTCTTCGGCAACATGGTCGCCGACTCGGTCATCACTCAGGCCGACCTGGACGCGATCACGAACGCCATCGCGACCATGGACGGCGGGCCCGATGACGCCGACGGCGCGATCAACGGCGCGGTCGTCATCACCAACTTCGGGCCCAACTTCAACCTGCACGACCTGACCGGCGACGGCGTGATCGACGCCGCCGATCTCGCCGCGTTCCCGCCGTTTTCCGCGGACCTCAACGGCGACGGCCGGGTCAACGGCGCCGACATCACGCTCATCCTCAACGCCTGGGGCAGCGTCTCGAACCCCGCGGACCTCAACGGCGACGGCGTGGTCAACGGCGCCGACATCACCGCCGTCCTGTCCAACTGGACCGGGTGAGGGCGTCCGCGGCGCGGCGGACCTATCGTGATCGACCGGGCCGGACGCGCCCGGCGCCGACGATGGGGCTCCGCCATGCTCTTCCGCCAGATCGCCGACCCCGCGCTCGCCCAGTACGCGTATCTCATCGGCTGCCCCGACGCCGGCGAGGCGATCGTCATCGACCCCGAGCGCGACGTGGACCGCTGCCTCGCCGCGGCCGAGGCCGAGGGACTCCGCCTGACGGCCGCCGCCGAGACGCACATCCACGCGGACTTCCTCTCCGGCGTGCGCGAACTGACCGATCGCGCCGGCGCCCGGGCCTTCGTCTCCGGCGAGGGCGGCGAGGCATGGACCCCGCGCTGGCGCCCGGCCGAGCCCGACGCGATCACCTTCCTCAAACACGGCGACACGATCCGCCTGGGCGCCGTCGAGATCGCCGCCCTGCACACCCCGGGCCACACACCCGAACACCTCTCGTACCTCGTCACGGACCGCGCCGCGGCGCCGGACACCCCAGCGGCGATGATCACCGGCGACTTCCTCTTCGTCGGGGACCTCGGCCGGCCGGACCTCCTCGACACCGCCGCGGGGTACGACTCGACCCGCTTCGACGCCGCCCGCCGGCTGCGCAACTCGGCGCTGGCTCTGGCCGACCTGCCCGACTACCTCCAGGTCTGGCCCGCGCACGGCGCCGGCAGCGCCTGCGGCAAGGCGCTCGGCGCGGTCCCCGCCTCGACCCTCGGCTACGAACGGCGCACCAACCGAGCCCTGGCGCTCGCCCCGACGCGGGACGCGTTCATGGAGTACATCCTCGGCGCCCAGCCCGAGCCGCCGCTGTACTTCGGCCGGATGAAGACCCTCAACCGCGACGGCGTCCCCCTCCTGGGCCGGCTGCCCGACCCGCCCGCGCTGAAGGTCGCCGATGCGCTCGCGCGGGCCGGCGACGCCGCCGTCCTCGACACCCGACCGCCGGACCGGCACGCCGCGGGCCACCCGCCGGGCGCGCTGTCCTGCGCGCTCTCGTTCGCGTTCTGCAACATGGCCGGGTCGATGGTCGAGCCCGACCGTGACATCGTCCTCATCGCCGACGGTCAGGCCGCGATGCGCGACGCCGTGCGCCGGCTGGTCCGGATCGGGCTGGACCGGATCGTCGGCTGGATCGACCACGAGACGCTCCGCGCCGACGCCGGCGCCCTGGAGCGAACCGACGCCGTCGCCCCGGCCGATCTCCCCGACTGGCTCGAGCGCCGCGGCGCCGCCCTGTACGACGTGCGTCTGGCCAACGAGCTCGCCGAGCCCGGCGTGCCCGGCGCCGAGCGCCTGCCGTACACCCGTGCGGCGACCATGCTCGACCGGGTCGCCCACGATCGGCCCGCGATCCTGGTCTGCCGAACGGGCGTGCGCTCCGAGGCCGTCGCGTCCCTCATGCGGGCGCGTGGGATCGACGCGCGGTCGCTCGCCGGCGGCCTGGTCGCGTGGCGCGCCCTGGCCGGGGGCCCCACCGCCGCCGTGCGCTGATCTAGCCGACGACGCGCTCGCTCTCGCGCGCGACCAGGTCCGCGAAGAGCCCGCAGATCCGGCGCGTGACGGGCCCGGCCGACCCGTCCCCGACGGCCCGCCCGTCCACGCGGACGACCGGCGCGATCTCCCCCATCGTCCCGGTGCAGAACATCTCCGACGCTCGGGCGATCTCGCTCGGCTCGACGTCGCGCACCGACGACGGGATCGCGTTCGCCTCGCACAGGTCCAGGACGGCGCCGCGGGTGATCCCCTCCGGGCACGCGGCGGTGGTCGGCGTGGTGACCACGCCGTCCAAGACCAAGAAGACGTGCGTCGCGTTGGTCTCCGCGATGAACCCGCGCGTGTCGAGCATGAGGGCGTCGTCGGCGCCGGCGTCGGTGGCCTCCATCTTCGCCAGGATCGACGTGAGCTGGTTGCACGAGTGGATCGTCTGGTCCAGGACGCTCGCGGGTGGGCGCCGGATGCCGCTCGTCATCAGCGACACCCCGGCCTTGTCGTACACCGGGGGCTTGTGCTCGGCGAGGACGATCAGCGTGCAGCCGGCTTTGTTCAGCCTCGGGTCCAGCCCGCTGGTGACCTTCACCCCGCGCGAGAGCGTCAGCCGCACGTGCACACCGTCGCGCATGGCGTTGGCCTCGAGCGTGGCGCGCAGCGCCGCGATGATCTCCTCGTCGGTCGGGACGCCGCGGTACCGGAGGCGCTCGGCGCCTCGGCGCAGCCGGGCCAGGTGCGCCCGCAGCCGGAAGACCCGGCCGTCGTACAGCCGGAGCCCCTCCCACACCGCGTCGCCGTTCTGCACCGCCGAGTCGAAGGGGCTCACGCCCGCCTGGTCGCGGGGCACGAGCCGGCCCGCGACGTGCACGATCAGGTCACGGTTGCGTTCGTCGTATCGCTGGAGCACGGCGGGCCTCGAGGTGGGTGGGACGGTCAGGGCTGCGGGTTGAGCCGGCGCCCGGCCAACCGCTCGTAGATCGCGTCGCAGGCGCGGATCAGCGGCGTCAGCCTCGCCGGCGGATCAATCTCGGGCGGCGCGTACGGCGCAAAGCCGGTCGACCGCTCGACATTCGCGTACCAGTGCCGGGCCCAGACGCCGTCGGTCGCGCGCCCGCCCGCCCGCCAGGCGAGCATCTTTTCGGTGTAGCCCACGCCCAGCGACAAGCACAGGGCGCGGAGCGTCCCCGGCGGGTCGAGCAGGACGTCGCGGGCGTCGATCACGGGGGCCGCCGCGCCCGTCCGCTCGCCGAGCCACGCGTCGAGCCGTTCGAGCTGCGGCAGGCCCGTCTCCTCGATCCCCGGGTTGGGGATGACCCGGGCCAGCGAGGCGACCATCGCCCTCGGCTGGCGGATCAACAGCGCGTTGCGCAGCGACGCGATCCAGTCCCGGCGGATCCCGCCGACGAGATGATGCGCCATGTGCTTCTGATAGAAGATCGCCGCCCCACGGGGCGCCGGGCCGACGAGCGCCTCGACCACCCGGCGCCAGTCTGTCTCGTGGCGCGCCAGGACCTCCTCGCGCCCGGGGTGGTCCACGCCCGTCACGAGCAGGTAATGGGCGTACAGGGGCTCGTCCACGACGGCGCAGTCGCCCCGCGCCTCCCAGGCGCGCATCATCGCGGTGGAGATGTTCCGAGGCCCGGACCAGACCGCGACCCGGGCCGTCACTTCGCCGCGCCGACCGCGGGCCGCGCCTCGCGGATCTCCCCCGCCGCGTCGCACACGAGCCCGACGGCGGCGCGCACGTCCTCATCGGTCAGATCGGGGTCCATGAACGGGACGCGGACGATGTTCCGCCCGTCCACCTCGCCGTAGCCGACGAGGAGTCGCCCGGTGCGGCGCAGATGCTCGCAGACGGCTTCGGCCGGCGCGCCCCGGCACGCGAAGCAGACCGTCACGCTCTCCGGCTCGCGGACGAGTTCGAGTTCCGGGTTCTCGCGCACCAGTTCGGCCGCCAGGCGCGCGAGGCCGAACAGCCGGTCCACGCGCCGGCCGAGCCCGCGGGTCCCATGCCGCTTCCACAGCGCCCAGAGTTTCAGGGCGTCGTTGCGCCGCCCGCACTGGATGGAACGCCCGCCGAAGTTGACCTCCGCGGAGTCGGCCTGGAAGAGGTAGTCCGCGTCCTCGTCGAAGTTTCGTTCGAGCTCGCCGCGGCGGCGGGTCAGGATCACCGAGCACGTCAGGGGCACGGTGAGCATCTTGTGGGCGTCCCAGGTCACGGAATCGGCGCGCTCGACCCCCTCGATCAGATGCCGATGAGCCTCGGACACGGCCACGCTCCCGCCCAGCGCCGCGTCCACGTGCAGCCACACGCCGAACCGCTCGGCGAGGCGCGCGATCGCCGGGATCGGGTCGTACGCGCCCAGCACCGTCGTGCCCGCGGTCGCGTTGATCATGAAGGGCGTCAGACCCGCAGCCTTGTCCTCGGCGATCATCCGCTCCAGCGCCTCGGGCGCCATCCGCCCGCGCCGGTCGCACGGGACGCGGCGGACGCGCTCGCGCCCGATCCCGGCCATCGCGGCGCCCTTGGTGATCGAATAGTGGCTCTGCTCGGAGGTGTAGAGCGTCAGCGCCTCGCCGGTCAGGCCCCGCTGCCGGGCCGAGGGCGCCGCGGCGTTGCGGGCCATCACGATGGCGCAGAAGTTGGACATCGACCCGCCCGGCGCGAAGACGCCCTCGCCGTGATCGAACCCGACCAGCCGGGCCATCGTCCCGGTCAGCTCGCGCTCGATCAGGGCGTTGGCGCCCGCGGCCTTGTAGGTGTACATCGACGTGTTGAGCACCGCCGCGAGGAGCTCTCCCGCGACAGCGGCGGGATCGCGCCCGCCGAAGAGCTGGTTCAGGAACCGCGGGCTCGCCGTGACGGGCGTGGCGCCGACCACATCCTCCAAGAGCCTGGACACCTCCCCCGACGGCAGGCCCTCCTCCGGCAGGGACAGGTCGATCCGGCGGGCGAGCGCCTCGAACGGCTCGTACTTCGCGACCTCCGGACCCACGCCGGGCGTCAACAGTCGCGTCACCAGCGCCAGCGCATCGCGGAGCACCGGGTCCATTGTGTCGGGCGGGTGGGTGGTCATGGCGGCATCGGCGGCGTGGACAGGGCGCGGGCGCGACGCCGAGCCAGCCCGGCGCCCTCGGCCCCGTCGGGATCGAGGCCCGCAAGGATACGCCCGGCCCGGCCCGCGGTCAGGCCGGGGTCCGCGCGGCGGCCAGCGGGCCGGCGGCCGACGCCTGGTCGGGGCGCTCGGCGACGCCGAGCCTCGCCGCCGCCCAGGCGCGGAGTCCCTCGAGGATCGCCTCGACGCGGGCCTCGCCCAGCTCGAGGACATGGGCCACCTCACGCGGGGCGAGCCCCTCCGCGTAGTGCAAGATCAGCACCCGCCGCTGAGTCTGGGTCAGATCAAGGACGGCTCGCCTGAGCCCCGCGACGTCCGTGCCGCTCATCCGATCACTCCCGCCCGACCGGCCGATGGACGCGCCGCCGGCGCCTCCTGCGCCGGATCGGCTCGCGCGGCTCGCCGGGCACAACGCTTCGCTCTGTCCGGGAACGTCTTATAACACATCGGGAGTCGGCGGGATCAACGGCGTGGGAAACCTGTGGAAACAAGACGCCGGCGCCCCACCCGCCGACCCGCCTACGCTCCCCGCTTCCGGGCGAGGACCACCGGCCATCGACGCTCCGACCCGACAACCCGCCCCCGGCGCGACCCTGGGCGCCGTGATGATCGTCATGACGCTCGCCGGCTGGTCGAGCGTCCCGCTGTTCCTGCGCCACTTCGCCGAGTCGATCGACGCCTGGACCAGCAACGGCTGGCGATACGGGTTCGCGGCTCTGATGTGGCTTCCGGTCGCGCTGGTCGCCCGGGCCCGCGGCCGATCTCCCGCCGGGCTCTGGCGCCGGGCCCTTGTCCCCAGCGCCATCAACGCCGCTGGCCAGGTCTGCTTCACCTGGGCTCATTACAAAATCGACCCGGGCCTGTTGACCTTCGGCCTGCGTGTTCAGGTCATATTCGTCGCGGTCGGGGCGTTCCTGCTCTTCCCGGCGGAACGCCGGATCGTCCGGACGCGGGGGTTCCTCGCCGGTTTCGTCATGGTTCTCGCGGGCACGACGGGCGCGGCGTTCTTCGGTGAGAACCCCTTCGCCCCGGAACGCCTGGCCGGGCTCGGTTTGGCGCTCGGTGCGGGGGCGCTCTTCGCGGCGTACGGCCTGTCGGTGCGGCGGTTCATGCACGGCGTGAACCCGGTCCTGGCCTTCGCCGCGATCAGCCAGTACACCGCCGCCGTGATGCTCGGGCTGATGGTTGTCGCGGGCGACCGCGCCGGCGCCGGCGCCCTGGACCTCACCGCGCCGCAGTTCGCGCTGCTGCTGCTGTCGGCGGTCATCGGCATCGCCCTGGGCCATGTCTTCTACTACACCAGCATCGCGCGGCTCGGCGTCGCGGTCACCGCCGGGGTTCTGCAGCTGCAGCCGTTCGCCGTCGCATTAGCGTCGGCGCCGCTCTTCGCCGAGCGGCTCTCGGTCGCGCAGTGGATCGGCGGGTGCGTCGCGGTCGCCGGCGCCCTCCTGATGCTCGACGCCCAGCGGCGGGTCTCCCGGCTGGATCGGCTGGCCGTCGCGCTCCGCGAGCGGGCCGGCGCCGACGGCGCGATCGCCGAGCCCGCGCCCGCGGTGTGCGCCGTCACACGCGACGGTTGATGACCAGCAGCCGCTTCTCGGTCATGTCGCGGATCGCCCATCGCGGGCCCTCCCGCCCCAGCCCGGACCCCTTCACCCCGCCGTAGGGCATGGCGTCGGCGCGGGTCGAGGGGATGTCATTGACAATCACGCCGCCGACTTCCAGCCGGTCCAGCGCCTGCAGGGCCCGGTCCAGCCGCGCCGTAAAGACCCCGGCCTGCAAGCCCCACGCGGAGTCGTCCGCGGCGGCGAGCGCCGCGCCGAACTCGTCGAACGGCGCCAGCAGCACGACCGGGCCGAAGACCTCCTCGCACGACAGCCGGACATCGCGCGGCGCCCTCTCCACCACCGTCGGCTCGACCCACGCCCCGTCGCGCCCGCCCCCGGTCAGGACCCGCGCCCCGGCGGCGACGGCCTCGTCGAGCCACGACACGATCCGCTCGGCCGCCGCTGCGTCGATCACCGGGCCGAGGATCGCCGACTCGTCGTCGCGGCCCCGCCGGCCGCTGATCGCCCGGGCGCGCTCGACCACGCCGTCGCGGATGCGCCCGTACACCGACTCGTGCGCGAAGACCCGCTGGACGCTGATGCAGGACTGGCCCGCCTGATAGAACGCCCCGAATGCGATCCGCTCGATCGCCCGGTCGGTGTCGGCCGTCTCGTCGACGATGCAGGCGGCGTTCCCGCCCAGCTCCAGCACGACGCGCTTGCGCCCGGCCCGCGACTTGAGCTCCCATCCCACCTTCGGCGATCCCGTGAACGACAAGAGCCGCAGCCGATCGTCAGTCGTGAAGAGGTCCCGCCCCTCGTCCGGGCACGGCAGGACGCCGAACGCCCCCTCGGGCAGGTCCAACCCGGCCAGGATCTCGCCCAGCATCAGCGACGTGATCGGCGTCCGGTCGTCCGGCTTGAGCACACACGGGCACCCCGCCGCGATCGCCGGCCCGATCTTGTGCGCGGCTAGGTTCAGCGGGAAGTTGAAGGGCGTGATGAAGGAACACGGCCCGATCGGCCTGCGCACCGTCATCCCGAAGAGGCCCTCGCCCAATCGCGTCGCGTCGAGCGGGAGCGTCTCCCCGCCTTGCCGACCGGCCTCCTCGGCGCTGATGGTGAACGTCTCGATCGCCCGATCGACCTCGCCCCGGGCCAGCGCGACGGGCTTGCCGACCTCCGCGATCAGCGCCCGCGTGAACGCCTCGCGCCGGTCGCGCAGCGCCGACGCGACCCCGCGCAGCGCCGCCGCGCGCCGGTGGATCGGTGTGCGGGCCATCGCGTCCCGGGCGGCGTCGGCCGCGGCGATCGCGTCCTCGACCTCCTGAGCGCCGGCGACGGCGACCTCCTCGAACGGGGCGCCCGTATACTTATCCTGAACCGCGAGCGTGCGGTCGGTCGCTCGCGGCCGGGACGCGACGTACAGGCTCCGGGTCATGGCGTCCTCCGCACGCCCGAGATCGTACGACAGCGTGACGGCGCCCGCCCGCCTGCCCGAGTGAACCGATTCGCGGACGCGGGCGACTAGAATCACGGCCTGGCGGCGGCCGACGCCGGGCGCACGCTCGACGGACCGACACCGGCCGGACGCGCCACCGCACCGAACCACCGACCCGACGGGAGCCGACGTGACCGAGCCAGCCAAGACCGACTCGGTGCGCCCCGCCACGGTCACCGCCGCCCCGGGGCGGGGCTCGGCGCCGAGGTGGGCCGTCGGAGTCCGCGCCCTCTTAGGCGTCGCGGCGATCGCCGGGGGCGTCGGCGTGTACGCGGTCTTGTGGTCGACCCGGCCCGAGCCCGCCGTCCGCCCGCAGGCCGACCGGGTTATCACGGTCTCGGCCGTGCCCGCCGCGGCGCGCGACGTCCGCCGGGCCTGGACCGGGTACGGGACGGCCCGCGCGATGACGGCCGCCGACGTCGCCGCCGAGGTCGCCGGCCGGGTCGTCGAGAAGCCCGACTCCATCGAGCCGGGCGTCCGGGTCGAGCGCGGCCAGCTCATCGCGGCCCTGGACCCGGGCGAGTACGCGGACCGCCTGGCCGCGGCCGAGGACGCGATCGCCGCCCTGGAGGCGCAGCTCGAGCGGCTGGACGTCGAGGCCGCCGCACTCGCCGAGACGGTGGACCTGGCCGAGCAGAGCGTCGCCCTCTCCGAGCGCGAGCTCGACCGCGCCAAAGCCGCCTTGGCCCGCGGCGCCGCCACCGAGAACGAGATCGATCGTCTGACGCGCGACCTGATCCGGCTCCGCCGCGAACTGACCGACGCCCGCCAGCGCCTCGACTCGGTTCCCACCCGGCGGGCCGAGGCCGTGGCCCAGCTCGATCAGCAGCGGGCGAGCGCCAGACAGGCGGAGCGGGACCTGAACCGGACACGGATCACCGCCCCTATCGCGGGCGCGCTCGAGTCGGTCGGGGTTGACGAGGGCGACTGGCTCGGCGTCGGCGCCACCGTCGCGCGGATCGTGGATCTGTCGCGCGTCGAGGTCCCGGTTCGGCTGCCGGCGTCGGCCGCCGGCGCGATCCGTGTCGGCGACGAGGTGCGCCTGACGGCCGAGGGCGCCGCGGCGCGGTCGTGGGCCGCTCGGCTGGACCGGATCGCCCCGGTCGCCGACGCCCAGACGCGCACCATCACGGCCTACGCCGTCGTCGAGCAGCCCGGCGCCGACGCGGCGTCCGGCGCTCTGCTGCCCGGGCGTTTCCTCACCGCGGCCGTCGCGTCGAGGACGCCCCAGCGACGCGTAATCATCCCGCGAGCGGCGATCGTCGGCGATCGTGTCGCGATCGTCGGCGATGGATCCACCGTCGTCACCCGGGCGGTGCGCGTCGCGCACCACCTCGACGGCGTTTTCGACGACCTGCACCCCGACATCACCGAGTGGGCCGCCCTGGACGCCGGCGTCGAGCCCGGGGAACTCGTCATCATCACCAACCTCACCGAAATCGAGGACGGCGTCGCGGTGCGGGTCGAGGGCCCATCGACGGGCGACGGCGCCCGGGGCGGCGGGCCATGAACATCGCGGCTTTCGGCGTGCGCAAGCCCGTCCCGGCGAACCTCGTCATGGTCGCCCTGATCGCCGCGGGGCTGGTCCTCGGCGCCGACCTGCGGCGCGAGTTCTTCCCCGAGACGCGCCCCAACGAGGTCGTCGTCACGGCGCCGTACCCGGGCGCTTCCCCCGACGAAATCGAAGAGGCGCTCGCCATCAAGATCGAGGACCGCATCGAGGACCTCGACGACGTCAAGGAGTACACCACCACCGTCGTCGAGGGCGCGGCGACCATCCGGGTCGAGTTCGAGGACCGCGTCGCGATCGAGGACGCCGTCGCCCGCGTCAAGCGCGAGGTCGACGCCCTGCAGGACCTTCCCGAGCGGTCCGAGCGCATCGTCGTCACGGAGTTCGAGCCGAACATCCCCGTCATCAGCGTCACGCTCTTCGGCGACGCCGACGAGCGCGTCATGAAGGACGCGATCCGCGAGATGCGCGACGACCTGCGCTCGCTCCCCGGCATGGGCGACATCGTGGTCTCCGGCGTGCGGACCGACGAGATCGCCGTCGAGGTCGACCCCGCCCGCCTGATCGAGCACGGGCTGAGCCTGCCGGCGATCGCCGGCCGCATCCGCGAGGGGATGACCGAGACCCCCGCCGGCGCCGTCCGCACCCCTTCGAGCAACGTGACCGTCCGCGCCGTCGGCGCGCAGGAGCAGGCCGCCGAGGTCCGCCGCGTGGTCGTCAAGGCCCCGCCCGACGGCCGGCCCGTCCTCGTCGGCGACGTCGCGACGGTCAGCGAGTCGTTCGCGGATGTCGACCTCCGCACCCGACTGAACGGGCGCCCGGCCGTGTCGCTGACCATCTTCGCCACCGGCGATCAGGACGTCATCGACATCGCCTCCCTGGTCAGGGCGTACGTCGCGGGTCGGCAGCGCGAGCCCCTGCGCCTGACGTTCGGCGAACGGTTCCGCCTGACGCTCGCGGGGGACCGGCCCGGCGCGGACCCCCTGCCGCGCGTCGCCGCTCACGCCCTGGGCTCGACCCGCCCCGTGATCCCCGGCGCCCGGATCCGCGTCCACAGCGACCTGGCCCGATTCGTCGAGCAGCGGCTGGACCTCCTGGCGCGCAACGCCCTGTGGGGCGGGATCCTGGTGTTCCTCACGCTCCTGGCGCTGCTGGCGACGCGCGTGGCGCTGTGGGTCACCGCGGGGCTCATCATCTCCGTGCTGGGCACACTCGCTGTGATGCACCTGCTGGGCATCACGCTCAACTTCCTGACGATGTTCGGCCTGATCGTCGTGCTGGGCCTGCTGGTCGACGACGCGATCGTCGTCGCCGAGAACATCAGCGCCAAACACGAGGCGGGCGAGCCGGCGCTGGCCGCGGCCGTGTCCGGCGCCAGGCAGGTGGAGTGGCCCGTCGTCGCAACCGTGCTCACCACCATCGCCGCGTTCCTCCCGTTGCGGGCGATCGAAGGGCGGATCGGGGATCTGATGGGCGCCCTGCCGATCGTCGTCGCGTGCGCTCTGGGCATCTCGCTGCTGGAATCGCTCCTGATCCTTCCCAGCCACATGGGCCACAGCCTGCGCAGCGCCGAGCGCCGGGCCCAGCGCCGCGCCGCCCGGCGCCGCGCCCGGCTCCGTCGGGCCTCGAAGGCCGCCGACGCCCCGGCCCGCACGCGGATCTTCGACCGGCTCCTGCTGACGCCGTACACCCGGCTGATCGACTGGTGCCTGCGCCGGCGGTACCTGACCGTCGCGGTCGCGCTGGGCGTCCTGGTCGGGTCGTTCGGGCTGATCGCGGGCGGGCGCGTACGGTTCGAGTTCCTGGCCTCCGCCGACGCGGAGCTCATCCAGGTGGACCTCCGCATGCCGGTGGGGACGCCGATCGACCGCACCGACGAGGCCGTCGCCCGCGTCGAGGCCGTCGCCGGCGCCATGCCCGAGATCGAGACGGCGCTGACGGTGGTCGGCGCCCGCCAGGACCTCGACGGCGCCGGCGGCGCGCAGCAGTCCCACCTCGCCCAGGTCTACCTCGAGCTCAAGCCCGTCGAGTTCCGCGACCGGACCAGCCGTGAGCTCATCGACGAGATGCGCCGCGCGCTGGGGCCGATCCCCGGCGCCGAGAGCCTCCGCTTCGTCGAGGCCCAGGGCGGGCCCGGCGGCGCGGACATCTCCTACGCCGTCGCGGGCGACGCCGACGAGCGCGTGCTCGCGGTGGTCGAGGCGCTCGAGGCGAGGCTCGCCGAGTTCGCCGGCGTCTTCGGGATCAGCAACGACGCCGACGCCGGCCAGCGCGAGCTCCGCGTGGCGCTCAGGCCCGGCGCGGCGGAGCTCGGCTTCACCACGGAGAACCTCGCCACGCAGCTGCGCGCCGCGGTCTTCGGGCTCGAGGCCTACACCTTCGCCGGCGACCGCGAGGACGTGGACGTGCGCGTGCGCCTGACCGAGCCCTACCGCCGCAGCCTCGCCCGGCTGGAATCGATCGACGTCTTCACCCCCGCCGGCGCGCCCGTCCCGCTGGCGGAGGTCGCGGCGATCACCGAGGCCGAGGGCTACGCCACCGTGCGCCGGCTCAACGGCCGCCGCGCCGTCACCGTCACCGCGGACGTCGATCGGGCCGTCGCCAATCCCGAGGAGATCACCGCCGCCCTGGCCCCGACGCTCGCGAGCCTCGGGGCGCAGAACCCCGACGTGCGCATCATCTCCCGCGGCCGGCAGGAGGATCTCGCCGATTCCTTCCGGTCGCTGCCGATGGGCATGCTCGGCGCGATCGCCATGATCTACGTCATCCTGGCCTGGCTCTTCGGCTCCTACATCCAGCCCGTGGCGGTGCTGCTGGCCGTCCCCTTCGCGACGGTCGGCGCGATCTGGGGGCACCTCATCATGGGCTTCGACATGACGATCCTCTCCCTGATCGGCTTCGTCGCCCTGACCGGGATCGTGGTCAACGACTCGCTCATCCTCATGCAATTCTACAACGAGAAGCGCGTCGAACACATCACCATGCGCGAGGCGCTGATCGCCACCGGGCGGGCCCGGCTGCGGGCCATCCTCCTCACCACCATCACCACCGTCCTGGGCCTGTCGCCGCTGATGCTCGAGCAGTCGTTCCAGGCCCGCTTCCTCATCCCGATGGCCATCACCATCAGCTTCGGCCTGATCGCGGCCACGGCGCTGACGCTCATCGTGCTGCCCTGCATCCTCATGATCGGCCGCGATGCCCACGCCCTGACTCACCGCCTGATCACCGGGCGCCCCGTGCGCGGCGACTTCGTCCGCTGGGACGACGCCGTGCGCGAACCCGGCGGGGCCGTCTAACGCCGCACCGCTCGCGCCAGCGCCGCGAGGACCTCATCGGGCTCGGCCATGCGCCCGGCGCCCTCGGACCGGCACGCCTGCCAGCCCTCGCCCGGTCCGACCACTGTGAACCCGTCCGCGACGAGCCGCTCGACGTTCCGCCGCGTCGACGGCTGGGCCCACATCGCCGCGTTCATCGCCGGCGCCAGCAGCACGGGCGTTGTTGCACGATCGACCGCCGCCAGGGCCACCGTCACCGCGTCGTCGCACAGCCCGTGCGCCAGTTTCCCCAGGCAGTTCATGGTCGCGGGCGCGACGACCGCCGCGTCGGCCGACCGGGCGAGATCAACGTGCTGCACGTCCTGCCCGTCGGCGGTGTCCCACGGGCTGGTGAACACCGGCCGGCCCGAGAGCGCCCGGAACGTCTCGGGCCCGACGAACCGCGCCGCCGACTCGGTCATCAGGACCGTGACCTCGGCGCCCGCCTGAACGAGCCGGCTGACGACGTGGCACGTCTTGTACGCGGCGATCCCGCCGGTCACGCCCACCAGCACGCGCCGGCCCTCGAACGCCTCGGCCTGGAGCGGCGCCTTGGCCATAACGGGCCGGGGCTGGCGTCTAGAGCAGCGCCGGCTCGGACCGGTCGGCCTGCTCGTCCTCGGGGGCGTATTCGAGCGTGATCTTGTCCTGGAGGATCTCCTCGAAAACCAGCTCGAGGTCGGACCGGCCCTCGCGCTCGACGAGCGGCCGAGCCCCGTTCATCAGGTCCCGGAGCCTGGCCTGAACCAGGGCGCAGAGCTTGAACCGCCCGCCGAACTTCGACAGCACCTCGTCGTCCTTCAACGCCTCGATCATGGGTCGCCGATCCTCCGCGGGGCTCGGGGGTCTGGGGGCCGCGGCTGCGGCTGAACCAACCGAACCGGCGATCGTATCACCCTCCGGGCGCCCCGGCAACGCCGGCCGCCCGGCGCCGTGGGGCAGGCAGCACCGAGCATGAGATTCTTGAGCGGCCAGCGCGTGGTCCACGCCGACCGCCCCGAGTGGGGCGTCGGGGTCGTGCTGTCGGCGATGAGGGCGGGCGCCGTCGATCGGCTCCGCATCCGGTTCGAGCGGGCGGGCCTCAAGACGCTCGCCTCGCCCCCGGCGGCGATCCGCGCCGCGGCCGACCCAGACGCCGCCGATGACAGCGCACCCGCGGACCGCTTGGCGGGCCTCGATGCCGCCGAGGCCGCCCGGGTCATGGCGTCGCTGCCCGAACCCACGCGCGACCCTTTCACTCGGATCCCCGATCGGCTCGCCGCCACACTGGCCCTCTACCGATTCACCGGCCGGGGCGGGTCGCTCATCGATTGGGCCTCGGCCCAGTCGGGTCTGGCCGACCCGCTCTCGCGGTACACCCGGCACGAGCTGGAGACGCTCTTCGAGCGGTTCGCCGCCGCTCGGGAGGACCATCTCAAATCGCTCGCTGCTGAGGCCCGCCGATCGCCCCCGGCGCACTTGGAATCGGTCCTCCGCGACGCCCCTCCCGCCGGTCGGCAGGCGTGGCTTCGCGCCATCGGCCGGTGATGCCTGCACGCCACACCCCGCGCAACCGGCCCGCCTGCGTCCGATCCGAGAGGCCCGACGCAGCCGGCGATCGCGTCCTCCCCGGCGCCGATCGCGATCTTCCCGGACGGCGCGGCACTGGCGCCGACCGCGCCGCCGCCGGCTCGCCCGTTGTTCCTGGATCCGGGCGCCGGCCGCTCGCGCCGGGCGACATCCCCAGACCAGGAGCGACGAGAGATGAACGATCAGGACTTCAACGCACGGCTCACGGACCTGCTCGACCAGATCGAGCACCTCCCCGAGCCCGAACGCGACCGCCTGCGCCGGCTCGCCGAGGAAACCCGCACCCGCCGCGACCGCATGAGCAAGACGGTCGCCCACCTCCAGGAATCGCTCGACTACCTCCGGCTCAACGTGAAGTACCTCGTCTTCGACCTCGAGGCCACACGCCGGGAGAACCAGTACCTCCGGCAACTGCTCCGCGAGGGCGCCCACGGCGACGAGCGCGAAGGCGCCGACTGACCTCGCTCGACCGGTCGCCCTCCATCTCAACCACTGTGCCCGCGACGCCAGCGGGCGCGATCTGCACCGCCCCGTGCGCGAGCGGAGCCGTCGATGATGGGAACGACGGCGTGGGCCCGGCTCCGCCGCGCCGCGGGTGCGCCCGCCTCGATCACGGCCCGCGCTGGGCCAGGGCGCCCGGTGCGCCGTCTCCACTCAGAACCCCGGCCGATCGCGGCGACGGCCCCGTGACGGGCGCCCGCGGTCACCGCTACACTTGCGTCCAGCGGGCCCGCGATGCCCCGCGAACGCCGGAGAGGTGGCCGAGTGGCTGAAGGCGCCGGTTTGCTAAACCGGTGAGCTCCGTCAAGGGGCTCCGTGGGTTCGAATCCCATCCTCTCCGTTG
>RFGI01000044.1 GCA_003696725.1 Planctomycetota bacterium | reverse complement strand
GCGGGCGCCGGCGGCGTCCAGGGTCTGGCGCGGCGCGATCAACGACGGCCCGACGCTGGAGTTCGACGGCCGGGTCCTCCGCGTCGGCGCGACTGAGGCCGAGGCCGTCCAGCCCCTGCTCGACGCCCTCCGCGCCGCCGGCGCGGTCATCACGGGCGTCCGGCTGGTGCGGCCGACGCTCGAGGATCTGTTCATCGCCGCCGTGACCGACCCCGAGACCGGTCGGGCCCGTGACGTCGGCGCCCAGCGCGACGCCCGGAAGGAGGACCGCCGATGATCCGCCAGACCGCGGCGATCTTCCTCGACCAGTACCGCGAGCTCAACAGCCGGAAGCTGTTCTGGATCGCGACCGGCCTGTCGGGGCTGGTGGTCGTCGCGTTCGCGCTGATCGGCGTCGCAGACGGGCAGCTGACCATCGCCGCGTGGAAGACCGGCATCCCCGCCGACGCGATCGGGCTGACCCGTGAGGCGGTCTACAAGATCCTCTTCCTCCAGTTCGGCGTGGGGTTCTGGCTGGCGTGGCTGGCGACGATCCTGGCCCTGGTCACGACCGCGGGCATGATCCCGGACTTCATCACGTCCGGCTCGATCGACCTGGCGCTCTCCAAGCCCATCGGGCGGGTGCGGCTGTTTCTGACCAAGTACGCCGCGGGGCTCCTGTTCGTGGGCCTTCAGGTCTCGGTCTTCAGCGTCGCGTCGTTCTTTGTGCTGGGGCTGCGCGGTGGGGCGTGGGAGCCGGCGATCTTCCTCGCCGTCCCCATCGTGCTGGTCTTCTTCAGCTATCTCTTCAGCGTGTGCGTTCTGCTGGGGCTGCTGACGCGGTCAACGATCGCGGCGCTGCTCCTGACCCTGTTGTTCTGGTTCGTGCTCTTTGCGCTCAACGCGACGGAGCTCTCGCTGATCGGGTTCCAGCGCGGCGCCGAGCAGCGCGTCCAGCGCCTCGAGCAGCGGATCGACGAACTCCGCGCCGACGCCCAGCGTCCGCCCGAGAGCATGCTCGACGCAGCCAAGCAGGCCCTGGCCGTCTCAACGCCCGAGGACCGGATCGCCCGGCTCGAAGCGCAGCTCGCCGAAGCCCGCGACGAGGCCGAATCCCTGGCGTTCTGGCATCGGCCGTTCTACATCGCCAAGACCCTGCTGCCCAAGACGAGCGAGACAATCGGGCTCCTCCGCCGCGCTCTGGTCGAGCTCGCCGAGCTGCCCGAGTTCGGCGACACCCCGCCGCCGGCGCCGGCCTTTACGACCGAGGGCATGACCGACGAAGAGCGCGCCGAGTTCGAGTCGCGCATGGCCGAGAGTCAGAACCAGGGCCGGCTGATCGCGGAGGAGCTCACCAGCCGGTCGGTGGCGTGGGTGGTTGGGTCGTCGCTGGCGTT
>RFGI01000043.1 GCA_003696725.1 Planctomycetota bacterium | reverse complement strand
GTCCCGCGCCCGGACCCGGACCGGGCTCCGCGCTGAGGCCGGCCAGAGGGGGGGTGGGCGGCGCCGCCCCGAATTGGCCGGGCCCGGGGGCGTAGGCTTCGCCGGAAAGGCGTCCAGGATCGCCCGTGTTGCGTTCTGCGCGCGAAGTGGCCCCACACCACGGGGCCACCAGGCCGCGCAGACGGCGTCTGAGGGCGTCTGGCGGCCTCGCCGTATTTTGTTGCGCGCGAAAGAAAGTCGGTCCCCTTTGGCCGCTGTTCTCCGTGGCGTTGGCTCGCCGAGGCGTTGGCGAAGTACCTATCCGTTTCGTTTTGCGCTCGGTCCTGGCGGCGGTCGCGCCGTGGCTCGGTTGTATTGTTTTGTGTGCCCCCTTAAGGGGGCACACAAAACAATACAAACCACGGCGCGCGGATGTGTTTTGTGCAAACGTTTTTGCGCACAAAACACAACGGCGAGCATGTGATTTGTGCGCCCAAAACATCACAAAACAAGACGTCATGACGTGCCCTCCTCGCCCTTGGAGGGATCGCCCAGGCGGTAGGTGTACGGCTTGTTCCGGCCGCCGCTCCCCTCGCGGACCATGAGCCCGTCGCTATCCGCGGTCCGCAGGAGCTGATCGGCCCGCCACTGCGAGAGACCGGCTTTCACGGCCCGCTCGATGATCGTGGAGCGCGTCGCGGGCTCGGTGCGGACGAACGCCTCGACGAACGACGTGGGAGTGTGCTGCGGCTTGTTGTCCCGCTTGCCGCCCTTCTCGCTCTTGAGCGCCGTAGGGTCGAGGCCCTCGGCCGGGGTCCAGACGGGGAAGTCCCATCGGAGGCAGACGGGGTCGATGGGCGGCCAGGAGCGGGCGGCCGCGTCGAGGACGATCACCCCGTCCTCCTCGTGGGGCCGGAGCACGAGGTGGGCGTCGGCGGCCCGGCTCTGGGCCCCGGCCCCGGCGCCCACGTCGGTGACCGACTTGTTGCCCTGGACGCCCTTGGAGGTGTGGTGGATGAGGACGAACGCGCATCCGAGCCGCTCGGCGTAGCGGTCGATCTGGTTGTAGACAGCGGCCATGCCGGCGTTGTCGTTCTCGTCCATGCCGTGGGCCATGAAGCGGTAGAAGGCGTCCAGGACGATGATCTTGTATCGCCCCGGCTCGATAGCCTCGAAGTACGGCGCCATGCCGAAGACGTCGACGAGCCGCCCGCGGAGGTTCTCGATGAAGACGCTCCGGCCGTACTCCTCGGGCGGGACGCCGCGGGCCTGTGCGACCTGGGGGACGCGCCAGGCGCTGGTTTCGGGGTGGAGCTCGTTGTCGAGGATGAGGACGTCGCCCTTGCGGGTTCCGTAGACGCCCAGCCAGGGGCGGCCGACGGCGACGCTGAGGGCGAGGTCGAGGGTGAGCCAGCTCTTGCCGACCTTCGGCGCGGCGATGACGTTCATGGTCTCGCCCTCGCGGAGGAGGCCGTTGATGATCGGCCGGCGGAGTCGCGGGTGGCGCGCGACGAGTTCGGCGGCCGACGGCGGGTCGGGCCCGAGCCCCGCGCCCTTCTCCGCGTCCTCGTCCTCCCCCCCGTTCCGGCCCGCCGGCGGGGCCTGCGGGTCGAGCGAGCGGAGGAGGCCGCTCAGGTCGACGTTTCCGCTCGTTTGCCGGTTGTTTTCCGGCTGTTTACCGGATCGGTCGCCGCCGGCGTCGCGCAGCCATCCGTAGGGCTTGCCGAACGGCTTGTGGTACGCCTCGCTGACCTTGTGGAGGAGCTCCTTGGACGACCACGGCGGCTGGCAGCGGGGGTTGTAGTGGCGCTCGAGCAGCTCCAGGGCGACGCCCGGGTCGAGGCCGAAGCCGCGCACCAGGCAGCGGGCGGCCCACAGCGTCTGGTTGTGGCCGCCGGCGCCGCTGATGGCGGGGTCGAGGCGCTCGAGGTACTTGACGGCGCGGTCGACGACGGCGGCGTCGTCGG
>RFGI01000042.1 GCA_003696725.1 Planctomycetota bacterium | reverse complement strand
CGGGGTCGGGATCTCGCCGGCGGCTCGGGCTCCTGAGCGTTCGCCTAGCCTGACACCTCGCAGAACGACCGAATCGGCGCCAGACGGCGCCGATTCTTTTTTCGATGCGCCTCGACCGGAGAAAATTACGGCAAATGCTGCCTGGATTGGCGAATATTCCGCATCTAAGCGCTATGGTAATAGACACCAGCCTCGGATCAACACAACGAGGAGCCTCCCGTGCATGGTCGTCGGCCCCACGGATTCACCCTGATCGAGTTGCTGGTGGTCATCAGCATCATCGCCCTGTTGATCGGCATCTTGTTGCCGGCGCTGGGCGAAGCCAAGCGCAGCGCGTTGCAACTGATCAACGTCGCTCATCTCGGCGAGTACGGCAAGGGGACCACGACCTTCATCGCGGAACACCGCGGCCGGCTCCCCAACATCCCGCCCGGAAACGGTGACTCGGTGACCGGCGTGCGCAAGGCGCCGCGACAATCGTGGGCGGTCCGAGGCCGTGAAGCGGGCAACGAAAACGCCCCGGGCGGGCCGTTCCCGGGGGCGCACAACGGGTTCGCGATCTTCCCGGGCGGCCTGCAATACGAGGACGTGTGGCGCTTCCCCAACATCGCGTTCGGCGATTATGTCGGCGAGGGCGAGGGGTTCGAGTTGCTCACCGAGGTGCACACGTCCCCGGGCTCCAGCACCGCCGAGAACTGGGACGTGATCCGCGAGGGGGTCGATCCGAAGATCCGCCCCTTCGCGTTGAAGTTTGGGAACCTCCGGCCGCGTGACGCGGGCGAGTGGTTCACGAGCGGGTGGTACGGCCACACCGAGCGCCCGGACTCGGAGAACGTCCTCTGGTCCCTTCAGGGCGACTACCGGTACACGTGGGCGGCGTTGTTCGATCGTCCCGTCGGGCGGAACCTGTTTAATGACGTCAAGCCGTTCTGGGAGCCGCAGGCGCAGGGCGGGTTTGTCCGCACGACGAACGGGCCAAGACCGTTCGGCGCCGCGCAGAGCTTCCGCAACTGGCGGTCGTTTGTGCAGGCGTCGGAGATGGAGTTCGCTTCGGACAAGGTGCTGTTCTGGGAGCACTTCGCGTGGCTCAGCCGCAACGCGCTCTACCCCGAGCCGGTCGCGGACCGGATGCTGAATCTGTACTTCATGCCCAACGCGGAGATCCCCGTCACGCTCGGTGACGGCAGCGCGGTGCTGATCGAGCCGTTCGACGTGATGCCGAACCGGATCGAGTCGTCCCAGTCGTACTACCACGGCGGGTGGGGCACGCAGCTGCAATACCGAGAGGGCAGCGGGCACGCCACGAGCACCTCCGGTGCGGGCGCGCTCCATCCGAGGCTCAAGGCGCTGATCGACGTGCCCTTCGAGGCGGAGAAGCCGTTCGCCTGGTTCATCGCCACCGACCACGGCATCCGCGGTCGGGACCTCAACGCGCGGTGATGCACTCCACAGCGAACGGCGCCCGAGGGCGCGCCGCGGCCGCCGACCGGTATACTGCGCGCGACGGCTCGCGGAGCCGGGGCCGCGGCGGGCGATCCCGAGCGGCCCGGAAGCACAAGAACGTCGGCAGGATCCCGAGGCGCACTCACATGGATAAGAAGCAGAAGATCATGGCCGCGGTCGCCGGTGTCATCCTCATCGCGGCGATCGGGCTGATCATCTGGAACATGACCAGCGGCGGCCCGTCTCAGCCGGCGTTGTGACTCGGTCGGCGGCCAGGGCGGCCCGCGTCGCGGCGCCCGCGGCGATCGTGGCCGGGGTGGACGAGGCGGGGTACGGCCCGCGCATCGGCCCGCTGGCTGTCGGGCTGAGCGTCTTCCGCGTCGAGAGCGCAGGCGCCAACGCCGGGGCGGCCGCGGTCGATCTCTGGTCGCGCCTGCGCCGGGTGGTCGGCCGAGCCGGGGACTCGCGCGCGGTGGTCCAGGTCGACGACTCCAAACGGCTCAAGGGCGCCGCCGGCTCGCGTCATCCGATGGGGCGGATCGAGCGGGGCGTCCTGGCGTTCCTGTCCGCCGCGGGCGAGGACCCGCGCGACGATCTCGCGGTGATGCGGGCCCTCGGAGCCGAGGCGGACCTGGCGCCGTGGTACGACGGGCCGGCGGTCCCGGCGCCGCTGAGCACGACCTCGGAGCATCTGTCGGTCCTCGCCGCGGCGTTGAGGTCGGGCCTGACGCGCGGGGGCGTCGCCGTCGAGGAGATGCGCTGCGAGACCGTGGGGGAGGCGGCGTTCAACGAGCGAGTCGCCGAGACCGGCTCCAAGGCGGCGGTGAACTTCGCCGCGGCGGGACGATGCATGCGCCGCGTGTGGCGGCTCTATGGTGAGCAGGCGCCGACCGCCGTGGTCGATCGGCAGGGCGGGCGCGTGTGCTACGGCGGGGCGCTGGCGCGGGTGTTCCCCGACGCGCGGGTTCGCGCCCTGGACGAGCAGCACGAGCGCAGCGAGTACGAGATCGAGGGCCGGGCCGGCGCCCAGCGGCGGATGCGCGTGGTGTTCGAGATCGGCGCCGACGGGCGTCACCTGCCGGTGGCGCTGGCGTCGATGACGGCCAAGTACGTGCGCGAGCTGGCGATGGCCCGGCTGAACCGGTACTGGTCGCGCCGCGTGCCGGGCCTGGCGCCGACGGCGGGGTACGGCGTCGACGCCCGCCGGTGGCTGCGCGAAGTCAACCCGCTGCTGACGGTGACGGATCGGCGCCGGCTGGTCCGCCGGGCATGACCGGCTACGCCGAGCGCGCCGCCGACCGGGCGATGCTGGACCTCGCGGCCCGTGCGGCGTATCGCGGCGTGGGGCTGGTCGAGCCGAACCCGCCCGTCGGGTGCGTGATCGGCCGGCGGCTAGCGCGGCGCGGGGTCGAGATCCTGGCGATCGGGCATCACCGCGCCGTCGGCGGCCCGCACGCCGAGGCCGAGGCCCTCGCGCTGTGCCGGGCGCGCCACGCCGACCCGGCCGGCGCGTCGGCGTGGGTGACGCTTGAGCCGTGCGCCCACCACGGCCGGACGCCCCCGTGCGCCGACGCGCTCATCGAGGCGGGCGTCGCCGAGGTCGTGTTCGCGACGCAGGACCCGCACCCGGCCGGCGCGGGCGGCGCGGCGCGTCTGCGGTCGGCGGGTGTTGACGTGCGCCGGTCCGACGCCAGCGCGTGGGCGCTGGAGCTCTCGGCGCCGTTCGTCCACCGCGTCAGGACCGGCCGGCCGTGGGTGATCGCCAAGTGGGCGCAGACCCTCGACGGCCGGCTGGCGGCCCGGTCCGGCGAATCGAAGTGGATCACCGGCCCGCGGGCCCGGCTCGACGCGCACCGGCTGCGGGCGCGGGTCGGGGCGGTGCTCACCGGGATCGGGACCGTCCTGGCGGACGACCCCCTGCTGACGGCGCGCGGCGTGCCGCGCGTGCGACGGCGGGCGCTCCGCGTCGTCGTCGACCCCGAGCTGCGCACACCCCCGGACGGGCGGCTGGCTCGATCGGTCACCGACGGGCCGGTCGTGGTCTGGTCGTCGGCCGGAGCGCGGGCGTCGGCGCGGCGAGCCCTCCGCGACGCGGGCGTCGAGGTGGTTGAACTGCCGGAGACCTCGGGCCGGCTGGACCTCGAGGCGGGGCTGGTCACGCTGGCGCGCCAGCGCGGCGTGTCGGACGCGCTGGTCGAGGCCGGGCCCGGGCTGCTGGGTGAACTGGCCGATCTGGACCTCATCGACGAGGCGCGGGCGTACATCGCGCCCGCCGTGCTCGCCGACGCCGGGGCGCTGCCGGTGATGCGCGGGACGCGGGCGCGTGCGCTTCAGGAAGCGGCGCCGTTCCGCCTCCTGGGGGCGCGCCGGCTCGGGCCCGACCTGGGTGTGGTCTGGCGGCGGTCGCGCGACGGCGGCGCCCACGCCGCCCACGGCGATCAGAAGGGGAGCGGGCCGGGCGTCTCGGCGTAGCGCCAGGTCACGCCACCGGCGCGGACCTCTGCGCCGCCGCCGGCTCGCGCGATCTCGAACTCGGCGATCGGCCCGCCGTCAAAACCGATCAGAACCACGCTCGCCGTCGCGCCGGCCTCGCCGCGACGCTCGCCGATCGTCACGCGGTCGGCGGGCGTGCGCACGAGCAGCGCGAGGACGGCGTCGGCGTCGGCGTCCGCGTCGGCGCCCGTCGCCGCGTCGCGCCAGCCTTCGAGTGCGCGCGTGAGCGTGCGCGCCGCGCCGATGCGGATCTCGGCGACGCGCGAGGCGTCGATCGGCGCGGGTGTCCGGGAGACGAACGCCTCGGCGGGCGCCAGCGCTGGGGCCAGATCGGCGAGCTCGGCGATCCCCACGGCGCCGGTGTCTCCGAGCCGGACGAAGCGGGTGAGTCCGTCGACGTCCGCCTCGGCGCCGACGAGGAGCGTCTCGCTCGCCGAGTCGACGCGAGGCCGCCCGTCCCGGTCGACACGACGCACGTCGCGCTGGGCCGTGATGGCGACGGCGTGGGCGAACGCGCCCTCGGGCGGGTCCGCGTCGAGCCAGCGCGCCACGCGCAGCGCCGCCAGCGACGAGAGGGCGCGCTCGACCGCGCCCGAGTCGGCGGGCGCCCGCGCCGGGGCGCGCACGGACCAGCGATCCCCGAGCCGGGCGATCTCGAGCGCGGGCCCGTCGGGCCAGGCGACCCGCAGCCGGGCGGTGTCGGCGCCGACGGCGCGGAAGACGCGGGTGTCGCGCCACCCCATCGGCCCGGGCTGGGTGAGGGCCTCGAAGATGGGCGCTTCGAGATAGACGGTCCGCCCGGCGTCGGTTCGCGCCGGCCGGCGCCCGCCCACGGCGTCGGCGCCGAGTTCGAGCGTGCGCGTCCGGCCGTCCGTCAGTTCGAGGGTGAGGCTGAGCGCCGGCGGTCCGATCGCGGACGGGTCGGCGTCGGCGGCCGGCGCAGCGCGGGCCAGCACCGCCAGCAGCCCGCGCACCTGCGCTCCCTGGAGGGGCCACATGCGTTCGCCCCCTCCCGTGTCCGGCGCGCGGAGCGTCCAGCCGCCCTCGGCGCGCTGGAGGCGCAGGGTCGGCGAGCCCGGCCGGTCGATCTCGATCGCGTCGGCGTCGGACGGGGCGAAATCCAGCAGCGGCGCCGGGCCGGCGGGCGCAGCGCCGCCCGGGCCCGAGAGTGTCAGCGCCGCGGCGAGGGCGGCCAGCGCCGCGACCACGACCAGCAGGATGACCAGGGCGCGCGTCGACATGGCGGCTACCGCAGGAGCGTCTGACGCAGCGCGGCGCCGATCAGCAGCGTCGCCGCGGGCATCCCCAAAATGATCAGCCACCGGATCAGCGCGAGCCGTGCGTCGGGCATCGGGCCGATGCGCGGCGTGTCGCGCGCCACGGCGCCGGCGGCGATCAGGTCGTCCCGGCCCGCGGCCCAGGCGACGGCCGCGTCGAGCAACTCGAGGTTGCCCGGGTAGACGGCGATGGTCCGGCCGTCGATCTCGGTGGTGCGCCCGGCGAGCCGGTTGAAGAACCACCCGGGCGAGCCGACCACCACGAGGCGCTGCGGGCCCATGCCGGGGCGCTCGACCGCGACGGCGACGGGCCACGGGCCCTCGGTGTCGTCGAACCGCGGGTTTGGCCTCGGGGGCTCGGCGGCCGACCACGCCCGGTCGTCCGGGGCGCCGGCGAAGCCCAGCCACTCCGCCTCGGCCCAGGTGTCGCCGTCGTCGGGCACGGTGAGGATCTCGGCGCCCGCGGCGCCCTCGGCGAGCCGGACCGGCGTCATCCACGTCAGCGCGACGGGCAGATTGTCGATCGCCCGGCCGATCGGCGTCTGGGTGTTGGCCGAGCCGAGCACGCGGGAGAGGTCGTAGCCGACGCCCTCGGGCAGGCGGACCCGGCTCACGAGCGGCCGGGCGGTGTCGGCGAGGACGCCGGCGCCGGCCAGAGCGCGGGCGACGGGGTCGTCGGCGCCGGACGCCGGCCGGGCCGAGGGCGCGACGGACAGGACGACGCGCTCGCCCTCATCGATGAGGGCGCCGACAGCGCGGGCGTAGGCGTCGAAGCGGGCGGCGGCGTCGGCGCTGGCGCCCTCGGTCCCGAAGCAGAACCAGACGACCGGCCGGCCGTCGCCGTCGGGGGCCAGACGGGTTCGCGCGGGGCGAGCGGCGTCCAGGGCGACGGGCCACTCGGCGACCGTCACGCCGCGCAGGGCCAAGCGGTCCAGCGCCGCCCCGAGCGCGCCGCGCGCCGCGGGCGAGCCGGCCGAGCCGGCGGCGTCCAGCAGCCGGCCGGGCAGCGTGTGCGTCAGGACGACGATCGGCTGGGCGGTGTCCACCAGCGACGCGACGGCGGTCGAGAGGAGCTCCTCGGCGCGGAACGCCAGCGTGCGCCGGGGGGTGTCGCCGGTCGACGCCGCGGGGAAGAGGGCGTCGAAGGGGATCGCCGTCGAGGCGCCGGGCGAGAGGACCAGGACGGCGTCGGCGCCTTCGAGGATGCGCAGGGCCAGGTCGGCCTGGGACCGCGGCAGGGCTGACAGGGCGTCGGCGGCGCGGGCCGCATCGTCGCGGATGGACCGGGCCAGCCGGGCCGAGGCGGGGTCGGATTCGAGGACGCTGTCGGCCACGCGGCCGGCGGCGTCGCGCGCCTCGGCGAGGGCCGCGGCCAGGGG
>RFGI01000215.1 GCA_003696725.1 Planctomycetota bacterium | reverse complement strand
CGCGGGCGTCGTTCCACCCGTCGCGGGATTCGGCGTCGAGGCCGGCGCCGTCCACTCCCGCCAGCGCGGTGCGCAGCCGGTCCGCGGCGACGTGGAACCCGTGCAGGTCGTCCGCGGCCAGCGCCTCCTGCATGGCGAAGTAGGCGTCGAAGACGGGCGCCAGCGACTCGGCGAACCCGGAGCGAGCGCCGGCCGCGTTGGGCGCAAGTGGCGCGGCGGCGCCGGTCGTCTGTCCGTGATGCGCGTGCCCCGGCGGGGGCGCGCCGCCTTCGGGCGACATCATGCTGGGCTTGGCCTGGATCTGCATGGCGCTGTCGATCCGGAACGCGCCGGCGGACACCACCGATTCACCCTCGCGGAGCCCGGCGCGCACGATCTGCAGGTCGCCCGCCCGCGGGCCGAGCACGACCTCGCGGGCCTCGTACTCGGGCCCCGCGGCGCCGTCATGCCGGACGTATACGACCGACCTCGTTCCGGTGAAGAGCACCGCCGACCGCGGCGCGACCAGCGCCGGCGCCGCCGAGGACGGGTCCCCCACCGCGCCGAGCGACTCGGCGCTGACCAGGTCCATCCCGCACAGGCCGCACACGCCGGCGGCGTCCTCGACCACGGTCGGGTGCATCGGGCACACCCACCGGCCCGCCAGCTCGTCGCCGATGACCGGGCCGGTCTCGCTCAGGCGCACCCGCGCCACGGCCGACGCGAACATGCCGGGTTTGAGCCGGCCGTCCGTGTTGTCCACCGCGATGCGCACCGCGGCCGTGCGCGTGCGCAGGTCGACCATCGGCTCGATGAATGAGATCAGGCCGGTGAAGGTCTCGCCCGGGTGGGCCTCGACGGTGAAACTGACGCGCTGCCCCCAGCGCAGGAGCGGCAGCTGCGACTCGAACGCCCGCAGGTCCACCCACAGCCGCGTGAGATCCGCGATGGTGGCCAGGGGCTCGCCGGTGTCGACGTAGTCCCCCTCGCGCACGGCGAGGCTCGTCACGATGCCGCCGATCGGAGCGTAGACGGTGAGCCGGTCGCCGGTGTCGGCGCCGCGCTCGGCGTCCGCGATCTGCGCTTCGGTCAGCCCGAAGAGGCGCAGCCGATCGCGCGCCGCCTGGAGCGTGTCGAGCGTGGCCCGTCCGACCAAGCTCAGATCCGCCTCGCCGAGCCCCCGCGCCGCGGCGGCGGCCTGGCGCAGTTCCTCGAACGCGGCGAGCAGCTCCGGGCTGTAGAGCTCGGCGACGTGCTCGCCGGTCTTGACCGGGACGCCGACGTAGTTGACGAACAACCGGTCGATGCGCCCGGGGAAGTAGGCCGTCAGCCGGGCGACGGCCGTCTGGTCCTCCGTCACCTCGCCGTACAGGCGGACCTCGGCCTCCGGGAACGCCCGGCGCACGGGCGTGGTCTCGACGCCGGCGATCGCCGCGGATTCATCCGAAAGGGCGAGCCGACCGGCGTCGGTGGGCGCGGCGCTGGCGGCAGCGTCGGCCACCGGGATTAGGTCCATATGGCAGATGGGGCACTTGGCATCGGGGTCGGTCAGCCGGACCTGCGGGTGCATCGAGCAGGTGTAGAACTGCGGCCGTGGCGCCTCGACGCCGGCCGCCTCGTGGCCGTGGGCCGACGGGTCAGCGGCGTCGCCCGCGGGCGTCGTCGGGGCCGAACGCCGGCCCACGCTCGCCCCCATCCAGAACGCGGCGACGATCAGCGCCAGTGCGACGCCGGCGGACGTGTGCGCCCACAGCCACTGGGCGGCTCGGCGGGCGCGGTCGAATCGGCGGGTGGTCTTTGTCATGGCGAGGTCTCCGCGGCGGGCGCCGAGACGGCGCCGGCGGTCAGGGCGTCCAAGCGGGCCAGGGCGATCGCGCGGTCGGCGCGGGCGCGCTGCGCGATCAGGGCGTACTCCAGGAACGTGCGCTCGGCGTCGAGGACATCGAGAAACGCCGCGTCGCCGGCGCGGAACGCCGCCAGCGAGGCGCCCAGCGACTCCTCCGCCTTGGGGATCAATGTGTCCTCGTACAACCGAGCCCGGCGGTCGGCGTCCGTGTGCTCGAAGTGCGCCCGGCGGACGGCCGCGTCGATCCGATTGGATTCGTCTTCACGCCGGCCGACCTGCTCGAGTCGGCGCGCGGTCGCTTCGCGCACCGCGGCGCGCTCCTTCTCTCGCCACAGCGGGAGGGTCACGCCCAGCGTCACGAGCACGGGGTCGTCCCCGCTGCCCGGCACGCCCGGCGCGACGGCCTCACCGGTGACGATGTACTCGGCGCCGAGCGTGACGTCGGGGTAGCCGCCCGCGCGGGCCGCACGCACGAGGGCGCGCTCGGCCTCGGCGCGCTCGATCAGCGCCAGGATCCGCGGGTTAGCCTCCCGGGCGAGCGCCGCCAGCGCGTCGGCCGAGTCGGTCACGACTCGGTCGCTCGGCGGGGGCGCGGCCGGGGCGGTGTCGGCGCCCGCACGACCCAGCGCCGCGTTGAGTTCGGCCACCAGCGCGGGCCGCAACGATTCGAGCGTCGCCACACGGTCCTCCAGCAGGCCCAGCTCGACCTGCGCCCGGATCAACTCCGGGTGCGAGCCGGCGCCCACGCGGTACCGCGCCCGCACCACGCGCTCAAACGACCGCACCAGCCCGAGGGTCTGCCGGGTCACGCGGGTCGCGGCGTCGAGGTACGCGAGCTCCGCCAGCGCGGCCGTGACGCGCTCGATCAGCGCCAGGCGGGCGGCCTCGTACTCACGCCACGCGGCCAGGGCCTCGCGCGACGCCGCGTCCTCTCGGTTCCTGAGGACGCCCGGCCAGGGGAAGGTCTGCCGCACGCCCACGCGAGCCTGCTGCGGCCCGGTGCGCGTCTGCACCTCCTCGGCGAACACGCCGACCGTCAGCTGCGGGTCGGGCAGGGCGCGGACCTGCGGGACACGCTCGGCCGCGGCGCGCCACCGCTGACGCGCCGCCTCGACGCCCGGGTTGTGCGCCAGGGCGTACCCGACATAGTCATCGATCGTGGGCACGGCGCCGAGCGCCGCCTCGGGCGGATCGTCGGCGGGCGCGCGGGCCAAAGACGGGCTCGGCGGGCGCTCGCCCGGGGATCGGATCGCCATCGGATCGCGGATGGTGGTGGCGCAGCCGCTCAGGACGCAGATCGTCGCCGCCAGGGCGCGCGGGGAACGGGCCATGTTATGGCTCCTTGCCGTATTCGATTCACTGTGAGCGTGAGACGGGTCCGGGGGATTCGAACGCGCCGGGCGCGCACCTTCCCCTCAGGCGTCTCGGGCTAGCGTCGCCAGACGCAGAGGAACGCGCACACCCCGGCGTTCGACAAGCCGCCGCGAGCGAGGTCCACGGTCAACGGGGCGCCGAGTTCGCCGCCCGACGGTTCTCGCCGAATGGTCCAACCCGCATTGGACGGGGCAGGCGCCGCCGGGGGAAGTTCTCGCCCCGGCCGGGGCGCCGGCGCGTTGGGCGTCGGCG
>RFGI01000214.1 GCA_003696725.1 Planctomycetota bacterium | reverse complement strand
GGCTCGTGGTCGGGGGTGGCGCAGCAGATCCAGGACGACGGGTCGTGGCGCGAGATGCCCGCGCGGCTGGAGGCCCGGCCGATCCTCGCCGGCTGCGCGATCATGAGCCGGTTCTGGCTCACGACGCCCGGGGGCGAGACGTTCGAGGAGTTCGACGTCGCGGCGTACTCCAAGGGCGCCGGCGCGTGGGCGCAGTGGACGCTCGACAGCCGGGGTGACTCACCGAAGCGGTACGTGGGCGACGCCAACGCCGCCGGCGTGGTCACGATGACGGCGACACTGCCCGACGGCGTCCTCGAACGGATCCGGCGTGTCCCGAGCGGCGCCGACCGTTTCACCTGGGACGCGTCGTGGTCCCGGGACGGGGGCGCCACCTACACCGTGCTGATGAAGGGCGAGTTCACCCGGGTTGAGAACCCCTAGATCACGGAGGCCCGCGAGATGGGCGCACGAGTCCGGACGATCCTGCTGACGACCCTGGTCGGGGCGCTCGTCGCAGCCGCCGCGGCCGCCGGCCGGCTGAACGATGACGACGACGACCGGATGGTCGTGGAGGTGCGGACGTACACGCTCAAGCCGCAGACGCGCGACCGGTTCGTGCGCGCGTTCGAGGAGAGAGCCGTCCCCGCGCTCGAGGCGGCTGGCATCCGCGTCATCGGCTCGTTCGTCTCGACCGAGGACAATCGGACGTTCGTCTGGCTGCGCGGCTTCCGCAACGAGGAGGACCGTGTCGAGAAGATCCGGGCCTTCTATTCCAGCGAGGCGTGGCGGGCGATGGCGGGCGAGTTCGTGCCCCTGATCGCCGAGGACGGGATCGACGTCAAGGTTGTCACGCCGACGCCCGGGTCGGCGATCCGTTGGTGATCCGCTTCACGCCGCGGGTTCGCGGAGGAGCCGGGCGAGTTCGGGGGCGATGGCGCGGGTCGCGGCGGCGCGGTGGCTGACGCGGTTCTTCTCGTCGGGCGGCAGTTCGGCGCTGGTTCGGCCGTCGGGGAGTTCGAGCAGCGGGTCGTACCCGAAGCCGTTGGCGCCGCGGGGCGCGTCCGCGATGACCCCGGCCATCTCGCCCCGGCTCGTCGCCAGGACGGCGCCGGCGGGCGACGCCAGGCACATGCAGCAGACGAAGCGGGCGCCGCGGCGGGCGCGTGGGACGCCGGCCAGTTCGCGCAGGAGCCGGTCGTTGTTGGCCGCGTCGCGCACGTCGCGCGGGCCGTCAACCCCGGCGTAGCGGGCGCTGCGCACGCCCGGGGCGCCGCCGAGCGCGTCGACCTCGAGCCCCGAGTCGTCGGCCAGGCACGGGCGGCCGGTCAGACGCGCGTAGGCGACGGCCTTGATCTCGGCGTTGCCGGCGAAGGAATCGGCGTCCTCGATCGGTTCGGGGAGGTCCGCGGCCGACCTCGATCCGACGCCCGTCCCGCCGGTCACGGGCGCTTCTGACAAGCCGATCGCGCGCACGCCCAGCGGCGCCAGGATCGCGCGGATCTCGTCCAGCTTGTGCGGGTTGGACGTGGCGACGAGGACCTCGGGCACGGCGGCCTACGCGTCCTCGGGCTTGGAGAGCTGCCACTCCTCCAGCTCGATCGGCGCCTGCCGGCCGAAGATCGTCACCAGCACGCGCACCAGCCCCTTCTCGGGCAGGATCTCGTCGACCGTGCCCTCGTAGTTCTCGAAGGGCCCCTCGTTGATGGTGACGGGGTCGCCCTTGGCGAACACCATGCGGACGGTGGGCAGCTCCTCGGGCTTGCGCGAGTCGATGAGCATCTTCTCGACTTCGTGCGGCTGCAGGGGCGTGGGCCGGCCGGCGGCGCCGACGAAGTCGCCCACACCCGTCGTTTCCTTCACGAGGAAGAAGACGTCCTGGGGGATCCGGCCGTCGTCCTCGAGCTTCATCTCGACGAACACGTACCCGGGGTAGAGCTTGGTCTCGACGATGCGCTGCTTGCCGCCCTTGACGGTCTTGGTCTTCTCGGTGGGGACGAGGATGCGGCCGACGCGGTCCTCGAGGCCCTCGATCTGCACCTTGCGCAGGAGGGTGTCGCGGACCGAGGATTCCTTGTTGCTGGCGACGCGGAGCACGAACCAGCTGAAGCCGGGGCGGGTGGCCTCGTCGGCGTCGATGAGGTCGCCGCGCTCGTTGAGCCGGCCGTCGAGGGCGTCGGGGCTGGGCTCGGGCTCGGCGGGCTCGGCGGGGGAGGGCTCGGGCTCGGCGGCGGCGGCGTCGAGGATCTGGCCGGCGCGCTCGTCGGCGCTGGCCTCGGCGTCCGGGGCGCGGCGTTCTTCGTCGGTGTGTGTCATGGCAGGGGCCCTCCCGTCGCCGGGGGCGGTCAGGTCTGGATCACGTCCAGCAGGCGGAAGATGGTCGCGAAGAACAGGTCGGAGACGAAGAGGATCAGCGCGATCAGCACGCTCACCCCGATGACCACCCAGGTCGAGCCGGTCAGCTCCTTGCGCGGGGGCCAGGCGACCTTGCGCATCTCCCCCTCGGTGGCGATGAAGAAATCGACGGCCCGCCGGTTCAGGCCCACGACCCAGTACGCCAGCATCGCGGTGATCAGGGCGATGACGCCGGCGACCGACGCCTGGAGGTAGATGACCTCGAACGGGGTGTCGAGGACGGCGGACTGCTGCCAGGCCCACTGGGCGCCGGCGAGCCCGAGCGTGCCGATCCCGATCGCGGTCATCACGCGTGTCCAGTAGCCCTGTCCCTGCTTGTAGATGCCGAAGGCCATAGGCCGCCTCAGGGGGTGAAGGGTCCGTCGCCGGCGCGTCGGCGCCGGGCTCGAACAGGCCGGGAGTGACTCGAACACTCAACCTGCGGATTTGGAATCCGCTGCTCTGCCAATTGAGCTACCGGCCTGGCGCGCCGGCCGGGCCGAAGCCGGGCCCGCTCGGGCGTCACTTCCTCTTGATGGTATGCAGCGTGTGCCGGCGCAGGCGGGGGCTGTACTTGCGGAGCCCGTCCTTGAGGCGCTCGGGCATCCCGCCCTTGGTGCGCACGCTGGTGCGGTAGTTGAGGTCGCCGGTCTCGGAGCACTGGAGCCAGACGTGCTCGCGGGCGTCGGCTTTCTTCTTGGCCATGGCGGGTCTCCCGGCGTTTGGGCGTTATTCGAGGATCTTGGTGACGACGCCCGAGCCAACGGTGCGCCCGCCCTCGCGGATGGCGAACCGCAGTCCTTCCTCCATGGCGATGGGCTTGTCGCCCAGGTCCACCTCGATCTGGACGTTGTCCCCGGGCATGCACATCTCGGCGCCGCCGAGCAGCTTGACCGCGCCGGTCACGTCCGTCGTGCGGAAGTAGAACTGCGGCTTGTAGCCGGTGAAGAAGGGGGTGCTGCGGCCGCCCTCGTCCTTGCTCAGGACGTAGACCTCGCCCTCGAACTTGGTGTGCGGGGTGATGGAGCCGGGCTTGCACAGCACCTGCCCGCGCTCGAGGTCGTCCTTCTCGACGCCGCGGAGCAGCACGCCCACGTTGTCGCCGGCCTGGCCGGAGTCCAGCGTCTTGTTGAACATCTCGACCCCGGTGACGGTGGTCTTGCGGGTCTCGCGGGCCAGGCCCACGATCTCGACCTCGTCGCCGACCTTGCAGATCCCGCGCTCGATCCGACCCGTGCCGACCGTGCCCCGGCCCTTGATGGAGAACACGTCCTCGATGGGCATGAGGAACGGCTTGTCGGTGAGGCGCTCGGGCTCGGGGATGTAGGTGTCCAGGGCCTCGAAGAGCTCGTCGATGGACTTGCACGCCTCGTCGTCGGTCCCGGCGCAGTCCAAGGCGGCCTTGGCCGAGCCGCGGATGACGGGGAGCTCGTCGCCGGGGAACTCGTACTTCGTGAGCAGGTCGCGGACCTCGAGCTCGACGAGGTCCAGCAGCTCGGGGTCGTCCACCAGGTCCACCTTGTTCAGGTACACGACGATGTACGGGACGTTGACCTGGCGGGCGAGCAGGACGTGCTCGCGGGTCTGGGGCGCGGGGCCGTCGTCGGCGCCGACGACGAGGATGGCCCCGTCCATCTGGGCGGCGCCGGTGATCATGTTCTTGACGTAGTCGGCGTGGCCCGGGCAGTCGACGTGGGCGTAGTGCCGGTTCTCCGTCTCGTACTCGGTATGCGAGGAATGGATGGTGACGGTCTTGTTGGCGTCGCGCACGGTCCCGCCCTTGGTGATCTCGGCGTAGGACTTGGCCTTCTGGCCCTGCTTGTGCGCCGAGCGCGCCGACAGCGCCGCTGTCAGCGTGCTCTTGCCGTGGTCGATGTGACCGATCGTGCCGACGTTCACGTGCGGCTTGGTGCGTTCGAAGGTGTCCTTCGCCATGACTGCAAGACCTCCACCGTTCGTTTCAACGGGTGATGGATCGTCGCCGGGACTGGCCGGCTTGCTGCTGATGCACCCGGCGCCGCCTCCCGAGGCGGCCCGGCGTTTCTCTCCGACTCTCGGGTCCGACGCCCACCGCCGGGCCACCGATGCCCCGCCCGGGCCGGGCGACCGCCCACCCCGCGAGGGGCCGAGAGCATACCCACCGCCGCCGGGTTCCGCCCGCCCCCGGTCCGAAGCCGCCGATGGGACTTGAACCCATGACCTCACCCTTACCAAGGGTGTGCTCTACCACTGAGCTACGGCGGCGGGGCTCGGTCGGCGCGGCCGGCCGGCGAATCGCGGACTGTACACACGGATTCCGCCCCCCTCAAGTCCCGATCGGGCCGACCCCCGGCCGGGCTATCCTCACCCCGCGATGCGACCGGCCGTCTTCCTCGACCGCGACGACACCCTCATCGAGTGCCGATCCGTCACCCCCGACGGCGATCTAGGCGACCCCGCCCGGGTCCGCCTCAGGCCCGGCGTCGCCGAGGGCGTCCGGGCCCTGAAGGACGCCGGCTACGCCCTCGTGGTGGTCTCGAACCAGGGGGGCGTCGCCCGCGGCCGGTACACCCCTCACGACGTGGACCGTGTCAACGCCCGGGTCAACCGGCTCCTGCACGGGGCGATCGACGCCTTCCGGTTCTGTCCCTATCACCCGCGGGGCGTCGTCCCGCAGTACACACGGGAGCACCCGTGGCGCAAACCGGCGCCGGGGATGATCCTGGACGCGGCCGAGGCCCTATCGCTGGACCTCGCCCGATCGTGGATGGTGGGGGACGCGGCGAGGGACTGCCAGGCCGGCCGGGCCGCGGGGTGCCGGACAGTCCTGATCGATCCGTCGGGTTGTGGGGACCGGACGCAGGCGGATGTCGTGGCGGCGGATTTCGGCGACGCCGTCCGGGCGATCCTCGGGTCGCCCGCGCCGACCGGGCCCACCCGGGCGGACCCCACGCTGGGGCGGATCGTGGTGGTGGCCCCCTCGTGGGTTGGTGACGCGGTGATGGCGACGCCGGCCCTGAACGCCCTGCGGCGGCGGCTGCCCGGCTCGCACATCGGGGCGTTGGTCAAGCCCGGGATCGACGACGTGCTCGCGGGCTCGGGCCTGTTCGATGAGACGCACGTCGACTCCCGCGCCGGCGTGATGGGCGTCAAACGCGCCGCGGGCAAACTCCGGCCCGTCGGGTACACCGCGGCGTTGCTGCTGACCAACTCACTCTCAACGGCGATGATCGCCCGTCTGGCGGGTGTCCGGCGGCGCGTCGGCGACGGGCGCGACGGCCGGGCCATGCTCCTGACCGACGCCGTCCGGGCCCCACGCCGGCGCGACACCCCCCCCTTCGACCGCGACCCGCAGCGAGGCGGGCGCTACGCGCCGCGCCCCGCGTGCGAGCACTACCTGGCGCTCGTGCGGGCCCTGGTGGGCGACGGGGCGCTGGCGCCCGGCCCGTTCCGATTGGGTGTGACCGAGCGGCAGGCGGCCGCGGGCGACGTGATCCTGACTCGGGCCGGCGTCGGCGACGGGCCCTACGCCGTGCTCAACCCGGGCGGGAACAACCCGGCCAAGCGCTGGCCCGCTGATCGTTACGCCGACCTGGCGCGGTGGCTCGAGACCGAGCGTGGGCTCGCCGTGCTGGTCTCGGGCTCGCCGGCCGAGCGCCCGCTGGCCGAGTCGATCGTGCGGCGCGCGGGGCTGCCGGCGGACCGGGCCCTGCCCGCGCTGGGGCTGACGCTTGGGGGGCTCAAGCGCGTGCTCCAACGGGCGGCGCTGCTGGTGACCAACGACACCGGCCCGCGCCACATCGCCGCGGCGCTGGGCGCCCCGGTGGTGACGCTGTTCGGCCCGACCGACCCTCGCTGGACGACGATCCCTGCTCGCTGTGAGCGGATCGTCGTGGCCGACCCCACGCTGCCGGCGCACCTGGTGGCGGACGACCACCCGG
>RFGI01000213.1 GCA_003696725.1 Planctomycetota bacterium | reverse complement strand
GTTCCCGCAGCCTCTCCGCATGCATGATTCTTGCGGTATGTCCGGTGTGTTCGCGAGAGAGTGAACCTTGATTGCACGGGCCCGCACGGCGTCGGGCTGTTGTGTCGATTCGATGAAAAGGGCCTCGGCTGCGCGACATCCGCCGTGCATCGTCGCCGCCCCGGCGGCGCCTTGGCGCCGCCGGAACACCCGGTTCCCGAGATCGATCGCGAGATCGATGCCATCGGGTCGTTGAGCCGGACAAGGCCGAGCCTGAACCGCCCGCAGGTCCACTCGAGTGTGAACGGCAGGCGCGACCGGATCCTGGGCGATCTCGACCGCCCCCGGTTGCATCAGCGCCGGCGTGCTCCTTGATGGGTCTTGGTCCGCGTGTCCGAGAGCGGCCGACGCTCGAGTTCGCGACCACTTGAATGCGGATGCGCATCCTGTAGATTAGAACCAACTAACAGGTGCGCGGGCGCGGACCGGCGCCCGCTCGCGGAACGGATTCATGGTGATGACCTCCGCCCCAGATCAAGGTAGCGCGTGCGCTCACGTAGACCCATCGAGCGGCCGCCGTGAACCCTTGGAGGATCACCTGTGCGCTGTCGCGACTCTCGCCACCGCCCACGCGAGCGGGCTCTGCGACGGCGCCGCAACGTGGGCCCGGCTCGCGGGCTTGTGGCACGATCTGGGCAAGTACAGCCAAGCGTTCCAGGAATACATCCGTGCGGGTCGCTCGGACGCGTCGTGCGAATCGGCGCGCGGGCGAGTCGATCACTCGACGGCCGGGGCGCAGCACGCCGCCGCGACGCTGGGCGACCCTGGGCGGCTGCTCGCGTTCTGCATCGCGGGCCACCATTCAGGTCTTCCCGACTGGATCGACGGGGGAGGGGGCGTCGCCGGACTGGACAGCCGGCTCCGCAAGCGTATCGAGCCGTGGCAAGACCGGGCGCCCGCCGCGTTCACGACGCCGCCCGATGACGGGCTCCCCCGCCCCGGGATCGAGTTGGCCGACAGCGCGCGAGGCATGGGTTTCCGGCTCGCGTTCTTTGCGCGCATGATCTTCTCCTGCCTGGTTGACGCGGATTACCTGGCCACCGAGCGCTTCCTGGCCGCGGGCCGCGCCGAGCGGCGAGGCGTGGAGACCCCACCGATCCACTCGCTTCTCAGGATTCTCGAGAACCATCTGGCCGGGCTCGTGTCGGCGGGATCGGCCGTGGGCCGGGCGCGCCGGCGGCTGCAAGAGGCCTGCCGCAACGCAGCCGCTCTGCCGCCGGGTTTGTTCACCCTCACGGCGCCGACGGGCAGCGGGAAGACACTGTCCTCACTCCTGTTCGCTCTGCGTCACGCGGACCGCCACGGGCTGCGGCGGGTTGTGTACGCGGCGCCGTTCACCACGATCATCGAGCAGAACGCCCGAGTGTTCCGCGACGCATTGTCGGCTTCGGGCCCCGGCGCCGTGCTGGAGCATCACAGCGCGATCGACCCGGATGAACGCGAGGGCGACCCGTGGGCCAAGCTGGCGGCTGAGAACTGGGACGCGCCCCTGATCGTGACCACGAACGTGCAGATTCTCGAGTCGCTCTTCGCCAGCCGCCCGGGCCGATGCCGGAAACTGCACCGTCTGGCGCGGAGCGTCCTCATCTTCGACGAAGCGCAGGCCCTGCCGGTCGAACTTCTCAGCCCGACGCTCGCCGCCCTCGACGAGCTCCGCGAGAACTACGGCTGCTCGATCGTGCTGTGCACCGCGACGCAGCCGGCCCTGAACAGGCGCGAGGGGTTCCCGGGCGGCCTCCCGCAAGCGCGAGAGATCACCGGGAACGAGAATGCGGTGGCGTCGATGTTCCGAGATCTCGAGCGGGTCACGGTCGAGCGGGCCGGCCGGCTCGTCGACGCCGACCTGGCGGATCGCCTCGCGGGCGAACACCGGGTGTTGTGCGTGGTCAACACGCGGGGGCATGCACGGGATCTCTGGCGAACGCTTCGGGACCGAGGCGTGTCAACCGCGTTGCATCTGAGCGCCCAGATGTGCCCGGCGCACCGCAGCGCATTGACCAAGGAGATCCGCGCCAGGCTCGCCTCGGGCGCCCCGGTCCACGTTGTCAGCACGCAGCTGGTCGAGGCCGGCGTGGACCTCGACTTCCCGGTTGTGTACCGCGCGATGGCGGGGCTGGACTCCATCGCGCAGGCCGCGGGCCGGTGCAACCGCGAGGGCGGACCGCGCAAGGGGCGGTTCGTGATCTTTGAGACCGACCGGGCCTCGACACTGGCCGTGCGACAGGCCGCCGAGAGCGCCCGCGAGGCGCTCGCCGGGGGCGGGGACCCGCTGTCGCGCAAGACCGTCGAGCGCTATTTCCACCATCACATCTGGAAGCAATCCGATCGGCTCGATGCGCGCCGCGTGATGGAGTGTTTCGACGTGTCCGGAGGGACCCCGTGTCTGCAGTTCAAGGAGGCGGCCGAGCGGTACCGACTGATCCGCACAGCGCAGTTCGGGGTGATCGTGCCGTACGGGGACGACGGGGGCGCGCTCGTCGATCAACTCAAAGCCGCGACCGCGGAGCCGCCGGATCGATCCGTCTGGCGGCGGAGCCAGCCGTTCACCGTCGGCGTGTACGAGGAGGCCCTCCGTGGGCTGCTCGGCGCGGGGGTCGTGGTCCCCGTCTGCGCCGGGCGTCTGCTCGTCCTCGACGACCCCGGGGCGTACGACGAGGCCCTCGGCCTGCGCCTCGACGCGG
>RFGI01000041.1 GCA_003696725.1 Planctomycetota bacterium | reverse complement strand
GCGTGTGCAGGTCATGAAGCAGGACGACGAGGGTAGAAAGTCGATTCCCGAGAGCCATGAGCGCAAGAAGACCTTCCACATGCTCATTTCTCTCTCCATCACCCAGTAACTCATCGATATTGACGAGCAGCCCACTCACATCGGCTTCTTCTCGATCGTCGCGTCGTACACCGCCAGGAGTTTCTCCTTGTCGAAGACCATCTCCTGCCGTGAGAGGCCGGTGATGTCGTACTCGGGCGTCAGCTCGATCGCGTCGACGGGGCACGCCTCCTCGCACATGCCGCAGTAGATGCACCGCAGCTCGTCGATCTCGAACTTCCGCGGGTACTTTTCCCGGTCGTCCCACGGGGAGTCGGCGGCGTCGATATGGATGCAGTTGGCCGGGCAGATCGTCGGGCACATCATGCACGCGACGCACTTGACGCGGCCCGCGGCGTCGCGGTTGAGGCGGTGCACCCCCCGGAAGTTGTCCTTGAACTGCCCGCCCTTCTCGACGGGGCGCATCTCGCGGCGCTCCTCGGGGTATTCCATGGCCCTCGTGGTCTTGCCCTTGTTCCACGAGGTCGCCAGGTGCCGCAGCGTCACGCCGAAGCCCCGCGCGATCTCCGGCAGGTACACGTTCTCCAGCGCGTTGAGCGGGGGGGCGCTGACGGGAACGATGTCTTCATCGCGGATGGCCATGCCCGCAGGATAGACGATCGGGCAGGCCCCGACGCGGACCGGCCCCCGCGCGCGGGTCAGTGATGGCGGCTAAGCCGGTCGCGGACCACGCGGGCGGCGGCCTCCTCCAGCCTCGACGCGGCGTCGTCCCCGGCGCTGCGGGGCCCGGCGCCCGGCGGTGTGATCGTCTCGACCCGGTCGATGGGCCCGCCGGCGGCGCGGGTCAGCCGTTCCCACCCGGGCCCCGTCGAGCCGACCAGCGCGATCACCGGGACGCCCGCGCGGCCCGCGGCGCGGGCCACGCGCAGGCAGGCCTTGCCGTGCATGGTCTGGGCGTCGAGCCGGCCCTCGCCGGTCAGCACGAGGTGCGCCCGTTTCGCCCGCGCGTCGAGGCGGACGAGCCTCGCGGCGAGGTCCGCGCCGGAGACGAGGTCGGCGCCGAGAAACGCCGCCAGCCCGAACCCAAGCCCGCCGGCCGCCCCCGCGCCGGGCGCGTCGGGGTCGGCGCGGAGCCCGGCTTGCGCGCAGGTGCGCGCCAGACTCCGAAGCCCCTCGTCGAGGGCGAACACGACCTCCTCGGTCGCGCCCTTCTGGGGGCCGAAGACGCGGGCGGCGCCGAGCTCGCCAAAGAGCGGGGTGTCCACGTCGCACGCGGCGATCACCGGCACGCTCGCCAGGGCCGGGTGCATGAAGCGCGCGTCGACCGAGCGGATGCGTGGGAGGTCGCCCGCGGTGAGGGGCCGGCCCTGCGGCGGCGCCTGGCCCGGCTCGGGTGGCTCCGGCGGCGGCTCGCCCGAGAGTTCAAAGACGGCGCCCAGCGCCTGCGCCATCCCGATCCCGCCGTCGCACGTCGCCGACCCACCCAGCCCGACGACGACGGCCGACGCCTGGGCCTCCAGCGCCCGACCGATCAGCTGGCCCACCCCGAAGGACGTCAGCGCCCGCGGCGCGCGCAGCGCCGGCTCGAGGTTCGCCAGGCCCACCGCCTGGGCGGATTCGACGACCGCCGTACGCCCCCGGCTCAGGGCGACCCCGGGCAGCCCCGGGATCGGAGTCAACAGCGAAAACACCGCGTCCGCGATGCGGGCGCGCACCAGGCGCGTCGTCGCCGGGAGCCTCGGCGCACGTGGCCCGCAGAGCGTCCAACGCGCGTCGGCGTGACGCCCGGCGGCGTCGAGCACGGGCGCGAGGCGCTCCTTGCCGCGCGTGGCGAGTCGGGCGATCTCGGCGAAACCCTCCCCGCCGTCGGACATCGGGCACTCGTCCGGGTGGACGCGCCGGCCGAACTGGGCGGCGGCGCGCTCGGTCCCTCGGGCCATGGCGCGAGCGGCCTCGACCGCCGACAGCGTGCCCTTGAACGAATCCGGCGCGATGAGAACGCGGAAGGCCATGCGACGGTCGGCGTCAGTCGGCGGGGTGCGCCAGGCCCGCGATCTGCCGGGCGAACCGCGCGGCCGCGTCGCGCACCGCGGCGCGCCAGTCGCCCCCGGCGCCCTCGAAGGCGTAGATCACGCTGCGGCTGGCGGTGACGATCGCGCCCGAGCCGTCGGCGCGGAACAGGTCGCGCACCGTCTCGGGCGTCCCGCCCTGGGCGCCGAACCCGGGGACGAGGATCCACGACCGCGGCAAACGCTCGCGCAGGGCGCGGGCGTCGGCGGGCTTGGTCGCCGCGACGACGGCGCCGACGTCCGACAGCCCGCACGCGCCCATCCGACCGGCGGCGACGTTCGCGACGAGATCGGCCGTCATCTCCGCCACGCTGCGCCCGTCGATAAGGACCTTCGACTGCACGCCGTCGCTGCCGGGGTTGCTGGTGCGCACGAGGACGAACACGCCGCGCCCCGCGTGCTCGGGCGCCAGGTAGGGCTCGAGCGTGTCGGCGCCGAGGGAAGCGTTGACGGTGACGGCGTCGGCGTCCATCGCGCCGAAGGCGAACGCGGCGTAGTGGGCCGCACTGACGCCGATGTCCCCGCGCTTGGCGTCCAGGATCACGACCAGGCCGTACTCGTGCGCCCGGCCGATGACGCGGCGCATCGCGGTGAGGCCCTCGGCGCCGAAGCGCTCGAAGCACGCCGATTGCACCTTGACCACGCCCACCGCGCCCTCGACGGCGGCCAGCACGCCGAGACTGAACGATTCAACGGCCTCGGCGCCGTCGCCGGCCCCCTGGCGCAGCGGTTCCGGCAGGCGCTCCACCACCGGGTCCAACCCGACGCAGGCGGGCGTGCGCTTGGCGCGGGTCGCGGCCGCCAGGCGGTCGGCGAAGTGATCGAGCGGCTCGTCGGGCGTCATGCGGCGCTCCCCCGGATCGGCTCGGCGAGCCGCGCCTCGAGCGCGTCGCGCCCCGCGGCGGTGTCGAAGGCGCCGGGCGCCAGGCCGTCCAGCGCGTCGAGGATCGCGCCCACGCCGGCGCGCGTCTGGGCGTCGCCCACGGAACCCATGTGCGAGATCCGCATCACCCGGCCAGCCCACTGGTTCTGCCCGCCGGCGAGGAGCACGCCGCGCTCCCGCTCGCACCAGGCGCGTGCGCGGTCGGCGAGCCCATCGGGCGCCTCGACCGCGGTCACCGCATCGCTCGGGGCCCGCGACGGCAGGCCCAGTCCGGCGGCGCCGGCGGCCGACCGGGTCGCGCGAGCCAGACGCGCGGCACGCTCGACGCGCGCGCCCGCGCCCTCCTCGTCGATCATCGCGAGCGCCTCGGCGAGGCCGAAGACCAGGTTGATCGCGGGTGTGAACGGCGTCCGGCCGGCGCGGTGAGCGCCCAGCGCGCGGGCGAGGTCGAGCGAAAGGGAAAGATCGGGCGCCGCGTCCGCGAGCCGTGCCTCGGCCCGCTCGCCGAGGGCGACGAACCCCAGCCCCGGGGGCAGCCCGAGGGCTTTTTGCGAGGCCGTCGCCGCCGCGTCGATCCCCCACCGATCCATCTCCAGCGGCAGGACGCCCGCCGAGGTCACCGCGTCCATCGCCACCAGCGCGCCGGGCGCCGACTCACGGACGACCGAGGCGAGCGCCCGCGCGTCGCTTGCCGTCGCGGTGCTGGTCTCGCTGTGCACGAACACGACCAGCCCCGCGTCGGGCGCAGCCGCGAGCGCCGCGCGCAGGGCGTCGGGCGTGATCGGCTCGCCCCAGGGCGCCCGGACCTCGCGCACCGCACCCCCCCGGCCTGCGACAGCCCGGCGAGCGGCCTCGGCCCAGCGCTCGCCGAACTTCCCGCTGTGGCACGCCACGACCGAGCCGGACACGGGGGCGAGCGAGCGGATGATCGCCTCCATCGCGGTCGTCCCGCTGCCGGCGAGGGTGAGCACCGCCCCGTCTGTCGAGAAAAGCCGGCGCAGCCCCGGCTGACACCCGGCCAGGAGCGTCTCGAAGGCCCGCGACCGGTGCGGGATCGGCTGGCGGCGCATCGCGTCGAGCACGCGATCGGGCACGGGCGTCGGTCCGGGCGTCAGGAGGATCATGCCGCCGGATCGTACCCCCACTCGGCGGGCTGAACCGCCCGAGCGTGGGGTGAAGCCGCCCGCGGATCGGCGCCGATACAAGCCGGCGATGCCCGACCCGCGCGACAGCGTGGAGTTCTCATGCGCCGGCCGGCCCGAGCGGTCGTCGGCGTCGGCGCCCCGACCGGCCAGGCCCTGGCTGAGCGTGTGGTTCCGGTGCTGCCACGTTTACGCCCGCGTGTACCGCGCCCCGACCGGCGACCGGTACGTCGGCCGGTGCCCGCGTTGCGGCGGGGAGGTGTCGGCGAGGATCGGGCCGGGCGGCACCACTCGGCGATTCTTCGAGGCGTGCTGACCCCCAGCCGGGATCGGCGGGCGGCTACACTGCCGACCGACGCCGGCACGGACACGCCCATGACCCGATCCTCGAGCGCCCCTTTCGATCTCGGCCGGTTCACCGGTGTGTGCGCCGCCACGGGCCGGGCGCTCGAACCGGGCGAGCCCGCGGTCGCCGTGCTGATCGAGGACGCTCAGACCGGCGCCCTGACAAGGCTGGACTACGCCGAGGACGCGTGGGCGTCGGCGCCCCGGCCCGAGCGCCTGTTCTGTTTCTGGCGGCGGGTCGTGCCGGCGTCGAAGGCGAAGGCCTCGCCGGCGGTCGACGACGAGGACCTGCTGGGCATCTTCGAGAGTCTCGACGGCGCCGAGGGCGATCAGCAGCGCGCCTTCCGCTTCATCCTGGCCCTGCACCTGACGCGCCGCCGGCTGTTCCGCCACGTGGGCGTCGAGGAGCGATCCGGGCAGCGCGTGATGCTGCTGCGCCGCCGCGGCGCGGACGCCAACGAGCCCCCGATCGCCGTGCCGGACCCGGGCCTGACCGCCGAGACGATCGCCGCGGCGAGCGAGAGCCTGGACGAGGCCCTGCGGGGTGAGGCGTGACCCGCCGGGTAGCGCTCGTCGTGCTGTGCGTGGTCGTCATCGGGGCCCCCGGGTGCGCGAGCCGGCCGCGCGTGATCGTTCGCGACAGCCCGCCGCCCGCGTACGAGGCCGTCGCCGAAGGTCACAACGCGCGGGCCGCACGGCTCGACCGCATCTGGGCCCGGGCCGTCGTGGAGCTGTGGTACGTCGACGACCGCGGGCGTCGGCGGCGCGAGCAGGGCGAGGGGCACCTCCAGATCCGCCAGCCCTCGGACGTGGCCCTCTCGATCGGCAAACTGGGAGAGACCTACGCCTGGCTGGGGACCGACGGCGAGCGGGTGTGGTTCTTCGACAAGTTTGACACGCCGCGGGTCGCTGTCGGCCGGGTCGAGAACCTGGGCGAGCCGTGCGCCGAGCCCCTGGGCCTGCCCGCGGACCCGCTGGCGCTGATCGACCTGATCGGGGCCTCCCCGATCCCCGCGTCCGGGGGCGAGACGGCCTGGAGCGACGACGGCCGGTTCATCGTCGCGTCCTTCGACCGACGCGGGGCGCGCGAGCGCCTCTGGCTCGACGCCGAGGCCCGCCTGCCCCGGCGGGTGGAACTGATCGGCCCCGACGGGACGGATCGGCTCGTCGCCGTGCTCGAGGACGAAGCGCCGGTCGCGCAGCGCGACGAGGGCGGGTTCTTTCCCATGCTCGCGACACGGATCGAAGTCTCGCACGAACAGAGCGGGACCCGGCTGGCGCTGCACCTGTCCGACGCGGAAGACGGGCGATCGCGCCGAGGCCGGCTTTCCGACCGGGCGTTCGACTTCGAGGCCCTGCGCTCGGCGTTCCGGCCGGCGGAGGTGCTCGTCCTGGACGAGGGGTGCGAGCGATCGGCGCTGGACGGATGAGCCGAGCCCGTGGCATCGCGACGCTCGCGTCGGCGGCGCTGGCCGCGCTGATCGGCGCGGCGTCGGCGCAGGCGACGCCGGCGCGGCAGGGCTGGAGGCCGATCGCCGCGGG
This sequence comes from Planctomycetota bacterium, assembly GCA_003696725.1. Classification (GTDB taxonomy): domain Bacteria; phylum Planctomycetota; class Phycisphaerae; order Phycisphaerales; family UBA1924; genus J020. The sequence continues at coordinate 9,000 of RFGI01000041.1, read as the reverse complement.
CGACGGGAACCAAGCCTGGCTCATCATCCCCGTCGACGCGCCGACGCTCGGCGGGACCGGCGCCTCGACACGGACCGTCGGCCGGCTGCACCACACGTCCCTGGCGGGCGCGATCGGCGCGGTCGGCGTCCTGCGGGCGCACCCGGTCCTCGAGCCGCCGCTGGTTGTGACCGCTCACGACGGCCGGCTCACGCTGATCTACGCGCCGAGGGCGCAAGACGGCGTCCGGTCCCATCCCGTGCGGTCGATGCGCGCCGTGAGCCGGCGCGGGCCGGGGGGCCTCGAGACGACCTTCTTCGACCCGCCCGACCGCTTCGCGGTCGAACCCCCGCTGGAGACAAGCGGCCGGCTCGTCGCCGCCGCCGACACGGCGCTGGGGCTGGCCGCGTTGATCCAGACGGGCGACGGCTGGTCGCTGAGTGTGCTGACGCGCGAGGGGTGGACCGCTCAGCCGCTCCCCCCGGCGCCGGGCGCCGAGTTCGTCGATGCGCTGGACGCCGGGCCGGGCCTGGCCCTGCTGGCGCGGACGGACGCCGGCGCCGAGCTGTGGACGCTCGAGACGCTCGACGGCCCGTGGACCGGCCGGGCGATCGACCCGGCGATCCTCAGCGCCGATCGCATCGCATTGCCGATCGGCATCGTGACGCCCTCGCCGACCGCGGGCGGGCTGTCGCTGATCCTTCACCGCGACGGCCGATCCTTGCCGCTGGCCCACGTCGACGGTGTCGGGCCGGGCGCGGCGCCGGCGCGCCTGGGCGATCACGTCGTGGTCTTCTGGTCGGCCGGGGAGAACGCGGAGCAGATCTCGCTGGCCGTGGTCTCGGGCGTCACGGGTGAGACGCTGTTCCGGGGCCCGGCCCGGTTCGGCCCGCCGCTGACGCCCTCGGACCTGCGCCTGGTGGGGTTCCTGCTCAGCGCGGTGATGCTGGGCGTCCTGCTGTTCCTGCTCAAGCCGGAGACGCCGGACCAGGCCCGGCCCGCCCCGGGGTTCGCGATCGCGGACCTGGCCCGCCGGACGCTGGCGGGGGCGATCGACGCGGCCCTCGCCGCGGGCGTCAGCGCCCTGGTCTTCCGCGTGCCGGTCATCGACGCGATCGACCCGAGCCACCTGGTGCTGCTCGACGGCGCGGACTCCTGGCCGGTGCTGGCGACGTCGGCGATCTACGTCCTGCACGGGACGCTGGGCGAGTGGCTCGCCGGGCGCACCGCGGGCAAGGCGATGACCGGCTGCCGGGTGGCGTCGACCAGAGGGCCGCGGGTGCGCCTCTGGCAGGCGCTGACGCGCAACCTCGTCAAAGTGCTGGTCCCGCCGCTGGTGGCGCTGGTGCTGGTCGATCCGAACCGCCGGCACACCGGGGACCTCATCGGCGGGACCATCGTCGTGATGCGCAGCGACCAGGCGTCCGATCAGCACGACGCCGGGCCGGAGGACGATCAGCCCGACGACGGCTGACCCGGCCGCGCGTACACTCCGCGCGTGATGCGACCGCGGACGCTCGACCTGGATCGCGAGAAGGGCCTGACCGTCGTCTGGCAGGACGGCTCGACGTCGTTCTACCCGGTGGCGCATCTGCGGCGGATGTCGCCCTCGGCCGAGCAGCGCGAGCTCCGCGAGGAGATGGCCCGCAACCCGCTGACCGTGCTGCCGGCGTCGGCGGCGGGCGGCGCGCCGCTGCGGGCCGAGTCCGCCGAGCTGGTCGGCAACTACGCCGTGCGCATCACCTTCAGCGACGGGCACCGCACCGGCCTGTACTCCTGGGAGCACCTGCGGCGGATCGACCCGGCGCGGGACGCCGGCGCCGGGTCAGACGCCGGTTGACCCGAACCCGCCCGGGCCCCGGGCGGTCTCATCCAGCGAATCGGCCTCGACCACCGCCGCGCGCGCAACGGGCGCCACGACCATCTGCGCGATGCGCATGCCGGGCTCGACGGTGAACGGCTCGGCGCCGAGATTGATGAGCGCGACTTTCACCTCGCCGCGGTAGTCGGCGTCGATGGTGCCGGGGGCGTTGGGGATGGTCACGCCGAATCTCACCGCGAGCCCGGAGCGTGGGCGGACCTGGGCCTCGTACCCCTCGGGCAGGGCCATGGCGAACCCGCAGCCGATGAGGTGGATCGCGCCGGGCTCGACGGTCACGGGCGCTGCGAGGCACGCCGCGAGATCCAGGCCCGCGGCGTGGTCGGAGTGGTACGCGGGGAGCGTCGCGCCCGGGTCAAGTCTCCGGACGCGCAGGACGGGGCGCGGCGGGCTCGACTCGGCGAGTGACGACGCCGTTGGTGACAGGCTCGGCATGGCCGGCACGGTGACCGTTGCGCGACCCCGCGTCAAACCCATTGGCGCCGGCGCCGAGGGAGGACTCGCGGATCGACCGGTCCAGCCGATCGAGCATCCCGCGCGCCGAGTCCAGGGCCCGGTCCAGCGAGGTCCGGCCGGTGACCACCAGGATCGCGTCGCGATCGAGGTCCGCGCCGCGTTGGGCCGACTCGGCGCCGAGCCGGTCGAGAGCCGCCAGCGCGCGTCGGACCTCGTCGCGCACGCGGAGGGAGTCGGCCAGCACAGCCTCGGCTTGGGTTGGGGTCATGTCGCGTCGGAGGAGGAGTTCGATCGGGCCCCGCCCGCACCAACCGCGGGCCTTGACGCCGCCTTCATCTTTCGGAGATTGTGGCCTCGGGTCCCGGGAAAAATCAAGCGGCCTCGCCGGAGGATCCGCAGGCGGACCCGGGGCAAACCCCTTGATGCGTCTCGATCGCGAGCGTCGGCGTCCAGCGCCTGATGACGCCGAGAACCGCGTCAGCGTCGAGGGAACGGCGGACGGACGCCAGTTCCTCCATCATCCGGGCCGCCTCGGACTCCGGGATCGCCGGCCCAGACCAGGTGTTTACCCCATTTATGCTCGTCGCCCTCAGCGATTCGTTGGCGTGCACGAGTTCCTCGTGGAGTTTCTCCCCCGGCCGGGCGCCGGTCTGGATGACGCGGTGGATCGGCGACGGGCCCGGCGGGGGGTCGATCCCGGCCCCGATCGGCCGGAGCCCGTGGGCCCGGATGAACCGGGCCGCGAGGTCCACGATCCGCACGGGCTGGCCCATGTCCAAGACGAAGACGTCGGCGGCGCCGGGGGCCGCGTCCAGGCCGGCGGTCTGCACCACCAGGGACGCCGCCTCGGGGATGGTCATGAAGTAGCGCGTCATCCGGGCGTCGGTGACGGTGACGGGCCGGCCGGCCGCGATCTGCTTCGCCCAGATCGTCAGGACGCTCCCGCTGGAGCCGAGCACGTTCCCGAACCGCACCATCGAGCAGCGGGTCGGCCCGCGCCGCGCCGCCCACCGCACATAGAGCTCGGCGAAGCGTTTGGTCGCCCCCATCACCGACGACGGGTTGACCGCTTTGTCTGTCGAGATCAGCACGAAGCGGTCGACGCCGACGGCGAGCGCCGCGTCGACCACCGACGCCGTGCCGAACACGTTGTTGTTCACGGCGTGGGCCGGGTGGTCCTCGAGCATCGGCACGTGCTTGTGCGCCGCGGCGTGGAAGACGACCTCGGGTCGGCGCCGCTCGAACACCGCCCGCGTGGCGCGCTCGTCCACGACGTCGTGCAGCAGCGCCTGCCGATCGACGCCGGGAAATCGGCCCGCGATCTCCCGGTCGATCTCGAAAAGGGCGTGCTCGGAGCGCTCGATCAACAGGAGCTCGGCCGGCTCGTACGCCGCCACGATCCGGCACAACTCCGAGCCGATGCTCCCGCCCGCGCCGGTGACCGCGACGCGCCGGCCGGCCACCGCCCGGCGGGCGAACCGCGGGTCGATCGGCCGCGGCGACCGGCCCACCAGAGACGCCAGGTCCATCTCCGCCGGGTCGGCCGATCGCGCTTCCAGCGCGTCCTGCACCGGCGGGTGCACGATCGGACGCACGCCCAGCGCGCGCAGGGCCCGCGAGACCCGCTCGATGGCGCCGGCCATCGCCCCGGGCAGCGTGATCACCGCGGCGTCGAAGCCGTACCGCGCGTGCAACAGGGGCAGGTCGGCCTCGACGCCCAGCAGGGGGCCCTGGGCGCTCGGATCGGACCCGGCCGCGTCCGTCTCGCCGACCAGGACCACACCCCGCACGACCGGGCCATCGGCAAGCCGGGCGAGCAACTCAGCCAGCGGCGGCGCCGTCTCCGGCAGGCCCACCACCACGACCTGCTTCGGCGATCCGACGTGTCCCGGGCGGGCCTCCATGCCCGGCGTCTATCGGCTCATCGATCGCCGATCGTGCGCAGAAACCGGCCGATGCCGCCCCCTTCACAGATTGCTCGCCCGACGCCCGCCGGGCCGACGATAATCACCGGCGATGCGCACGATCCGCGCCCGCGTTCCACCCGGCAGCAGAGAGAGCCCGCCCGCATCATGCCCGCACGTCGACCCACCCCGCCCGAACACGCCCCCGTGTGGCGCTGGACGCTGACGCTCGGCGCCGTCGCCCTGTGGCTCCTGCTCGCGGCGAGCCTCCTGAGCCACGACCCCGCCGACACCGCCGCCGGCGGCGTGGTCCCACCCAACCCCGACCCAGCCAACTGGATCGGACCGGTCGGCGCCTATGTGAGCGAGTGGCTGATCGGCACGCTGGGCGTCGGCGTCTGGGCGCTGCTGGCCGGGACGGGGCTGTGGCTGGGTCTGGCCGTCGCCCGCAGGCCCGTGGGCCAGCCGGCGTTGAGGTTGGTGGGGCTGACGACCCTGGCGTTGGCGATCTCGGGTGCCCACGCTCTGTTCTGGCCCAACTCCGGCGATCGGCCCGAGGGCGCCGGTGGGTTGGTCGCGATCGCCGCGGTGCATGAACTGACGCTGCGCTTTGGCGTCGCGGGGACGGCCGTGTGGCTCGCCCTGGCGGCCGGGGTCGGGGCGGTGCTGGCGTTCGATCAGTGGGTCGTCCGGGCGCCGGCGGCCCTGGCGCGGCGGCTGGCGCCCGCGGTTCGGGCGATGTCGCTCCGACTGATGGCCCGTATGGGCGATCGGCGCCGGGCCCATCGCGTCCGGCAGACGGACCTCGACGAGGAGGACCGGCCGGCCCGTTCGCGCCCCCACGCCGCGGGCGCCGGCGCCCGCCGGTCCGCGCACGCACCGGCCGCTCAGCCCGACCCCGAGGAGGACCTGCCCGGCGCCCCGCAGGTCTTCGACGCCGACGCCGCCCGCGAGAAGATCGCCGGCCTGCCGGTGCGCTTCGCCAGCGCCGCCCGCGCCGAGTCCACCGAGGACCACCTCCGCGACATCCAGAACGCCGCGGTGATGGAGAACTACCGCTTCCCGGGCCTGGACCTCCTGGAGGACCCCGAGGAGTCCTTCTCCGAGGAGATGGAGCAGCACGTCCGCGAGCAGGCCGAGGCCCTGGAGGAGGCCCTGCGGGTCTACAAGATCGACGGCGAGGTCGTGGGCATCGACTCCGGACCCGTGATCACACTCTTCGAGGTGCGCCTGGCGCCGGGGACCAAGGTCTCCCGGCTCACGGCGGTTTCGAGCGACATCGCCCGGGCGCTCAAGACCATCAACATCCGGATCGTGCCCAACATGGCCGGGCGCGACACCGTGGGCGTCGAGGCGCCGAACCTCAAGAAAGAGAAGGTCCGGCTCAAAGAGCTGATGACCTGCGCCCAGGACGCCGACCGCGTCGCGCGCATGCGGCTTCCGATGTTCCTGGGCAAGGACGCCTCGGGCGAGCCGCTGATCGAGGACCTGGCCCAGGCGCCGCACGTCCTGATCGCCGGGACCACGGGCTCGGGCAAGAGCGTGTGCCTGAACACCATCATCATGGGGTTCCTGTTCACCAAGAAGCCCAACGAGCTCAAGCTCGTGCTCATCGACCCCAAGATGGTCGAGCTCTCGGCGTTCCGCGACATCCCGCACCTGATGTGCCCGGTGGTGACGGAGATGTCCAAGGCGGCGGCGATCCTGGAGTGGGCCGTCGCCAAGATGGACGAGCGGTACGAGCTCCTCGCCGAGGCGGGCGTGCGCGACATCGGCTCGTACAACGAACTCGACGAAGAGGAGCTGCTCGAGCGCATGGCGCCGGCGTCGGAGCGCGAGGCCGCGTCCATCCCGCGCCGGCTGCCCTACCTGGTGTTCGTCATCGACGAGCTCGCCGACCTGATGATGACCCACAAGGAGGTCGAGGGCGCCATCGTCCGCATCGCCCAGAAGGCCCGCGCCGTCGGCATCCACCTGGTCCTCGCCACCCAGCGCCCGCAGGCCAACGTGGTCACCGGGCTGATCAAGTCCAACATGCCGGCGCGGATGACGTTCAAGGTCGCCTCGGGCATGGACAGCCGCATCGTCCTCGACCAGAAGGGCGGCGAGCTGCTGCTGGGTCAGGGCGACATGCTCTTCCTCTCGCCGCGCTCGCATAAGCTCATCCGCGCCCAGGGCACCCTCGTCGACGACCGCGAGACCCGCCGGGTGGTGCGGTTCCTCAAGGACGTGGCCGCCCCGACCTTCGAGCGCCAACTCGTGCAGCTGCGCGCCCCCGGCGAGGACGCCCCCGAGGAGCACGAGGCCCGCGGGCTGCAATCGGCCCTCGAAGACCCGCTCTTCGAGCGCGCCGTGGACATCGTCCTCGAGACCAAGCGGGGCTCGGTCTCGCTCCTGCAACGGCGCCTGGCCATCGGCTACACCCGCGCCAGCCGGCTCGTGGACCTCATGGGCGAGGTCGGGGTCATCGGCGCCTACAAGGGCACCGTCGCACGCGAGGTCGTCGTCACGCCCGAGCAGTGGGAGGAGATGCGCGCCCAGCTGCGGGCCCTGGCCGATGGTCAACCGGAACTCTTCGACACCACTGCGCCGGCCGAGACGCCGGCCCCGGCAGCCGCGGCCGCCGGCGACGCGCGCGCCTCGATCGACGACGACGAAGACGCGGACGAGGAGGGCGCCGACGAAGCCGAGGACTGGGACGGCGTCGAGACCGACGACCAGGACGACGAATCGGACGAGGAGTGGGACGACGAAGAGGACGACGAAGAGGATGAAGCCGAGGACGGCGAGTGGGACGAGGACGAGGAGGACTGGGACGAAGAGGAAGAGGAGGATGACGACGACGCGGAAGACGAGGACGACGAGCCGCTCGGCGACGCCGCCCCCGAGATCCACACCGCGCCCGTGAGGCCCGACGCCCCGGCCCGCCGGCCGGCCTGACCGCGCCTCACACGGTCGCCATCGCCCACACCGCCGCGACCGTCGCCCCGACCCACCACACGCCCACCGCGAGGTCGTCCCGATGCGCGGTCAGGCACGCGCCGGCCGCCGCGACCGTCCAGGACCCGGCCGCCGCCGCCGGCCACGCCCACCAGCCCGCGCCAACCCCGATCACGCACCACAGCGCGACGGCCAGCATCCACGCCCACGCCAGGGCCACGCCGCCGGCCCGGCCGATCCGCGTCACCGTCGTGCGCAGCCCGTCGAGTTCGTCCGCCGACCGGTCGCGGATCAGGCACAGCAGGATCGCGACCAGCAGGACCGCGGCGGCCAGAAGCGTCGCCGCCAGCGCCGGGCCCGGGATCACCTCCGGCCGGACGACGCGTCCCGCGAGCGTGGCCATCTCCGCCGGCGCGGGCGCTGCCTCGTCCAGCGCCGCCACGCCCGCCGGCGGCTCCCAGGCGTGCAGCCGGAACAACAGCCCCGGCCCCGCCAGCAGCCCCACCGGCCCGACCAGCTCGACCCGCGCCAGCCGATCCCGCCGGGGCAGGCCCCCGAGCCACGCCGCGCCCACGAGCGCCAGCGCCGCGCCGATCCCGACCCACACGTTGGCCACGATCAGCGAGCACGTCAGGATCAACGCCATCGCGAAGCCGACCGGGACGCCGATCTCCACGGCGCCCGCGTGCGCCCGGCCCAGGGGCCCCGCCCAGCGGAGCCTGGGCGCCAGGCCCTCGGCCTCGTCGCACCGCGCCGACCACGCCGACGCGAACACCACGATCGCCGCGTGCGTCGTGATCAGCAGCGCCCCGGTCGCCGGGCCCAGCGCGCGAGCCCACAGCACGGTCGCCGGCGCCGTCAGGACCAGCGCATAGAGCCGGAGCGTGTCGATCGCGCGCCACATCCTCGGCGATCGTATCGGTCGTTTCCGGGGCGCACGAAAGCGGTGATCGGCCGGTGACGCCTCACCGCGTCAGGGCGACGGCCACCAGATTCGCATTGAGGAACCGGGCCTGACGGATCTCGTCCCCGCCGCAGCAGCAGCACGACCCCCCCGCCGACGCCGTGTCGTTGAGCCCCTCCGGCGAGTAGACCAGCGCCAGCCGGCCGCCCACCCACACGCCCAGGAGCGTCCCCGGGCGCCCCTTGGTCGTCACCAGGTCGGCCACCTCGAACACCGCGTGAAAGACCGGGTGCTCCCTCGGCACGGGGGCCAGCGTCGCCCCCGGCAGCGCCTCGGCCAGCTCCCGCCGCATGGACTGCGCCCACAGTGGGTTCGAGCACCCCGCCGACACGATCATCGTCCCGCCGGACCGCAGGTACCGCGCCAGCATCGCGCGCTCAAGATCGTTGAGCCTCACCTCTCCCTCGCCCGTCAGGATCGCCAGCGGATACTCGAACAGCCGCACGTCCGACAGCGCGACGCGGTCCAGCTCCCGGCTGACACGGATCGTCGTTTCGTACGCCAGCAGGTCCAGGAACCCCGCGCTAAAGCACCGGCCCGCGGCGAGCCCGCCGTGATCCACCAGCGCCAGCCGGACCGTGTCCACCGGCTCGGCTTCCGGCGCCGAGGCTCCCGCGCCGATCGCGCACACCAGCGCCGCCAGCGGCATGACCCGGCGCGGCGTCACGGCTCGGCCCGCTCAGAACTCGGCGCCCGCGATCGGCTCATCAGGGCAAAGTACCGGGCGATGAGCCGCCGGTCGCGGTCGCTCAGGACGCGCATCAGGGCCGGGTCCGCCTCGGCGCTGGCGAGCCCGCCGGGCGCAAAGCCGATCGCGCCCGCGTCGCTCGCGCCATCGGGCGCTCCTCGAGCCGCCGGCGCCGAGCCGCCCCGCCCGG